>NZ_JBEFZF010000004.1:0-499053 GCF_046524175.1 Spongiivirga sp. MCCC 1A20706
GGTTATAGCAATGGGGCTCACCTCTTACCATTCCGAACAGAGCAGTTAAGCCCATTAGCGCCGATGATACTACACTTGTGGGAAAGTAGGTCGCCGCCTTCTTTAAAAACCCTGACAACAATAAAATTGTCAGGGTTTTTTTTATGCGCTATATTCTAGGCTAATGGATCTAAACATATATGTTATAACGATCTCAAGCGCGAATGAATGTGGTGGGAGTATGGCAAAACTATAAATTTCTTAAACCAGTTTTTTACCTTACGATCGTTTCCAATACTTTTAGTAGACTTCTTAACAGTAAAACGATGGGGCTAAACACCAACCAAGCTTTTATACCGAAAAAAACATATCATCGTAATATAGCAATATTACGATGATATGTTTAATATATATTTATATAAAATCTTTAGAGTACATTTAAGAAAGTATTCCCTTCTAAATATCTAGTCATGACCAAAGACAATCGAAGAAATTTTATTAAAAAAAGTACACTAGCTGGAATAGCGGTTGCAGCTAGTCCCACTTTAGTGGTTCCTAGAGATACTAGAGCAAAACAAAAGTTGCAAATTGGTTTAATAGGAATTGGCCTTCGAGGAACAAATCATCTTGATAATTTACTGAATAGGGATGATATTTTAATAACAGCTATATGTGATATTGATGCGAGTAGAATTGATATTGCTCAGAACAAAATTCAAAAATCCAAACACCCAAAACCAGTTGTTTTCGGCAAGAATGATTTAGATTATCGAAATTTGTTAGAGTTAGAAAATGTAGATGCAGTAATCATTTCTACACCTTGGTTGTGGCATGCACGCATGGCCAAAGATGCTATGAAAGCAGGTAAATATACTGGGGTTGAAGTATCGGCTGCCAACACAATGGAAGAGTGTTGGGATCTTGTAAATATGCACGAAGAAACAGACACACATTTGATGATATTAGAAAATGTAAATTATCGACGGGATGTGCTTGCAATCTTGAATATGGTAAGACAAGATGTGTTTGGTGAATTAGTACATTTTAGATGTGGTTACCAGCATGATCTTCGGTTTGTAAAGTTGAATGACGGAAAAACAGCCTATGGGAAAGGAGTAGAGTTTGGAGAAAAAGGAATATCAGAATCTAAATGGCGCACCCAACATTCGGTTTCTAGAAATGCAGATGTATATCCCACGCACGGTGTAGGTCCTATTGCTGCTATGTGCAATGTTAATAGGGGTAACAGATTTTCTTCAATCACATCAAATGCAACTAAGAGTATTGGGTTACATAACTATATAGTGAAACATGGGGGTGACAATCATCCGAATACTAAAGTAAAGTTCAAACAAGGAGATGTGATTACATCAACTATAGAAACTACTAATGGAGAGACCATTATAGTTACTCATGATTGTAATTTACCTCGGCCTTATTCACTTGGCTTTCGAGTGCAAGGTAGCAATGGGTTATGGGAAGTTGATGGAAATAGAATATATATTGAAGGAAAATCTGAATCTCATAAATGGGATAAAGCAGATTCATGGCTTCAACAATACGATCATCCTCTTTGGAAAAAGTATGGCGAATATGCTGAAGGCTCTGGTCATGGTGGGATGGATTTTTTCGTATTGAACGCTTTTATAGAATGCGCAAAACAAAATGTTGCACCACCGCTGGATGTATACGATGCAGCTGCCTGGAGTGCAATCACACCTTTGTCTGAATTGTCGATCGAGAATAATGGACAACCACAAAACTTTCCCGATTTCACCAGAGGTATGTGGATAAAACGGGAGCCTTATAACTGGATAAAAAATACATATTAGCTATACAATCATATTGAAAAAAGAAATTGTTATAAAAGCTCCTGGTAGAGTTTGCTTGTTTGGAGATCATCAAGATTATCTCGATTTACCCGTTATTGCTTGTGCCATTAATCGATTTGTTGAGTTAAAAGCTGTGCCCAATAAGACTTCTGTTTTCAATATCACTATGACAGATATCGGTCAAGAGCGAAGTATTGATATTGGTGGTTTATTTCAACCTTTAACGCATCATGATTATTTTGCTTCTAGCTTAAGAGTTGTTCGTCGCTATGGATGTATTCCCAACTTGGGGTACGATATAACAATTTCTGGGGACTTACCAATAAACGCCGGTTTATCAAGTTCATCAGCACTGGTGGTGGCTTGGATTCGCTTTTTATTGACAGCTTTTGAAGCTGATCATTCTATAACGGACCAATTTGTTGGGAAGTTGGCCTATGAAGCAGAAGTATTGGAACATCATGGTTCTGGTGGATATATGGATCAGTATTCCATTGCTTTAGGTGGTGTTGTTTTTATTGAAACCTCGGGAAATATAAATTTTAAGAGATTAGAGAAAAATCTAAATTGTAGCTTAATTATAGGAGAATCTGGGGTTAAAAAAGAAACGCAGTCTACCCTTGGTAATTTGAGTGCTAAGGGGAAAGAGTCATTTTCACTGATAAAAGAAAGGAATCACGATTTTAATCCGATTACCACTAGCTTAGAAGATGTTAAAAAACTGTCAACCCACCTACCAGATCAACTTCAGCCAATTTTTTATGCAGCAATTAATAACTATCAAATAACGCAAGAAGCACTAAGAATATTTGAAAAAAATGAGATTGATGCTGCTAATTTAGGGGTACTTATGAATGAACATCACAGGATGTTAAAAGACCATTTGAAAATTACGGTTCCTTTAATTGATAATATGGTCAAAGCTGCGCTTTCCGCCGGTGCTTATGGTACTAAAATTGTTGGTTCAGGCGGTGGTGGTTGTATTGTTGCACTAGTGGATCAAAGTAAGGCTAACATAGTAATTTGTGAAATCAAGAAGGCTGGCGCCAAAGATGCTTATCAGGTATCAATAGTGTAGAAAAGGATTATGAGGCAAAACTTAATCATACTTGCTGCGGGAGCATCATCGAGGATGAAAAATTCAATTGATGATAGTCTAGATAAGCAATTAGCTGCCCAAGCGAATACACGGACCAAGGGTTTAATTCCTATTGCAAAAGGTCGACCACTGCTAGATTTTTTAATGTACAATGCCAAAAAAAGTGGCTATACCAATATCTATTTGGTGATTAGCGAAAAAGATAAGTTGATTTGCAATCATTATGGTGATTGTTTTGAAGGCCTTTCAATAACTTATGCGATACAATATGTTCCCAGAGGACGGGAAAAGCCTCTAGGTACCGCTGATGCTGTTGCACAAACCCTTCAACAGTATCCCGACTTGCAGGGTAAATATTTTACAGTATGTAATAGTGACAACCTATACTCAAAAGAAGTATTTAAGAAATTGCTACATACTAAAGCACTCAACGCATTTATTGCATACGATAGAGATGCTTTGAATTTTCATTTGGAAAGAATTCAGCAGTTTGCACTAGTATCCTTAGATGAAGAGAATTATTTACAAGACATCATCGAAAAACCAAGCGAAACCAAAAGTAAAAAGTATGTTGACTCCTTTGGCAAACTTAGGGTAAGTATGAATATTTTCCGATTTTACGGACCTTTATTCTCACCCTATGTCATTAACTGCCCGATTACTAAATCAAGAAATGAAAGAGAATTACCAACGGCTTTGTTAAATATGCTTAATGATCACCCTAAATCAGTAGTTGGTATTCCCGTTTCAGAACATGTGCCAGATATCACGTCAAAAAAAGATATAGCATTGATGAGGGAGTATATTGAAGAAAATCATGGCTATTTTAACTTAGAATAAGCCTATTATGGCTTTTTAACTTCTTACCTTCACTGGTAAATAAACCACCTTCTTGGTTTCGTAAAAATCCTCTTCAAAATAGTCCGATAAATTGATGATCTCGGCTTTTGGGAAACTAGCTAGTTCTTCAGTTAGATCACCTCCTTTTAAATAAACGATGCCATTTTTAATAGCGTGATTATTTTTTTTAGCAATCTTCCCTTTGGTCCAACGCACAAAAGTAGGCATGGCCGCTACCGCCCGACTCACAATAAAATCGAAAGTATCATCAATGTCTTCTACACGACTATGAATGGCAGTCACATTGTCTAGGTCTAGTCCTTTTTTTACTTCCTCAACTACTTTTACCTTCTTTCCAATAGAGTCAACTAAAGTGAAATGTGTTTTAGGAAAAAGTATGGCCAATGGTATCCCGGGAAAACCACCACCGGTGCCAACATCTAAAATTTTGCTACCTTCTTTAAAGGTTATAAACTTAGCAATCCCTAAAGAGTGTAGTACATGTCTTAGGTATAATTCATCAATATCTTTTCGGCTCACAACATTAATCTTTAAATTCCAATCTTGATAAAGCGACTGCAATTGATCAAAATGAGAAATTTGAACATCAGTGAGATGAGGAAAATATTTGGTGATTAAAGATGTCGGCATCGTTTAAAATTTTAACAAAAATACAACGCTTCGTTTTTCTTTTAAGATACTTTTTTCATGTTATGCGGAGTTATTATCAATATATTTGTTGAAAATTGTTTTGAAACTTTAGGATATAATCCTATTACTACAAAATTTACTTATGAATACACAATCTCTCAGATTTTCAAGAGCTGATAAAACAAAGTTTTTCAGAACTTTAAACAAACGCGTTAATGATTATTTCAAGGATAACAATATAAAACGTACAGGTAATTGGAAGCTTTACTTGAAATCTGCCATTATGTTTTCAATTTTTTTAGCCCCGTATTTCGTGCTGTTAACCATAAATATGCCTAATTGGGCACAATTGTTACTAACAGTTGTTATGGGAGTTGGTATGGCGGGATTGGGTATGAATGTAATGCATGATGGAAATCACGGTTCATTCTCGACCAAAAAATGGGTAAATAAATTAATGGGTTCATCCATTTATATTTTGGCGGGGAATGTATACAATTGGCAAGTACAGCACAATGTTTTACATCATACATATACTAATATTCATGGTCACGATGAAGATTTAGAGGCAGGCCGTGTACTGCGTTTTTCTAAGCATGCAAAATGGTACAAGCATCATAAATTTCAACACTATTATTCGGTATTACTTTATGGTCTGTTAACATTCAATTGGGCAATTACAACTGATTTTATGCAGATGCGCAGATACCTGAAACGTAATTTGTCTTATGGTAAAATTCAAAGCCCTGTAAAACAATGGAGTGTTTTGGTGATTACCAAATTGATATACTTAACAGTATGGATTGTATTACCGTTAATTTTTATTGATGTTGCTTGGTGGAAAGTTCTTCTTGGTTTCTTTGTAATGCATTATGTTGCCGGATTAATTTTAAGCATCGTATTTCAGTTAGCTCATGTGGTAGAAGACACCGCAATGCCGTTGCCTGATGAATCGGGTACTATGAAAAATACGTGGGCTATACATCAGCTGTTTACTACGGCTAATTTTTCTACAAAGAATAAAATTGTTAATTGGTTTACAGGTGGACTAAACCATCAGGTTGAGCATCATATTTTCCCACATATTAGTCATGTTCATTACACGAAGATCTCTAAAATTGTAAAAGAAACGGCAAAGGAATTTAATTTGCCATACATCGAGTATAAAACGACCAGGAAGGCGATCATTGCGCACTTTAAGCATTTGAAGGAAATGGGCATGAAGCCGGCACTGGCATAAAACAACACTTAAGTACTTTTTACAATGTTAGTTGAAGCAAAAAATCCACTTTCGGATAGAATTAACAGCTTACCAACCTCTCAAACTTTGGCAATGGCCGCTAAGGCAAGAGAATTAAGAAATCAAGGAAAAGATATTATTGGTTTAAGTTTGGGGGAACCGGACTTTAATACCCCTGATTTCATAAAAGAAGCGGCAATTCAGGCAATTAATGATAACTATAACTCCTATACTCCGGTTGATGGTTATGCAGAGTTGAAGGAGGCTATTTGTCTTAAGTTTAAAAGGGATAATCAACTTACCTACAAGCCATCTCAAATTGTTGTAAGTACTGGGGCAAAGCAGTCAATTGCAAATGTGGCTCAAGTACTTTTGAATCCTGGAGACGACGTATTATTACCTGCACCATATTGGGTGAGCTACTCGGCAATTGCCACGTTGGCGGAGGCTAATTTTATTGAAATACCAAGTACTATAGATACCGATTTTAAGATTACTCCAGAACAATTAGAGGCAGCTATAACTCCGAAAACGAAGATGATTTTCTTTAATTCACCTAACAATCCAAGTGGTAGTGTATATAGCGAGGCAGAGTATCGGGCATTAGCAAAAGTACTTGAAGAACATCCAGATATTTTCATATTATCTGATGAGATTTATGAGCATATTAATTACGGACATCCAGGTTTTAGCTTCGCTAGAATTCCTGAAATGTATGATCGTACGATTACGATAAATGGAGTAGCCAAAGCTTTTGCCATGACAGGGTGGAGAATAGGTTATATTGGTGCTCCTGAGTGGATCGCAAAGGCATGTACCAAAATGCAAGGTCAAATTACTTCTGGTGCAAACTGTATTGCTCAACGGGCTACTATTACAGCGGTTAGTGAACCTGTAAGCCGTATACAATATATGGTAGATGAGTTTAGAAGTCGTCGCGATATGGTGTTAGGTTTATTGGCAGAAATCTCGGGATTTAAGGTTAATGAACCTGAGGGAGCTTTTTATGTTTTTCCAGATATTTCCTATTATTTTGGAAAAACCTTGAAAGGCCATGAAATCAATAACGCATCAGATTTTGCGATGTTTATATTGGAAGAGGCTAATGTTGCTACTGTGACTGGTGACGCGTTTGGCGCACCTAATAACATTCGTATTTCCTACGCCGCTTCAGTAGAAGAGCTAAAAGAAGCAATAAGAAGAATAAAGGAAGTGTTGCACTAAACAATTATTCATCACTAAAAATGATAATAAAAGGCGTCCTAATTATTTAGGGCGTTTTTTATTATCGATTTCTCCAAAAAATAGGTGTTAGTAGGATCAATACGGTAAACAATTCAAGTCGCCCAAGAAGCATTAAAAATGCACACCACCATTTGCCCGCCGAAGGCAAAACACTGTAATTATCTACAGGGCCTAGTTGTCCAAATGCAGGGCCTACGTTACCCAGAGAAGAGGCCGCACCACCAATGGCTGTCTCAAAATCAAGCCCCATGACTCCAAGCACAAGTGCTCCTATAATGAACAACAGCATGTATAAAATAAAAAAACCTAGAATGTTGTAGACAATTTCTTGAGATACGCTTTTACCATTATAGCGCACAGGGATAATAGCATTGGGGTGCAGAGTACGCTTAAATTCTAACAATCCATTTTTAATCATTAGCATATGTCTTACCACCTTAACCCCACCCGCGGTTGACCCTGCTGACCCCCCTAAGAACATCAATCCAAAGAAAAATACGGTTAGAAAAGGTGTCCAAGCGGTATAATCCGCAGTAACAAAACCAGTTGTCGTTACTACAGCTAGAATTTGAAATAAAGCATGTCTAAATGCACCTTCTCCTTCACCATTTACAAGAGGGTGCGTTACTGTTGAGGCTGATATATCCGCATTGAAATAAATAACCAATGAAGCTACTAAAGTTCCAATTGCGATAAAAAAGAAATAAAATTTAAATTCTTGATCCTTGATAATTTTTTGGACTTTTCCTTTAAAAGCAAAGTAACTTAAAACGAAATTGGTTCCTGCTAAGAACATAAATATCATAATAATATATTGTATAGCAGGATTATCATTCCAGTGTGCGACGCTAGTATTTTTGGTTGAAAATCCGCCAGTGCTCAAGGTGCTTAGGGCGTGATTGATGGCATCAAAAAAGTCCATTCCAGCTACTTGCAATAAAATAGTTTCAGCCGCTGTGTAACCAACATAAATAAGCCACAAACGTTTCGCGGTATCCGTAATTCTAGGATGAAGTTTATCGCCTCCCGGACCTGGAGCTTCGGCTGCAAAAAGTTGCATTCCTCCAATACCAAGCAAGGGTAATATGGCAATTGCAAGAACTATAATTCCCATACCGCCTATCCAATGTGTCATGCTTCGCCAGAATAAAACGCCTTTTGGAAGTGACTCTATATCACTTAAAATGGATGCACCTGTGGTCGTATAACCTGATATAGTTTCAAAAAAGGCCTCTGTAAAACCCGGAATTGCATCTGTAAAAATATATGGAAAGGTACCTGAAAGAGACATAAATATCCAACCAAAAGTAACAACGATATATCCTTCACGTTTTTTGATTTCCTTTTTATGGTCTCTAGTGGTAAACATTAACAAGATACCTGCAAATAAGGTTGCTAAACCTGCCAAGGTAATTTCGAGCGTTACGCCATCTTTATAAATGCGGCTGATAATAGCAGCGACAAGCATAAATCCGCCATTACACAATAAAAGCAGCCCCATTAAATGAAATATGATCTTGTAGTTAAGCCGTTTCATGAAATTCTAAAAAAACATGTTTTCGACTTTTTTAATCGATCGGGGTAAGCAACAAACCACTACTTTGTCACCTACTTGAATCTCGAAGTTTCCAAGTGCAATAATGCCTTCGTCATTTCTTACTACGCCCCCAATAATTGCCGAGCGGGGAAATTCTAAATCTTTGATTTTCTTGCCTGTAATTTTAGAACCTGGATTTACAATAAACTCCAAAATCTCAGCATTCATATTATTAAGCTTTGTTAAAGCAACGACTTCTCCTCGGCGTATGTGCCTGAAAATATTGTTGGCGGCAAGTAGTTTTTTATTGATCAATGTGTCGATACCAATGGAGTGAGAAAGTTGAAAATAGTCCATATTTTCAACAAGCGCTATTGTCTTTTTAATATTACGAGACTTTGCAACTAGGCAAGACATAATATTGGTTTCTGAATTTCCGGTAACGGAAATAAAAGCATCCATTTCATCAATGTCTTCTTCTTCAAGCAGCTCTACATTACGACCATCACCATTAATGACAAGTGCATTGGGGAGGTCTTCAGCAATATCAAATGCTTTCGTTTTGTTTTTTTCAATAAGCTTTACATTAAATTTGTTTGCACAAAGATCCCGTGCTGTTTTGTAGCCTACTTTACTACCCCCTAAGATCATTACATTTTTGATGTCTTCTTTTTCTCTTCCTGTAAGTTTATAAAGCTGGTCAACACCATTTTTACAAGTAATAAAATACGCATTATCACCATCCTTAAATTGGGTATCTCCTCTAGGGATTAAGGTATACTGAGTTCCCTTTCGTTGCAAGGCAATAGGCATAAAAGCGAAATCAGGGAAAATATTGGCCACTTCCTTTACGGATTTGCCAATAAAAGGTGCTCCACGTTTAAGTCTAGTACCAATCATGGTAAGTGCACCGTCTTCGAATTCATAAGTGTCGCTAAATCCAGCTTGCTCTAATAATAGATGAATTTCATCAGCGGCTAACTCCTCTGGAGAAATAAGCTCATCGATACCCATACTAGTAAATTTGAGATCATCTTTATGTTCGATGAACTCCGTATTGGAAATACGCGCAATAGTTCGTTTGCAACCCAGTTGTTTGGCCAATAAACAAATGGTGATATTCGATGTTTCTGAGGAGGTAACGGCAATCATCAAATCAGAAGATCCAATTTGTGATTCATTTAAAACGTTAATGGAGGTAGCGTCGCCTTTAACAACCTTAATGTCAAGATGCGTATCTGCATAAGTCAAGCTTTCTTTATCTTGATCGATGAGGGTTATATTTTGCGACTCAAATGATAGTAGTTTTGCCAAATGGAAACCAACCTCACCTGCACCGGCTATAATAATTTTCATTTACGGTATTGTTATAAACAGTTGTTTAGGGGGTGAAAAAGTAATACACTTTTGGCATGGTTAGTTTGATGTCCTTTACCATATTTAAAATAGAAAGAGGGGACAAATATACGCTAAAAAACAGTTTTTGATATAGAGATTCCGATCTAAGGTGATGTTTTCTATTTAAACGAATTAATAGAAGTGGGAAGCTAAGGTCGTTTTTCTCATCTTTTTGATGTGGAATAAGCTTTGATTTAAAGCATGTACTTCAATTTGAATGTATATTTGCAAAAAAAAATCTATGTCTTCATCAATTACTCCATATAACGATTCAGATAGCAGTAAAAAGGAACAAGTGACCGAGATGTTTGATACTATTTCGGATAAGTATGACGGGTTGAATCGTGTTATCTCGTTTGGTATAGATGTTAAATGGCGCAAGAAGGTGGTTGCTTTGGTAAAAGAAATAAACCCAGAAAGCATACTTGATATTGCAACCGGAACTGGCGACCTAATTATAAACATGGTAGAAACCGGAGCTACGAAGCTTGTAGGTTTAGATATCTCACCAGGAATGCTAGAAGTAGGGAAACAAAAAATTGCTCAAGAGGGTTTGAGTGAAAAGATTGAGATGATTATTGGTGATAGTGAACAAATGCCTTTTAAGGATAACAGTTTTGATGCAATTACAGTAGCTTTTGGAGTGCGTAATTTTGAAAATTTAGAGAAAGGTTTAAAAGAAATTTTAAGAGTTTTAAAACCCAAAGGAAGGTTGGTGATTTTAGAAACATCAGTACCTACTAAAACACCCTTTAAACAGGGTTATTACTTACATTCTAAACTAGTTTTACCGACAGTAGGGAAATTGTTTTCTAAAGATAAAACGGCATATACTTATCTGTCAAAATCAGCTGCGGCATTTCCCCATGGAGAAGCTTTCAACAATATTTTGCAAAAAATTGGGTTTATAGCTATTGAAAATAAGCCACAGACATTTGGTGTTGCCACCATATATACCGCTTCAAAATAGCTTTATGAGTAGATTGTTTCTTTTTGCATTGTTTTTTCTTGGTGTTCAAGCCGTATCAGCTCAGTTTTTGCGGGACCAGATTATCAATCTTGAAAATAAAGACAAAGACTTGCTTAGTTGGGGTTATTACTTAGGTTTCAATCAATATGATTTCAAATTTAATTATGAAGAAGGACAGGCGGAAGATATTTTGGTCAATAAAAGCATCGGTTTTAATGTTGGTCTCGTAGGAGAAGTTAGGCTTAATGATTATTTCGACATTCGCTTTGAACCTGGTTTATACTATACGCAACGAGACCTGTTTTTCCCTGGATTTACTGAGCAGCGTGATATTTTAAGAGAGGTGAAGTCTACCTATATTCACTTTCCGTTACTTTTGAAAATAAGTACTAAACGGGTTAATAACTTCAAGCCATTTATCGTCGGTGGTGTTTCCACATCCGTAAATCTTTCAAGTAATGAAGATAACCCTGATGATAACCGCAGCGGTAATTTCCGAATGAAAGAGAGTACATATTATTACGAACTTGGTTTTGGAATTGACTTTTATTTGTATTATTTCAAATTCACACCTTCTATTCGTGGGGTTTTTGCACTAAATAACGAATTGGTACCGGATGCTGATGCCAATAGTCCATGGACCGGTAATATTACCAAAATGGCGACAAGAGGTATTTTTATCAATTTTACTTTTGAGTAGTTTTTTACTTTAACGTTTAGAGAGGTAGCTTAAGGTTCCGAAATTTCTAGGTTCCCATTTAGTATTTACAAAAATTATCTAATTTTTATTAAGCTACTTTAAATAATCTGCTCCAAAGGCTAACGGAAGTAAATCTAGTAGCGATGCGGTTTTGATTACTTTTCCGGTCTCCCCCATGAAAAGCATTTCAATAGGTGTTTTTTGTTTTTGTTCGTATTCAGCGATACTTTGTCTACATGCACCACAGGAAGATACGGGTTCAGTACTGGAGCCATCGCTTGCGGCCGCAGTAATAGCAATTTTCTTTATGGCAACTCCAGGATATTGGGCGCCAGCATAAAAAATTGCAACACGCTCAGCGCATAGGCCTGAAGGATATGCTGCATTTTCTTGATTTGTGCCAGTTATTATTTCTCCATTTTCAAGGAGAATAGCAGCACCAACCTTAAAAGTAGAATAGGGAGCGTAAGCTGTATCACGTACTTCGATAGCCAAACTCATCAAAGATGAATCATCTCCATCTAATTCGTCAAAGTTATCGAATACCTTTATGGTGGAACTCAGTTTAACTTCTTGCATCCTTAAAAGTAAGGATTATTGGTCAAAAGTATCACCTAAATTAAAGGTTAGCGAAAAACGTAGCGTGTTTTCCAAAGGGTTTCTTACTTGCGAAGTAGAAAACAGATATGAAATGTCAATATCTAAAGAGTTGTAGGTGAAACCTGCGCCCAAAGTAGCGTACTTTCTTGATCCTTTTTCGTCACTTTCGTTAAAATATCCGGTACGTACAGCAAATGAATCCAGGTAGGTATACTCAACACCTAAGGCCCATGTAAATTCTTTTAGCTCTTCACTAAATCCTCCTGGTGCGTCACCAAAAGATTGGAAAATACCCTGAAAGAAACTTACATCATCATCCTGCCCTTCGATAATATTACCTGAATCATCTCTTACAGGAGGAGTAGGGACTAGAAGTTTATTAAATTCTGTATTAATCGATAAGGTATTATCGGCATCAAAAATAAAATCAAATCCACCACCTAGTCTCATATTAGAAGGAATAAAGTTTTCCTGACCTCCTTCATCATAGGTGAGCTTAGGTCCGATGTTTGAAAAATTAAATCCTGCCCTCCAACGTCCGTCAAATTTACTGTATGCCTGTTCTCTAGATTGGTAAAAACCGGCTACATCGACACCTACAGTACCACGGCCTCCAATTTCATTTCCGCCTTCTTGTAATCGTAAATTACTATTTAAGTAACGTCCTGCAATTGCCATGGAAAAGGTTTCACTCAGCTTTAACGAGTACGATAAATCTACCGCTAATTCATTAGGTTGTTGAACGCCCTGACTTACCACATCATTGCCAACTAAGCTATTAAATTCAATATCACCTAGACTAAAAAATTTAAAACTTGCCGCCCAAGCACTTTGTTCATTTAGTTTGTTGTAAAACGTAATGTTTCCTAAGAAAATATCATCTACGAGGTCACTTAAGTAAGGTGTGTAGCTTATACCAATTCCGTATTCTTGAGTCGCGAAAGCGTACTTTGCCGGATTCCATTGTTGTGAATACGCATCAGGAGACGTACTAACTCCAAGTTCTCCCATTCCCGCTGAGCGGGCATCAGGTGTAATAAGCAAAAAAGGTACTGCTGTTGTTATAACTCGTGTATCATCCTGAGCACTTAAATTAAAGGTAGTAAGTGCTATAAGTAAGGTGCAGATAAAGTTTTTCATAAGTAACCGCTGTGCAAATTTGAGCAAATATAACTTTTAATTGAAATACAGCAAGTGCATCCAATCTTGTTAATTAACGCTCTTTTAATGGTATTGTTATATCCATTGGTCGAATTCTTTTAACAAGTCTTTCAGAAAAAGTGAAAACCATCAATTTTACAGAAATAACAAAAAACTAGGTAGGGTAAATCAAGACTTTCTTTTTATATAAATAGTAATGAAACAAAAAGACCACTTTTAGAATAAAAGAGGTTCGTTACCGATAAAAGCAACCAGACGTCGTTAGATGAAATTTTTATGCCAAGTACATAAAATAATATTCATAATCCTTCGTTAATATTACGCACTAAATGTCAGTTATACTGATTTTTAGTCAAGTATATGTGGTAACAACTAAAAAAACTTGACATTTTGCACGTTATTGCTAACTTGCGTGCTTTAATAAAGAAGAACCAAATCTTAGTTATGAAAAAACTTACTTACAAGTCTAGCTTGTTAATGCTAATGGCGATTTCCCTTTCGTTTGTTGGTTGTAAAAAATCCTCTGGTGGAAAAAACACATCGCGTGCTACCGGATGGTCTATCAACGACAAAAATGGTGGTTTTCAGTACAATTCTGATTTTAAGGAGCAGGAAACAGGACCAGGCCTAGTTTTTATTGAAGGTGGTACGTTCACCATGGGTAAAGTGCAAGATGACGTCATGCATGATTGGAACAACACTCCAAATAAGCAGCACGTTCAGTCATTTTATATGGATGAAACCGAGGTGACCAACAAAATGTATTTAGAGTATTTAGATTGGATTAAAATGGTATTCCCAATCGACAATCCAAACTATCGCCAGATTTATCTTGGAGCTTTGCCTGATACACTTGTATGGCGCAATAGACTTGGTTATAATGAAACCATGACCTCTAACTATCTACGTCACCCAGCTTATGGAGAATATCCTGTAGTTGGTGTAAACTGGGTACAAGCGACTCAGTTTAGTAAGTGGAGAACAGATCGTGTAAACGAGTATGTTCTAGAACGTGAAGGCTATATTGCCCAAGATACAAAGATCGCAGGAGTTGATGCTAATAGTACTTTCAGTACTGAAACTTATCTAAATGCCCCAGATATGGCATATGGTGGTAAGATCGATTCGGTTCAAGGAAAACAAAAAAGCTCAAAAGATAGTACAAACGTATATGCACGTCGTAGCTCTGGTCTTATTTTACCAGAGTACCGTTTGCCAACAGAGGCAGAATGGGAATATGCTGCAATTGCTTTAGTAGGAGTGAGAGAATATAACAATTACAGGGGTAGAAAGAAATATCCTTGGGATGGTGATTATACTAGAACGGCCAAACGCCAAATCAAAGGAGATCAGCTTGCAAACTTTAAGCAAGGTAAAGGTGACTATGGTGGAATTGCAGGATGGTCTGACGATGGTGGTGACATTACCGTAGCTGTAA
Source organism: Spongiivirga sp. MCCC 1A20706 (assembly GCF_046524175.1). Lineage (NCBI taxonomy): Bacteria > Pseudomonadati > Bacteroidota > Flavobacteriia > Flavobacteriales > Flavobacteriaceae > Spongiivirga > Spongiivirga sp. MCCC 1A20706. The sequence goes on from NZ_JBEFZF010000004.1 coordinate 14,691, forward strand.
AATCATATGCGCCAAATGATTTTGGATTATATGATATGGCAGGTAACGTTGCAGAATGGGTTGCTGATGTATATCGACCAATTGTTGATGATGAGGCAAATGACTTCAATTACTACCGTGGTAATGTATATACTAAAAATCAAATTGATGAAGAAGGTAAAGTCGTAGTGATTAATCCGGATGCTATTGTATATGATACGTTGCCAAATGGTCGAATTGTAGCAAGAAACCTTCCTGGTGAAATCTCAACCGTTGCGGTTGATGATAAAGATACGTATTTAAGAACTAATTTCGATAGTTCAGATAACCGTGATTATCGTGATGGTGATACGCGTTCTACAAGACAATTCTTTGAGCAATTTGCAGAAGAGGAAGTAGAGGGAGAAGATGCTAGTAATGATAAAATGTACAATTCACCAAAGCATAAAGTTGAGGTAGATGAAGAAGGAAACTTAGTTAGAGAATACGATTCTTCTGACAAGCGTACATCTTTAATTAACAACGAAACACGTGTATACAAAGGAGGATCTTGGAGAGATAGAGCATACTGGCTAGATCCTGCACAGCGTCGTTACTTGCCACAGTATATGGCAACAGACTATATTGGATTTAGATGTGCAATGTCAAGAGTTGGTTCTAAGTCAAAACAAAGCGCAAAAAGAGCACGACACTAGTCTTTTATAAATAATTATGAAAAGCCTTTCTTAACGAAAGGCTTTTTTATTTTTGACCATAATTATAAGTTTGTCACATGACTGTTCAAGATATTCATAAACTGTTCTTAGCATCTACCGGAGTCTGTACCGATACGCGAAAGATTAAAAAGGGACAACTGTTTTTTGCATTAAAAGGGGAAAACTTCAATGGCAATGAGTTTGCTGAAGAAGCATTAAATAGTGGTGCGGCTTATTGCATAATAGACGAAGAATCTTTTAATACCAATAAAGACTTTGTATTGGTTAATAATGTACTGGAATCGCTTCAACAATTAGCAACTTTTCATCGTGATTATTTGAAAATACCCATATTAGCGCTAACAGGTAGTAATGGTAAAACTACTACGAAGGAGCTAATTGCGGCCGTGCTGTCAAAAAAGTTTAACCTCGCTGCTACTATTGGTAACTTGAATAATCATATTGGAGTGCCTCTTACTCTTTTATCTATGAATGAACAAACTGAGTTCGGAGTGGTAGAAATGGGAGCAAATCATCAAAAAGAGATTGCGTTTTTGTGTAGTATAGCGAAACCGGATTATGGTTATATCACCAATTTTGGGAAAGCGCATCTAGAAGGCTTTGGTGGTTTTGAAGGAGTCATTAAAGGAAAAAGTGAAATGTATCATTACATTAAAGATTATGGGAAACTTTTCTTTTATAATGCAGATGATATACTAATGGTTGAAAAAGTAAGTAGTGGTAATACTTATTCTTTTTCCGAAGATGCTAAAGCTGACGTGAAGGTTGAAAAAGTTACTGCAGACCCTTTTGTAGTTGCCCGCTACAACGACCAAGAAATCAGCAGCAAGCTAATTGGTTCATATAATTTTACGAATATAGCTGCGGCGATTGCCATTGGCAACTATTTTAATGTAACTGATGATGCAATTGTTGATGCACTCGAAACTTATGAGCCAAAAAACAATCGTTCTCAGTTAATTAAAAAAGGAAGCAATACTATAATATTAGATGCATACAATGCGAATCCTACAAGCATGAAAGCAGCCTTAGAGCATATTTCCACACTAAAAGAAGATAAAAAGTGGGTTATTTTAGGAGATATGTTTGAAGTAGGTGAAAGTACAGCCAAAGAGCATCAGGCCATCGGAGATTGGATCAGTGGTCTATCATTTGATAGAGCATATTTGATTGGCAATGCGTTTGCAAGCATTGAAATTAATAATGATAGCATCAAGCTATTTAATGATTTTGAGTCATTAAAAGTGGCATTCGAAATGCCTGAAAATGCTACCATCTTGATAAAAGGGTCAAGAGGGATGAAACTGGAACGTGTTTTAGAGTTATTATAACAAGCTTTTGGTAAGTCTATTCTTTCTTGTACGTTAGCATCCAATCATATAAATCCACTTCAAATTTATCATATAGTTGTGGACTATTTTGGCCAGTGCCATCATAAGTTCTAGACCAAGCATCATGGCCAACATCTGTATATACGGTTAATCTAGCACTTATTTCCGGAGAAGTTTCATTGATCGCCTGAACCATTTGCACTGAACCATAATTTGTAAAAGCATCTACGGCTAAGTCTTTTTCACCATGAAAAGCCCAGATGGGGATATTCTTCAAATTGGTTATCAATCTGTCTGCTCCGTTAGCACTAATAGGAACAATGGCAGTAGCATAATTGTCTTGAATTTCACCGGCATAAAACCAGCACCCGATTCCGCCTAAACTTAGTCCGGTAAGATATATTCTGTTTGGGTTAATTTGATAGTTGTCTAAAAGATATTCTATAAACTGATGTATTTGATCAGGTGCCCAAAACTGAGTGGTTAATTGAGGTGAGGCAACAATAAAAGGAAATCTAGGATTCCATTTACGCTGATTGATAAGTTTCGGTGGGCCACTATTTAGAACATTTGATAAAGGTTCATTTCCTAAATTACTATTCCAGCCATGTAAAAAAATGATCAGGGGATAATCAGGGCCGTTGGTAGTGTATCCGCTGGGCGTATATATATAGTGTCCAAAATTTGAAGAAGTAGAACCTAACGGTACTGGAGTATGCTCTCCTCCCAGATCTTCCGGTAATATTGATAAATCAGTTTCGTCAATATTTACCACAAATGGTCCATCTTGGGGTGTTTCGTCAGTATTGTCATCTGGGTTTTCATCAGGGTTTTCATCTGGAGTATCACTTGGATCTTCTGGACTTTCGTCAGGACCATCTTCCGGAGTATCAGTTGATTCATCTGAATCATCTTGATTATCATCTTGTGAATCTTCATCCATACTAGCAATACTTTCTTCCATTTCAACACCTTCAAATTCATTACAACTGTGATGGGTCCAAATAGACAATATCAAGGATAAGAGAATCAAAAATTTCTTCATAATACTTATTAAAACTATTAACATTACTAACTATAATACGAATGTAATATTGCTATTGGTTTATTGTCTTCAACAAAACTTAAGTAAAGATACTTCATTCATGTCTAACTTATCGCAACAATGTGAAATGCCCTGTAAACTCACGATTGTCAAAATCTTTAAGTCTAATAACGTACCAATAATCACCGGAAGGAAGAGGTTTCATATTACGTTCATATCGACCGTCCCACTTTTCATTTTGCTTTAGTGTTTTAAGTAACCGCCCATAACGATCATAAATTTCTGATTCTATATTCGGGAAGGATACTTGGTTAATTGGAGCCCAGAAATCATTTTGGCCATCACCATTAGGACTAAAGAAATTCGGTATTTCAACGTCGATAAATAAATAGTCTATCTGGTCGCTAGCTTCACAACCATTACTATCAACTACCCTAACTTCATAAAGGCCATTTTCAGGAACAATAATTATATTGTCTTCTCCTGTATCTTCACCATTAACGTAATAAGTATACGGTGGCACTCCACCACTGGCCATGGCAGTTAATACGTTATTTCCTGTTTCTACAATACTTACCGAAACAGGATCAGCAGTAATAATTGAAAAATTGACCATCCGCTCGCAACCGTTTCTATGTAGCACTCTGATTTCATGATCTCCTTCAGATAATTGGGTAAAGACATTCGAATTTCCTAAACTACCGCCATCTAAACCAAACATGACATCATTTAACGGAATGGATCCAACATCTACTTCTACTTCATTCATTAAAGTGGTACCTGTACATTCATAACGTACCAAAGGATTAGGATTTAACGGAATACCTACCCCTAGATCAATAGGTACAATTTGAGTACAGTTTCGGGAGTCACGCACATGAACTTCATAGGTTTGGTCTCCGCGTAAATCGGTAAACTCAAATTGATTTTCAGTATAACTTGTAGGATCATTGGGATCTAATGTTGTAAAATATGGAGGTGTTCCTCCTTGAAGTTGTATTCTGATTACCCCATCATCATCCCCCAAACAGCTTTCAGGGATCGTGCTAAACGTACTTGTTATTGCCGCTGGTTCTGAAATTGTTCTTGTATAGGTGATATAGCATCCTACTGAATCCTGTATGATTATTTCATAGGTGCCTGCCACTAAATCATCGAATCTAAATACATTGGTTCCAGGGATCTCTTCATCGAAAAATTCATTTAAACGATTGCTAATTGCAAATTGAATAGGACCCGTTCCACCAGATGCTTCTACAATGATGCTTCCGTTCATTCCACCAGGACAGTTTACATTAGTAATTTGTGGTTCTTCAGCCTGCAGAGGAACAGGGTCTACAACAGGAATATTGGTGGTACGTTCTCTACATCCTCTACTTTCAACCTCTATAAAATAGTTGCCAGCACCTAAATTTCTAAAAATACCGGAATCTTGTGGTCCGGCTAGGGGCGGATCCGTTGCAGGGTTCGCACTCGCATCAAAAAGGCGGTATCTGTAATCGCCTGAACCTCCATTGGCTTCTGCACGTATAATGGCCGTTGCTTCACCGGCACATTTTAAGTTAGCATTGGTTTCATCGGGAATTACATTTAAGGTTGGAACCGGATCAACTCGTACCTGATTAGTAATTACCGAAGGGCATGAACTGGCTCCGACCTCTCGAATATAGTAACGATATTGGCCCTGGGGTTGAGGAACCATTGTGGTAAAGACACCGGCTCCCATAGCCGTCCATATCCCTGTTGCTGGATCGTCAGTACTAATCAAATATTCATATTCTGCTCCTGGGTCCGGATTGGTTACGTTTATTTCTAACTCCGCCGGATCTACACATGATAAGGCTACTGCTTCTCGGAGCAATACCAGCGGTGGTTCCGGATCTTGTACCCTAAATGGTTGAGTGGTATGTTCGCATTCCCACCCGTCTCTTATAATAATCGAGTAATTTCCTGCCGGTAAATTTCCAAACTGGGCGTTCGACTGTGGTCCGCTTGTTTGCAGAACTGCATCGTTTTCATCTAATTGATTTAACCTAAAAATATAGGATCCCTCACCTCCGGATAGTGCACCATCTACCTGAATTATTGCATCATTATCTCCCGGACAGAACAATCCATTAACTAATTCAATCTCTCCTGCAATAGGAGTTGGTTCTGATAAATTAATAGTATCTGTAAACCTGCAATCTTGATTATCTCTGACCGTGATTTGATGCACACCTGCTGATAATCCTGTTAGAATACGGTTGCTGCTAAAAGTTTGTATGGTAACACCAGTTGTGGTATTTATGACTTCGAACTCATGATTACCCCAGCCACCTGAAGGAGTAAGTACTAGGACTCCTTTATCATTACTACATGTTACATTGGCTGTTTCTTCGGCAGTAAAACTTAACGGATCGTCAGGCTTTGGGATCGTTATCGTGTTTGAACGAGCAGGACAAAAGGGAATACCAGTTGCTACTACCTCAATATAAATATTCGCGCCGGGTAAGTTGGTTACGTTGGTAGCACCAGTTGTGGTATCACCTGAACCAATAATTCCTGTTGAAGTTCCATTTTCCAAAAATACTTCATAGTTGTAGGTTCCTGTATATCCGCTTACATTAAGGTCTACAGTACCGGTATTATCAGCCAAAGGATTAGGAGCGGTAAAGCATACTGAAGTCGGATTTGATATATCTGCCTCAATAGTATCGTAAGGATCAATGGTAACAATTTCAGAGAAATAACGACAACCCCCACCAAGTTCATCTTCAACGGCAAAAAGATAATCACCGGGAATACTGATGTTGAAATTGGCATTATCTACACCTACTGCGGTATTTTGAGTGCCAATGGCCGTTATCGGCATTAAATAAAAAATGTAATCACCTCCGCCACCTGAAGCAACACGGATATTTACTACGGCAGGATTGGGATTCAATGGGTCGCTACTACAGGTAATTCCATTAACGACTAAAGTTTGAATATCTAGTACGTTTGGAGGATCGATTGTTATATCAGGTATCGGTGTTGAAATACAACCATTGACATCCCTAGCGACTATAGTAAATGTTTGTGATGAGCCATTATCTACAATTTCAAAAGTGCTGCTGTTTTGAAATGTGATGCCTCCATCAATGCTATAGCTGTAAGGTCCTGTTCCTGTATTATCTGCGGGGTTTGTGCTTTGAGTACCGTTAGGGAAAACCGTAATTTGAGCAGTGCTAAAACTGTTATTTAGTGGATTACAGCTAAATGTCGTATTGGATGCAGATATTACGAAAGCAGGTGGCTCAATAATAGTTTCTGAACGTACGACATCGCATCCTTGATTTGAAACTACACGAACTGTATACGTATCAGGATCTAAATTTTCAAAAATGTTTGAAGTTTGGTTGGCCACTTCAGCAGGATATGGTCCGCCTAGGGGGATATTACCTCTATATAGAATATACGTAAATGGGTCGGCACCAATACCAACCGAAGCTCCATCTAGTTCAACTGTAAAAGTACCGTCATCAGCATTATTACAACTTATATCTGTCTTATTTAAGCTAGTGATTACCGGAATAACCCTTGGGTCGAGATTGACTGAAGTAGAAGCTGGGCAAGTTGTTTCATTATCAACAACGTCTATGGTATAACTACCTGGAGCCAAATTGGTAAAAACGTTATTTCCATTTTGGATTACGGGAGGGTTTACTCCGTCATCTAAGGTGAATGTCAGGTTGGTAAGACCTGAGCTTTGTTGAATGTTAACCGTAATCTCGCCATCATTATCATTACATGTTGGTAACGTGCTAAATTCAGCAGTAATTCTTAATACCGGATTCAAGGTAAAATCTTCAGGAGAAACACATCCTTTACCATCTTTAACAATAGCAGTATAATCACCGGGGCTTATACCATTAAAAAAGCGACTGTTTGTATAGGTTATCGAGGTAGTTGGCAACCCTTGGGGAATAATAGCATAGGTAATTGGTGCTGTAAGCGAAGCTAATACAACGGGGTCTATTTGTATTTCGACATCATAGGTATTATTTGTTGGACTACACTGATTTATGATGGTAATATCATCAACCACTGGTTGTGGATCGATCGCAATTACAATATCAATTTTGGTCTCACAACCATTACTGTCACGTACCCAGGCATCCCAATTTAAGGCACTTGCAGGATCAAGTTCAATTTCATTATTGGTTGCTGCATAATCAGCTGGAACAGGATTATCGTCCGTGGTATTACCTGGTGTCAGGTCAGGAACAAAATGATATTCATAACCAGTGCCAGAACCTCCAGTTCCTTGTATAACCACTTGGGCATTAAATGTACAACCGGCATTTATATTGGTCAATTGACTTAACTGCAAGGGCGGATTGGCATTTATGCTAAAAGTATCTGAAGCTCCACATCGAGTGGAAGTTGGATCAGTTTCTTCAACTAAAATTTGATAATTTCCTATTGGTAAATTATTGATATAAGGTGCAGGAGAAAAAGTAAATGGTGCGGTTCCGACCCCAGTTCCATTAGGAACGGGAATTGCATTGGCTGCAGAAACCACAGCATTGGTATCAGTATTTAATACTGTAATAGTTAATTCGTTTCCTGTATAATCATTTACCGTAAAATTTAGTGTGCCAGTGGTTTCTCCCTCGCAAACGGGTGTTGTCGAGGGGTCTGTAATAATATTAAGGTCGTTCGGTTCAGGAATTATGATTTCTTCAAAATAACGACAGCCTGTTGTTTCATCCAGAATCTCAACCACATAACTTCCCGAACCTGTGACGATACCTGCAAAACTGTGATTACGTTCACAAGCGCCACCACTAGGAGCTGGTAAAGCGTTTGGAGCACCTAATGGGCCACCTGCTAAACCTATTTGAAAACACCCTGGGTTTGGTCCGGTCCCCCCACCAACAATAGTTACTTCATAGGCAGTACCGGTATTGGTACAATCTATATTTGGTGGTGGAGTGTAATTGAGCGTTACGTCACCGGGATCATTTATAAGATCAGGTGTTGTCGTAAAGCTACAACCATTAGAATCTGTCACCACTACAAAATAAGAACCAAAATCAACTGGGAAGGTTTCAGGTCCGGCTGATGGTCCTAGAATGGTTCCAGTGGAATTACTGGTCAGCGCATCAAATAGTTCAAAAGTGTAAGGTCCGACACCATCAATGGCCGTTACTTGAATACTACCCTGATTAATTGTGCCACCACTACAGGTTTCATCTAAACTGGAAGTACTTGCCGTTAGAGCAGGGGTGGTGTTAATCGTCACATTAAAAGTCGATTCACAGTCTTTGGAATCTCGTATGGTATATGAATAATTCCCTGCTGCTAAACCTGGATATAGTGATTGACCGGTAAAAGGTGTTGGGGGGTTAATACCATCATCTAAACTATATAAAAAAGGGCCTGCACCGCTAGTGGGGTCTGGTCTTATTTCAATAGCACCATTGTCTAATCCGCAGCTGGCATCGATTACTAGAGGGGGTAATTCTGATATTACCGGAAGTGGATCTATTATCACCTCATTACTTCGGGTTGTACAACCATTAGCATCGGTAACTACAAACTCATAGGTTCCGGGATTTAAAGTATTAAATGTGGTGTTAGATCCCGCTGCAGGAATATTTGCAATAGAGGCAGCGTTAAAAAATACCTCAATATTACCATAAGGGGAATAACCGCGACTTGCATTAATAGTTATTTCTGCAGCGATGGGACTTGGAATTCCACATCTTAAGTCGGCACTTATAAATGCAACAACACTTAATGGTCTTTCGATATCTATTACAATATCATCAGTACAACCATTCGCATCAATCACCTCGATGGTATAAGTTCCGGGATTTAAACCGGTAAAGGTTGGTAACGCTTGAGGGGTATCACCATTAATACTATACTCAAAGGGGGCGGTTCCTGTTCCGGTTTGTACTTCCACCGTTATTGAGGCACCTGTACCTGAGATAAAACAAAAATCTGCTGGTGCAGAAATGTTATTAAGTACCGGAAGATCGACTGGAGTCAAGGTAAATCGCTGCTCTACGACACATCCGTTTGCATCCTGCACTTCTAAGATGTACTCACCACTTTGTGATAAGTTACCAAAACTACGGTTGTTTCTAAAGTCTCCTGAAGCAGGAATCGTTGTTGCATCCGGTTGCGTAAGTCGATATTGATAACCACCCCATCCGTCAATTCCTTGGCCAATTACACGACCCCGATTGTTGTTTCCGCAATCCATTGCATCGACATCAATAGTGAGATCTAATGCCGCTGAAGGAGCATCTACCGTTACTATAGCTGAGTCAGTACACGAAGTATCGTCATCAGTGATTTGTAAAGTGTAGGTCCCTGCTGGTAAGCCGGTAAAATCTAAAGAAGTGTTATTTACATTATTCCCTGCCGTTGGAGTGGGCGTGTCAATAGTATAGCTATAGGTATTGTCGAAACCGCTTACGGAAAATCTGATAACACCCTGGCTTTCTCCTAAACATTGAACGTTTTGAACTAGCTGACCACTTGTGGTAATTGAACTAATATCAGTTATCGCATAACTCTCCTGATAGCTACAACCACTGTCATTATCGGTTACTTGAAAGGTATAACTTCCAAGAGCAAGGCCATCGAATCGTACAGTCGGAGTGGTTTGGCTTGGTCCTACACTTGCGGGAGCGGTAATCTCATAAGTGAGATTAGTACCACCTCCAGTTGAGGTCACTTCTACGTTTACAGTACCTGCGGCACAATCGACACTGGCAATCGCGAATTGAAGATCGTCAGGCGCGTTAGGGGATGCTATATTTAATTGTGCTAAAACTAAGACACAGCCATTACTATCTCGTATTCTAGGAGTATATGACCCTGGGCTTACATTCGTAAATATTGGGTTGGTTAAAAATCCACTTCCAAGGTCAAAAAAGTATGGAGCTTGACCACCTGCAACACCTGTAAACGATACAGTCGCACCTGTAGTACAAGTCGCTTCCACATCAATTTGTCTATAACCTACTAAACTAGTGGCGGAGTTTACTGCTTCTGTACTGGTGATATCGCATTCAAAAGTACCTGAGCGATATCTAATGACGACATCATAATTGTTGGGTGCAAGATTCGAAAAATTACCGGAATTTTGGAAAGTTACACCATTGTCAATGCTAAAACTTATTTCGTAACCTCTACTATTGTTAACGGTAATTAAGATCTGTCCGTCGTTAGCCCCAGCACAGTTGCTATCAAAGTTGTCAATGGTAATATCCGGAGGTAGTATATCTGGGACGTTATAGGTAATGGTTTTTTCACAATTGTTTGCATCCCGCACCAAAATAGTTTGGTCTCCAGGAGTCGTAGCCTGTAAAATATTTGATGATTGTAAAGTGCCTCCGTTGATTGAATATTGATATGGACCCGTACCTCCCGTTGCATTTGCGGTAATATCGACTGTAGCGCCGCCACAACCAAAACTCTCGGTCGCAAAGGCAGTTAGATCGAGGGTAGATAATGACGAAATGTCGATGGTTTCACTATAAGTACAACCATCATCGGTGGTAACTAACACTTCATATGTACCACCATTTAAATTGTCAAATGTGTAGTTATTGTTAGTGGAAGGCCCAAATGTATCGATAACAGTACCTGCTAAGGATAATGAATAATTGTAAAATTCAGGCACATCGTTTATTTGAATGGCGATTGAACCAAATTCCCCACTGCATTCAATATTTGTAGGAGTAATGTCTACGTCGATGTCCTGTTCTTCAATTGTTATGGGTTGCGTTGGAAAAATACAAGCTGAGGGACCTGCATTTTGCTGCCTTACATAAATATTATAGGTTCCAGCTGCAGTGATGTCAAAAATTGGAGAGGTTTGATAAGTGCCATTAGGATCATTCAGACTATATTCATAATCAGCGGGAATGTTGGTTACTTCAATTTGACCATCGTTTCCGCATATTAGATCGGTTTTAATAGTTTGAGGATCCAGCGGATTACTATTCACTTTAAAATAGTAGCGTTCCAAAGCGCCATTTGTAATGATAACAACTTGGAATTCACCAGGACCAGTAATGGTAAAATCGGGACCTGTTCCAACTGTATTCCAAGTACACGCAACGTTGGTATTTGGGCAATCATCGATTGTGACACCCGCGCAGCTTGTTGGGTCTAATTGCTGCCAACTTATAGTAGATCCGGTAATGCCAGTGATAATATCTCTTGTATCTCCTGTTCCGCAAAGAAAAAATCTTGCCAAAGGGAGTCCGTTATTTGGGCAAGTAACAATGTTATCGGCAACTGCAATTAACGGATTTGGCATTATTGCTGCTGTAGCTTCTTTTTCAAGAGCCTGTATTGTTTTTACCGCGGTAGTTTCTTCGGTTATAGCCTGGATATCACGTTCAAAAAATGAAATAGGGATGAAAGCGGTAATGTTATTAGCTGCAAATACAACTGAAACTACTACCAGGAGCAATACTAGCACAAATACGTTTGTTTTGGGGAAACGCATTATTAGGTTAAGTTTAGCTGGGTTGTCCGCTTGGGGGAGGACAAGCCATTAGGTTTTTGATTATTCTCTTAAGTAATATTAAGCAAAAAGCATTAAAAAAAACGGTTTAAGTATTAAAAAATCGACGAAATGCATAAATTATGTTAAAATTGAAAGTTTTAACTTACAAATTATGTTAAATACTACTGCTGGTCTATAGTGTTCATTATTAGCAAATTAAAGTTTCTTGTTAACAGTATTTATTTTTTTGGTGAAAAATACTTGGATTTTGATATCAAAAATGGCCGAGAACTGATTAAAAAACCAATCACAGAATACTTGAAAATTGTATGATTTAAAGCTTATCGTGTTATCTGGTGATGATTCAAAGTCAGTTCGCTACTGTAGAAAATAAAAACCCTCAAGGCTTACCACCCTGAGGATTCTGCTTGATGTGAAGCGTATTGGATTCGAACCAACGACCCCTGCCCTGTCAAGGCAGTGCTCTGAACCAGCTGAGCTAACGCTTCTTCATTGTTGTGGCGAAGGTAAAAATCTTTTTCATCTGTAAAAATGAATTTTCAAAATAATATAGGGTACACATTTAAAGCTTCTAAGATGATTTTCCAGTTTGACTTTCAAACCTGGTTAAAATAAATTGATTTTATTGTAACAAAACAAGCTCATGGAAGTCCAATAACAAATTTCTAAGGCAGATATTTTAAAACTAACTAAATTAATTCCAAAATATATATGAAACTTATCATCAAAGATCTCACCAAGACTTACGGAAACGGGGTAAAAGCAATCGACAATGTAAATATTGAAATTGGAGCTGGAATGTTTGGGTTACTTGGCCCAAACGGAGCGGGTAAATCATCTTTAATGAGAACTATTGCTACCCTTCAGAGTCCAGATGAAGGCTCCATTACTTTTGGTGATATCAATGTATTAGAAGATAAAATGTCATTGAGAAAAGTGTTGGGTTATCTACCCCAAACCTTTGGTGTGTATCCTAAAATGTCGGCTGAGGCCTTGTTGGATTATTTTGCGACATTAAAAGGGGTGAAGACAAAGTCTGATAGACAGGCTTTGGTTAAGGAGGTACTTGAAATTACTAACCTTTACGATGTCAGGAAGAAAAATGTAGCTGGGTATTCTGGTGGTATGAAACAGCGTTTTGGTATCGCCCAATTGCTATTAAATAATCCAAAACTAATTATAGTTGATGAGCCTACAGCAGGCCTTGATCCGGCAGAACGCCATCGTTTTTTAAACGTTCTTCGAGAAGTAGGGACTAATAGTACAGTCATCTTTTCTACACATATAGTCGAAGACGTTAAAGAACTTTGTAATGAAATGGCGATTTTAAATGGTGGACGTATTTTAAAACATACAACTCCAATGGAAGCAACTGCTGAAATAGAAGGTAAAATATGGACCAAGGTGATCGATCGAGAAGAATTAGAATCGATGGAAGCAATGTATAATATTTTATCATCTAACTACAATCAAGACAATACACTAAATATTCGGGTGCACTCGTCAGAAAAACCTGCAGCTGATTTTGAAAATGCTGAACCGCAGTTAGATGATGTTTATTTTATCGCTTTGAAAGAAGGTGAAACGGTAAATGCCTAACCAATATTTAGTTTAACAAGTCAAGATTTTACATATGTTTTCAACTATATTCATGAATGAGTTAAGGTATTGGTTTAAAAGACCGGCCTTTTATATATATGCTGCGATATTTTTTGCGTTATCAATTTTAATCGCGGCAGCCTCTGCTGGTATTTTCGATTCTGTTACAGCTACTACAGGATCTGCGAATATTGTGAACTCTCCAATTGGAATAATGGGAGCTCTGAACGGATTGGCAACTTTGATAATTTTCCTATTCCCATCTATAATTGGGGTGGCTATTTATAGGGATTATAAAAGTGAAATGCATACCATTTTATATTCGTACCCTTTTACAAAGGCTAACTATTTATTTGCAAAGTTTTTTAGCGGAGTGTTTATCGTGTCACTGGTAGTATTATGTATTGCCCTAGGTATATTCGTAGGGTATAGGCTGCCTGGTACAAATCCGGATATTGTAACTTCTTTCAATTTTCAATCCTATGCTACAGCTTTTGGAGTGTACGCATTACCAAATATCTTATTATTTGGTGCGATTATTTTTGGTGTTGTTACGTTTACAAGAAATATAGCTGCGGGCTTTATTGTAGCGGTAATTATAGTTTTTGGCCGCGATTTACTGGATGGACTTATTTCAAATCCTGATAATCGTTACATGGGCGCGCTTTTAGATCCTTTTGGTTTTTCAGCTTCAGAGTACTATACTAGGTATTGGACAGTTGCCGAGAAAAACGAGCTACAACTCCCTATAAAAGAAGTGATACTTTATAACCGGTTAATCTGGTTAAGTGTTGCCGCTTTGATTTTTGGGTTGGTTTTTAAAGTGTTTAGTTTTAGTCAAAATGCCATTTCATTTTCTTTTAGAAAACAGAAAGGAGAACGTATCACCAAAAGTAATTTTGGAGGTATTACCAGAATAAAACTTCCCAAAGTGATTAAGGATTACTCTTTTTTACAGAATTTAAAAACTACTTGGAGGTTATCTAATACTGACTTTAAATATATCATTAAGAGTTGGCCTTTTATATGTATTGTCTTTATTGGACTAATATTTATTGTAATAAATATTTCAGAGGTTGGTAATTTATTTGGTACTAAGACGCTTCCAATGACTTGGAAAATGTTGGACAAAGGTGATGCTTTCTACCTATCCATCATTATCTGTACTTTTTTGTATTCAGGAATGTTGGTACATCGTGGTAAGATCGCTAGAGTCAATCATCTTGTAGATGCTTCACCTGTTCCCAACTGGACATTATTTGGTTCAAAATTTCTTGCTTTATTGAAAATGCAGTTGCTCTTATTAACGGTTATAATGGTATCGGGTCTAATTTATCAAATATCCCAGGGCTTCGATACTTTTGAGATATGGCATTATATGTTCGAGCTTTATGTTCTAAATTTTATAGTTTTTATAATCTGGGCTTTTCTTGCCATGTTCGTACAGACACTAGTTGGTAACCCATATCTAGGCTTATTTATCCTTTTAGTTATTGTAATAGGGTTGCCGTTTTTAAGTCTTGCGGGAATCGAGCAAGCAATATTTAAGTATAATCAAGGAGGTGGTTTTAGTTATACCGATATGACAAAATACGGCTCCTTATCTAGATTTTTAATTTACAGAAGTTATTGGACGCTTTGTGGTTTGACCCTCTTGGTTTTGACAACCCTATTTTGGGTTCGAGGTTTACCGCACTCATTTAAAGAACGACTATACATCGCAAAATCGAGATTTAGAGGCCTAACAATAGCTGCTTTTGTGCTATTTTTTGTTGGCTTCTTGAGTATGGGTTTCAGAATTTACTATGAGAACAATATTGAAAATGAACGTACTTCTTCTAAAGAACAAGAACTTCAAAGAGTAGAATGGGAAAAGAAATATAAAAAGTATCAAGGGGTTCCTCAACCTAGAATCGTATCAGTAAATGCCGATATGAACATTTACCCAAAATCAAGGGATTTTAAGGCAAGTGCTACTTATATAATGGTCAATAAAACAAATCAAGCCATCGATAGTATTTTATTAAATCACAATAGTTACCCTAGTACTTTTACTTTTAATAGGGAGAACACGTTGGTTTCAGAAGACACCTTGTATAATTTTGATATTTATAGGTTAAAACAACCACTCTTACCGGGCGACACTCTTGGATTAGATATTACTGTCGAAAATGAGCCTAATACTGCACTTAGAAGAAATTCGCCTGTAGTTGAAAATGGAACATTTATTAACAATTTTGCGATATTTCCAACCTTGGGTTATAGTGATGGGAATGAATTAAGAGATAATAAAACACGTAAGAAATATGACTTGCCTCCAAATGAGTTAAAACCGCATCCTTCAGATTCTACTGCGCTGGCTAATACCTATATACGTAGTGACTCAGATTGGATCGATTTTGAAACTACAGTGAGCACGTCCGAAGATCAGATTGCCATTGCTCCAGGCTATCTTCAAAAGGAGTGGGTAGAAGATGGACGACGTTATTTCCATTATAAAATGGATAGTAAGATATTAAATTTCTTTGCCTATAACTCAGCTAGATATAAAGTAGTACGAGACAAATGGAAAGATGTCAACTTAGAGATATATCATCATGAATGGCATGATTATAATATAGAACGTTTTATGGAAGGTTTAAAAGCTTCTTTAGAATACAACACGGAGAATTTCAGCCCATATCAACATAAACAACTTCGTATAGTGGAGTTTCCTTCAGGAAGTTTTGCACAGTCATTTCCAAATACCATACCGTATGCAGGTGATGCTGGTTTTATCGCTGATGTCGATGATACCGACGAAGGCGGTGTCGATTATCCATTTGCGATTACGGTTCATGAAGTAGCGCATCAATGGTGGGCACATCAGGTAATTGGTGCTGATGTGTTAGGAGCAACGATGTTATCCGAAAGTTTGTCTGAATATGTTTCTTTAAAGGTTCTTGAGCACCAACAAGGAAAAAGTAAGATGCGAAAGTTCTTGAAAAAGGCGCTTGATGATTACTTAACAAGAAGAACCTTTGAGCGTAAACGAGAAAAACCGTTAATGTACAATGACGGTCAAGGGTATATTCGTTATCAAAAAGGATCGTTGGTATTTTATGCGCTAAGTGATTACATCGGCGAAAAGACATTAAATAATGCTTTAAAGAAATATGTAGAAAAAGTAAAGTTTCAAGAGGCACCTTATACCACCTCGATTGATATGGTAAACCATATAAAAGCAGTAACTCCAGATTCGTTGCAGTACGTCATAAAGGATATGTTCGAAACGATCACTTTATATAAAAACAAAGTGGTCGATGTTACCTCAACAGAAATGGATAATGGCAAATACAAGGTCGATATCGAATTCAATGTAAGTAAGTATCGAAATGATGAAAAAGGGAAGCGTTTTTATGGTGAAAAAGAAGGAGATACGCTTAGTTATAAGACGGAGAAAATGAGAAAACCGGAACTTTCTGTGAAATTAGCGGATTACGTTGATATCGGTATTTTTGGCGAAGAAGAAATTGACGGTAAGACGAAAGAAGTTGAGTTATATCTTAAAAAGCACAAAGTCACTACTATTAATAATAAGCTGAGTATTATCGTAGATAAAAAACCAGTAGAGGTAGGGGTAGATCCTTATAATAAGTTGATTGATACTAATTCAAACGACAATCGAAGAAAACTATAAATATTAGGCAATTATCAAAAACCCGCAGGTCATTATCTGCGGGTTTTTTGTGAAGTAGTTTTTCAATATTGTAAAAGAAAACTACTGTATCTTTAATGCATTCAAAACGAGAAAATGAAAAATACACTCATCTTTTTAATCATAACACTATTGATTCATAGTATGTCTGCACAATCTTCGGAGTTACCGCTTAAACAAATCCCTCCGGCCGAAAAATCTTTTACATCAGGAAATGTAATAGCAAGAATGATAGAGGGATTAGGCCATCGTTATTATTGGGCATCAAAAGACTTAAAAGAGAATGATCTTGCTTACAAACCTAGCGATGATGCGAGAAATATGTTGGAGACCTTACAACATATTTATGGCTTATCTTCAGTGATCAAAAACGGGCCTTCAAATACAGTGAATACTCGAGGAGAAGACCTTACCAAATATAGCTATGCCGAACTTAGAAAAATGACCTTGGAAAACTTAAACAACGCCGCTACGCAACTAAAAGGGAAATCGGCTGATGATGTGGCAAAGATGAAGGTGATTTTTAAAAGAGGTGAACAAGAATCGGCCTTTCCTTTTTGGAATATGATAAACGGGCCTATTGCTGATGCTATTTATCACACAGGACAGGTGGTTACTATGCGTCGTTCCAATGGTAATCCTATTCAATCCGGGGTCAATGTCTTTTTAGGAACTACCAAAGAGTAACTATAATTAACACGCAACCTTAGGATCAAAACGTTATCTATAGATAGTAATTTTGCTCAATAATAATGTATGAAATCCCTACTGATTCACTGTTTTGTATATCTCATGGCGTTTTTAGCGGCTATATGCGGACCTGAGGAAGATCCTCCAATTTCTATTAATACTAGTGTTCCCAATGCAATATCGGTTGATAATCAAAATAGAGAGTATTCTTTAAATGATACCTTATGGATTAATGTATCAATTCCTGTGAAAGTTGTTGACAGTAACAATGAACAGATAGATTTGTTTGAAATAACCAATAATCAAAATATAGTTGCTGATTTCTTTTTTTTCAATCAACAGTTACCTGAGGGAGAATCCAGCTTAATAATTGAAGAAGATGATATTGTTTCTTCAGATGAGGTCATCCCTTATGATAGTGGAAGAATTGTTTCTCTTATAACGAACTTATCTCAAGAGCAATATTCTGGTCGAGTTGGTATTATACTAAAGCAACCCGGATCATTTTATTTTGAATCAGGAGTTAATGAGCAGGTGACCTTCCATATTGATGGTCCCAATACAGGAGATCTGTATTACTCCATATTCATAATCTCCAATATCGAAGGAGAAGACGAATTAGGTAGATATAATTTTGTGGTAAACGAAGCGCTGTAATAGACAAGCTTATTTCTACTGATAACAGACTAATTTTATAGAAAACCTCACTTTTTAAGGATAAAAAATAGGGCATAAACGTGCTGGGTCGTATCTTTATAATTCCCAATTTTAATGCCTTAAATATGGATAATCTAGATGCAGCTAGGCTGCAAATGGCATTCACACTTATATTTCATATTGTATTTGCTTGTATTGGCATGGTGATGCCTTTTTTTATGGTTGTATCCCATAGAAAATGGCTAAAAACAAGAAATCCGATTTACTTAACACTTACTAAATCCTGGCAAAAAGGTGTTGCAATCTTTTTTGTAACAGGAGCGGTTTCAGGTACAGCCTTGTCATTTGAACTTGGTCTGTTATGGCCAGGTTTTATGGAACATGCAGGACCTATTATTGGGATGCCTTTTTCGTTAGAAGGCGCGGCGTTTTTTGTGGAGGCGATTGCATTAGGGTTTTACTTATATGGTTGGAATAAAATACCAGAAAAGTTTCATTGGTTTACAGGGATAATTGTCGGTTTGGCTGGAGTCGCCTCAGGGATTTTAGTGGTTTCTGCTAATGGTTGGATGAATGCCCCCTCAGGTTTTAATTTTGTTAATGGAGAGTTCTTGAATGTTGATCCGATCAAGGCATTATTAAATCCTGCATGGTTTACGCAAGCATTGCATATGACGTTGGCCGCATTTACGGCTACAGGATTTGCCGTTGCCGGTATTCATGCTTTTCAGATATTGAAAAAACGAAATGTAGAATTGCACAAGAAAGCTTTCAAAATTGCAATTACCTTTGGTGCAATTGCCGCAATTCTTCAACCAATCAGTGGTGATCTTTCTGCAAAAGATATCGCTGAAAGACAGCCGGTAAAGCTTGCAGCTATGGAGGCTCATTATGAGACTACTAAAGGGGCACCTCTTTATATTGGTGGTATTGTTGACACTGATAACAAGGAGGTGAACTATAAGATTGAAATACCCAAAGCTCTTTCTTTCCTCGCGTTTGGTGATTTTAATGCTGTGGTTAAAGGATTGAATGATTTTCCTGAAGATGAAATTCCAAATGTTGCTATTACCCATTATGCGTTTCAAATTATGGTAGGCCTAGGCACTATTTTGGCCCTTGCTGGGGTGTTGTTTTTTATTGGCATGTATAAAAAGAAAAACTGGTTTGCTAAGTCCAAATTTTGGTTACTATTTGTTCTTTTAGCACCTGCAGGCTTCATTGCCTTAGAAGCAGGTTGGATAGTGACAGAAGTAGGCCGGCAACCTTGGATTATTCATGGTGTTATGAAAACAAAAGACGCTGTTACTCCGGTTCCCGGCATAATCGTGAGCTTTTATATGTATTTGTGCCTCTACGTAACTCTTGCGATTGCTGTAAGTTGGTTAATGATACGCCAGATAAAGGCCTTAAACTTAAAAGAAGTTAGTTGATATGATTTATGTGGTTTTGTGTTTTTTGGCTATTTCTTTTTTGCTATATGTAATACTGGCGGGGGCTGATTTTGGAGCTGGGATTTTAGAACTATTTTCGTCAAAGAAAAATCAAGATATCACCAAAAAAACGGTATATCGGGTGATGGGGCCGGTTTGGGAAGCCAATCATATATGGATTATTTTGATGATCGTTATTTTATGGATAGCTTTTCCAAAGTACTATAATGTTTTAATGGTCTATCTTCATATTCCACTAACCTTGGTTTTATTAGGAATAACACTACGCGGAGTCGCGTTTGTATTTAGACACTATGATGCGTTCAAGGATAAATCTCAGCAGGTATATGATTGGATGTTTCGAATATCAAGTTTGCTGACACCCATATTCTTAGGATTAACTTTTGGAGCTTGCTTGTCAGGCAGAATCATCATAGGGGCTGATAATATGCAATTTAGTTTTCAAGAACTTTATATTAATGCTTGGTTCAATACTTTTTCAATATTGATCGGTATTTTCTTTGCTGCCTTATGTGCTTTTTTAGCATCGGTATTACTAATTGGTGAAGCCGATAAGAGTAATCGACCTGTATATGTTAGAAAAGCATTAATATCGACGGCTTTTGTAGTATTTGTGGGTTTTATAGTACTAGCAGTTGGCTATACAGATACGAATGGCTTTGTAAAAACGTTTTTCGCAAACAACTATGCAATATTAGTGGCAGCTATATCGGCAATTCTATTAATTCCTTTGTGGTGGTGTATTAAGAATGAGAAACGCGTGTTGAGTAGACTGCTTGCTGGATTTCAGGTGGTCTTCATATTGTTTGTACCCATTGTAACCCATTATCCTAATTTATTGTTTACCAATAAAGGGGTGCTAAGTATTACTGATAATATTGCGGTGCCTGCGGTGATTAATGTATTAGGTATTTCATTGCTCATAGGGGGACTAATTATTTTGCCTGGACTTTTTCATCTTTTTAAGTCATTTAAAATGATAAAGATTTTAGAAAGAGATTGATGTCAAGTACAGTAAAAAACTTCAAATATTTATTCTTATTTCTTTGTCATAATCAAAAACAAAATTATATTTGCACCCGCTAACGGAAAGAAGTTTATTTCTTAAGTTAGGGCGCGTAGCTCAGTTGGTTCAGAGCACTTGGTTTACACCCAAGGGGTCAGGGGTTCGAATCCCTTCGCGCCCACATCAAGTAGAATCCTGATACAGAAATGTGTCAGGATTTTTCTTTTTTAAATATATCAAGTTTACTTGGGTATATTTAAAAAAGAAAAAAGACTAGAATGCGTTAGCATTCTGAGGATTCTATTTGCAGTAGCGGTTTCGTCAAGGGATGTTTTGCGGAGCAAAAGAATCCCTATTAAACACACATTCTTCCTTGACTTAAAGGCCGTTACTGTCCTAACTTTTCGTGAAAAAGTATAAATAGGATCCTATTTGCAGTAGTGGTTTCGCTTTTGGATGTTTGCGCAACAACAGAATCTTTTTTCTAGGTTTCCTAAATATTCAAATGGCTTTGAAAAGCAACTTGCGATTATCTCCCTAAAAAAAATATAGGTCTTAACCCTTTTAAAAACAGCGGTTCTTGAATAAAATCAAAAAAAATATAAAAACAGGTAGGGTATTTGGGTAGGTAGTTGTTTTATATATGTAAATCGATAAGAAAGAAACACTGATTGAAAATGCCCCTTTCAACAGTAGGTTTCAAAAAAAATATAAAAACCGATTTTAGTGATGTTTGATCGGTTTTATTAAAATTTACATTAGGTTTTTGGTTGGGAAAAAAGGCTGTGTTTCTTCGGAGACGCGGCCTTTTTCATTTTAATGATTCAAATCATAGTAAATGTATAAGAATTAGTGTAAACTAACCCGATCGAAACCCGGGTATCGTTTTTTTGCTTTGAATAAACTCAAAATAAAAAACCTTTCGATACTAGAACACACTAGCACATATCATAGAATCTCTGCAACGACAAAAGTGCTACCACCAATAAAAATGAGGTCATTGTCTTTTACGGCTGTTTTTGCAGCTAAATATGCTTCCTCAACCGAGGGGTATTTATTTCCATTGAGTCCAATATTTCTTGCTTCCTTGTACAATTTATTTACGTCTAATGCTCTTGGAATACGGGCCGCGCAGAAATAGTATTGAGCTTCTTTTGGAAAAAGTGGGAGGATCTTGTTAAGGTTTTTATCTTTTACAACGCCCAGTACAATGTGGAGATGATTGTAAGGTTGTTCTCTTAATTGATCAAGTACTAAGCTTAATCCTTCTTTATTATGCGCTGTGTCGCAAATAACTGTCGGATTTTTTTGAAGTATTTGCCACCGACCTTGAAGCTTGGTGTTCTTAACGACGTTAAGCAAACCTTGTTTAATTTGTTTTTCAGAAATTTTGTATCCTTTTTGTTGTAACTGGTGAATAGTAGCTACTGCTGCCTTGCTATTTTTTTGTTGGTATGATCCTAGCAAATCCGTTTCATAATTTCTATCAACAGAATTTGAAGCAAGGACCATCAAAGAATTTGTTTTATTAGCCTTCTCCTCAAATACTGATATGGTTTCTTTTTGCAATTCGCTAATGACCACCGGAATATTTCGCTTGATAATTCCTGCTTTTTCAGTAGCAATGGCCTTTAAGGTATTTCCTAAGTATGCCGTGTGATCATAGCCAATATTGGTAATAACGGATACTTCTGGCGTTATAATATTTGTCGAATCCAAGCGGCCTCCAAGTCCAACTTCAATTATCGCGATATCAACCCTTTGTTTTGCAAAATAATTGAATGCCATTCCTACTGTCATTTCAAAAAACGATAGTGGGTGACACTCAAAAAAATCCCAGTTGCGTTTAACAAACCCTATTACAAATTGCTTGCTGACCATTTTACCATTTATTCGGATTCGCTCTCTAAAATCTTTTAAATGAGGTGATGTGTATAGTCCAACTTTGTAACCAGCTTCTTGTAATATAGAGGCGATCATATGACTTGTTGAGCCCTTTCCATTGGTGCCGCCTACATGAATTGTTTTGAATGTTGAGTGTGGATTTTCTAAATGATCATCCAACAGTTGAATGTTAGACAGATCGGCTTTGTATGCAACTTTCCCCACTTTTTGGTACATGGGAAGTTGGTTAAATAACCAGTGGATTGTTTCTTGATAGGTAGGATACTGTTTCAAACTTGTATAAAAGTTTACACAGCTAAATTACTCAGTAAGTTTAAAATTGTAAATTATTTTTCCGACTTGTTTGTCAGGTGCATTGCTATCAGATTCCCACCGTGTTTTTAATGCTGCCGCCTTGGCTTTGTCCAATAGGCATGCAGCGCTATTGGTAGTGCCCCTTGCTCCTGCGGTAGCACTTATCACCTTACCGCTTCTGTTAACAGATATAGAGACTACAACTATGCCTTCTTCATTGCATATATATTCTGGTTTTGGTCTTGATAATGGAGCTCTACCACCTAGTTGGTAGTTACCTCCTCTGCCGCTTCCTGCTTTGCCATAATATCCGCTAGCATTGGGATCACCGGTTTCTTTTCCTTTATCACCAGCTGTATTGTCGTTGCCTTCACTGCCAGAATCTGTCCCGTCTGAATTGGTGACACCACCTAAGAGCGCATCCAATTTTTTCTTTTTAGCATCTTGCTCTGCTTTCGCCTTTGCGATAGCAGCTTGACGTTCACGCTCCTTGCGTTCGGCTTCTTCACGCTCTTTACGTTCAGCCTCAGCTTTTGCTTTTCGTTCTGCCGCCTCGGCGAGTTTTTTTGCTTCTTCTGCTTTTTTAAGAGCAATCGCTTCTTCTTGTTCTTGGGTAAGAACGTTTTCTGCTTTTGTGGTTTCTGCAGCTTTTGCAGGCTCACTCTGTTTGATCTCTTCTTTGGGTTTTATTTCTTCGACCTTTTCGGGTTCAGAAATTTTAGGAGTAGGAGCCTGTCTTATTTTTTGTTTGGGCTGTTTTCTACCGCTCCCAAAATCGGTAGTACCAAAATTCACTTCCATTCCATATTCAACAGGAATGTCATCTGGATCTAAGGTGACGTAGAAAAACAATAAAAACAAAATGAGAATACCAATAACTGTTGTAATGGCTGCTGATTGCTTTTCGTATTTTGTTTTAAATCCTCTCATTTTTTATTTTAAACACAACCCTTTCATGTCCAGGGAGGCTTTTGATCCAAAGTCATATGTTATAAAAGGAACACTCAATTTTCTTGCCAGATTTTCATAGTTTTCGGGACAGTTTAATTGTTAACTAAACTCACTTCGGCTTTACAGCAAGAATTACTTTGAACTTATTTCTATTTGCAATGTCCATTACCCGAACTACGTTTTGAACAGGTACCGATTCTTCTGCGCGTAAAACGATATTTTTATTTTCTACATTACTCAATGCCTCAATCAAGGCGCTTTCCAGTCTACTAGTGCGCACTTTCTTCTGATCTATATAAAAATCTAAATTTTTAGTGATGCTTACCGCAACTGATTTTTTATTCTCGGTTTTACCCTTTGCTTCTGGAAGAAGAATATCAATGGCACTAGTTGTGGCCAGGGTAGAAGCAAGCATAAAAAAGATCAGCAGTAGGAATACAATATCCGTCATTGATGACATATTGAATTCTGGCGTTACTTTGTTTTGTCCTCTAATATTCATACTAAGCAGGTTCTTCTAATAAATCAAGAAATTCTACAGAGTTTGCCTCCATTCTATATACCACTTTAGTCGTTCTTGTTACCAAATGGTTATACGCTATATATCCTATAATACCAACAATTAATCCAGCAACAGTAGTGGTCATTGCGGTATATAATCCGCCAGAAAGTATTTGTATGTCAATTCCTGTTGATGAATTTGCTAAGTTGAAAATAGAGATGATCATCCCAATTACGGTTCCTAAAAACCCAATCATAGGAGCAGCACCTGAGATGGTAGCAAGGATGCTTACATTTTTCTCCAATTTATAAACTTCTAATCGTCCTGCATTTTCAATAGCAGTGTTAATATCAGACAACGGTTTTCCAATTCGGTTTAATCCTTTTGCAATAAGCCTGGATACAGGCGAATCTTCCTGTGCGCACAAAATAAGCGCTGCATCAATTTTACCACTGCTAACATGATCCTTTATCTGATTCATAAAATTAGGATCTACTTTTGATGCTGCTTTAATAGCTAAAATGCGTTCAAAATAGATATAGCAGGCAAACAGTAGTAATACAAAAAGGATGAGAATAATGATTTGACCTGAGGTCTCACCTTCACTAATAAGTTCAATGATCGATAGTGATTTCTGATCAGTACCAGTTTCTTCCAATACTTTTTTTGCACTATCTTGAATAATAGTTGTTAGCATTATATAGTTTTATATTATCTATTACGTATAACGCCTATATATTCACAAAAGTATATGACGATTTTTATAAGAAGAAAATTACTCCTGCTAAGCCAACACCACCTAAAACTATGGTGTACGGAAGTGCCATTTTTACCATTTTACCATACGATAATTTGATTAAAGGTGCCAATGATGAAGTCAACAGAAATAAAAAGGCTGCTTGACCATTAGGTGTCGCTACACTTGGTAAATTTGTACCTGTATTAATTGCAATGGCTAATTTTTCGAACTGTTCTCTATCAATTATACCATTTTGAAAGGCTTGTTGTACTTCTCCTATATACACCGTGGCAACAAATACATTATCGCTAATCATCGACAAAATACCATTTGCAGCATAGAACATCGAAGGTTGTTGCGAAACTGGTAGTTCTAGCGCCCAATCAATAATTGGTTTAAATAAGTGTTGGTCATGAATCATCGCAACAATTACGAAAAAGACCACTAATAAGCCAGTAAATGGAAGCGCTTCTTCAAAGGCAGGGCCTAAGCTATGCTCTTCAGTGATTCCCATAAATGCAGTTTGTACAATAATAAGACCTAATCCAATAAAACCTACGGGTGCTATGTGAAGTGCTAACCCAGCAATTAACAAAATGGCCGAAATTCCCTGTATAATAAGTCCAAAGCGTTCGCGTTCCGTTCGTTTTTCATCTTCTTCTTCGGTGTATTTTTCAATAATTCTTCTAGCCACATCCGGCATTTTTTCACCAAAACCAAAAGTTTTAGTTTTTTCTAAGAATACCGTTGTAAGAAGACCAGCTCCTAGGACCGGTAGTGTAATAGGCATCATTTGTAAGAAAAACTGGATAAAATCCCAACCCATTCGTTCTCCTATCAATAAGTTCTGTGGCTCACCCACCAAAGTACAAACACCCCCTAAAGCGGTACCTACTACGCCGTGCATTACCAAACTCCTTAAAAAGCTTCTAAACTTTTCTAAAGTTTCTCCGCTTAGTGCTTTTCTATCTAAAATGTTATCCTCATCATAATCAGCAGTTGCGCTCGAATGTATTTTGTGATATACCCCATAAAAACCGACAGCAACACTTATTAATACCGCAGTAACCGTTAGTGCATCTAAAAAGGCAGATAACACTGCTGCTAGAAAAACAAATAACAAAGACAGTACTAGCTTTGATTTTATCTTGGTAAATGCTTTACTAAAAATGAACATTAGTAACGGTTTCATAAAATAAATACCCGCTACCATGAATACAAGAAGTAATACAACTTCTAAATTTTGATCTACTTCATGATAAGCAGCTTCAGGGCTTGTAAGGCCAAGTGCTAATACCTGTATGGCTAATAATCCGCCTGATTGTAAAGGATAACACTTAAGGGCCATGGCCAAGGTGAAAATAAACTCACCAATAAAAATCCAAGCGGTAATTGTTTTTCCCAGTACAAAAAATGAAAGAATGTTGAAAATGATAAATCCAATCATGGTTAGTTTGAACCATCTTGGGCTATTGCCTAGGAAACTTTTGAACATAGTCAGTTGGTTTATGAAAATCTAAATTAGTTGTTTTAATGCAATTTCGAAAGCGGTGCTACTTATATTTGTTTTTGAGCTATTCGTCTCAAAGGCATTTTGAATGGCTTGTTTAATGATTTGTTCGGTATCATTGAATATAGCTTCATCGGTCATTTGAACTTTTCGTTCCATAAAATAAGCAAATACCCGCGCCATTCCACAGTTAGAAATAAAATCAGGGATTAAACTTACCCGCTCATCAGTATATTCCATAATGGGGCCAAAGAAAATCTCCTTATCCGCAAAAGGTACATTGGCGCCGCATGAAATGACTTCTAATCCAGAATTGATCATTTGAGATATTTGATCTTTAGTTATGAGTCTTGATGCGGCACAAGGAGCAAATATCTCAGTATGTAACCCCCAAATACGTTTATTAATGTCATTAAAGGGAATCATGTTTTCTGCTACCAAAGTGTTACCATCTTTGTTTAGGAAAAGCTGCGTAATTTCTTCAAAGGAAAAGCCATCTTCATTAATTATACCACCAACACGATCTATAATTCCAACAACCTTTGCGCCCATTTGAGCTAAATAAAAAGCTGCAGCAGAACCGACGTTACCAAAGCCTTGTACTATTGCTTTTTTACCTTTGATAGTACCCCCATATATGTCGTAATAGTTTTTAGCTGCTACAGCAACACCATATCCAGTGATCATATCAGCAACAGTATATTTTCTGTCAACATCAGGAGAGAATATTGGGTTCTCAATTACTTTGATAACTCCTTGTCTTAGTTGACCAATTCTATTGATTTTATCAGCTTCAGTAGGTTTAAAATGGCCATTAAAAACACCTTCTTGTGGGTGCCATACGCCCGAAGCTTCCGTAATAGGAATCACCTCATGTATCTCGTCAACATTTAGATCACCGCCAGTACCGTAGTAGCTTTTAAGTAAAGGGGAAACAGCCTTATACCAGCGTTTCAAAACACCTTCTTTACGAGGATCAGCGGGATCGAAGTTGATGCCAGATTTAGCGCCTCCAATGGCAGGTCCAGATACAGTAAATTTCACTTCCATTGTTTTCGCAAGTGAGAGCACTTCATTTTTATCTAGGCCTACTCGCATACGAGTGCCACCACCTGCAGCGCCGCCCCGCAGCGAATTAATTACTGTCCAGCCCTCAGCTTCTGTCTCAGCATCATTCCAGTGGAAAACGATCTCTGGTGATTTATCTTCGAATTTTTGTAAAAGTTCTTTCATTTAGTTTTAAGTTAATTTGAATAAATAGAAAAGTAGTACTGTCGAAATAGTGTAAATAGATCCCCAAGTGGGGTTAAAGCTGATCCATATTTTCAAATTAATTACATGAAGAATGATGCAAATATATAAAACTATAAAACGAGGTTTCAACTCATTTTTAAGAATAACCAAGATACCAGTGTTTTAACGTTTTCGTTAAACAAAAGCAAGGTTTAAAAATGAGATTTTTAAATTGAAATTTAGGTTTTAAAAGGTATCTTTGCACCACTTTTTAAAATAGAAATAAAGACGTATTTAAATGGATTTTAATTTAACTGAAGAACATATAATGATTCGCGACGCCGCGCGCGATTTTGCAAAGGCGGAATTACTTGATGGTGTCATCGAACGTGACAATGAACAACGTTTTCCTACAGAACAGATTAAGAAAATGGGAGAGCTTGGCTTTTTGGGAATGATGGCTTCTACCGAATACGGTGGTGGCGGTATGGATACACTTTCATATGTATTGGCGATGGAAGAGATATCAAAGATCGATGCATCAGCCTCGGTAGTTATGTCAGTTAATAATTCATTAGTTTGTTGGGGTCTAGATACCTACGGTTCGCCAGAGCAAAAAGAAAAGTACCTTACTAAATTAACTACGGGCGAATCAATTGGGGCATTTTGCTTATCAGAACCAGAAGCTGGAAGTGATGCAACTTCTCAAAAGACAACAGCGATTGATAAAGGAGATCACTATATCTTAAATGGTACTAAAAACTGGATCACCAATGGAGGTACTTCAGATTTTTATTTGGTAATTGCCCAAACAGATCGGGAAAAGAAACATAGAGGGATTAATGCTTTTATTGTTGAAAAAGGTTGGGAAGGTTTTGAAATCGGACCAAAGGAAGATAAATTAGGAATAAGAGGTAGTGATACCCACTCACTGATTTTTAATGATGTAAAAGTCCCAAAAGAAAATAGAATTGGAGAAGACGGTTTCGGATTCAAGTTCGCAATGAAAACCTTGGCTGGAGGACGAATTGGTATTGCTGCACAGGCATTAGGAATTGCAGCCGGAGCCTATGAATTAGCCAAAAAATATTCAAAGGAACGAAAGGCGTTTGGCACTGAAATTATGAATCACCAGGCGATTGCTTTTAAACTAGCCGATATGCATACGCAAATTGAAGCGGCAAGAATGTTGGTGTATAAGGCAGCACGTGATAAAGATAACCATGAAAATTACGATCTTTCTGGAGCGATGGCGAAGCTTTATGCTTCGCAAGTAGCCATGGAAGTTACCGTAGAAGCTGTTCAGGTACATGGGGGCAATGGTTTTGTTAAAGAGTATCATGTAGAGCGTTTAATGCGTGATGCTAAGATTACACAAATTTATGAGGGGACTTCTGAAATTCAGAAAATCGTTATTTCAAGAGCAATCTTGAAAGAATAAAATCGTACTAATCATGAAATAGAAACCCTAACCTAATGGTTAGGGTTTTTTCATTTATAAATTTATTTGATACCTTACCAATACAAACAATACTACCATTAATCGATTGTAAATTATGCTAAACCTATCAGTATTACTTGAAGACAGCGCACGTAAGTTTTCAAATAAAACAGCTTTCACATTTATGGATACTAGCTTGAGTTTTTCTCAAGTAAATACTGCAGCTAATCAAGTAGCAAATGGTTTGGTTGATAAAGGAATTAAGCCTGGAGATAAAGTGGCCTTAAGTTGCTTTAATCTGCCTTATTTTCCAATAATTTATAATGGTATTTTAAAAGCAGGGGCGGTCGTTGTTCCACTAAGCGTATTACTGAAAACCGATGAGATACAATACCATCTTGAAAATAGTGATGCAAAGGCCTATTTCTGTTTTATTGGTAGTGATGAGCTTCCTATGGGGAAAATGGGTTATCAGGCATTTGATGCTACTCAAGACTGTAGACATTTTTTTACTATTATGCCAAAACCTGAAATGCAATCAGCAATAGAAAATACTGAAACTTTGGGGTCATTAATGCAAGGTCAATCTCCAGAGTTTGATACGGTAGCAACAAAAGCAAGCGATACAGCCGTAATCGTGTATACTTCCGGAACTACAGGTAGGCCAAAAGGAGCAGAATTGACACATTCCAACCTGATGCAGAATACAATTTTATGCGCTGATCTTTTTAATACAACCCAAAATGATAAAATGCTAATTGTGTTGCCGTTGTTTCACATTTTTGCCATGACAGTACAGATGAACGTGAGTATTTACAAAGGAGTTACTTCCATATTACTACCTCGTTTTGAAGCGAAAACTGTTTTAGAGTTATTAGAAAAGCACGAAATCACATTTTTTGCAGGAGTGCCAACGATGTATTGGGGGCTTAATAGTTACTTAGATGCAAATAAAAGAGACTTGAGTGCGATAACCAAAAAGTTGAGAATGTGTGTCTCTGGAGGAGCTTCTTTACCCGTTGCAGTACTCGATAAATTCGAAGCCCATTTTAATGTTAAAATTCTTGAGGGATACGGCATGTCAGAAGGTTCGCCAGTAGTGTCTTTTAATCAATTTGATGTGGGAAGAAAAGCAGGCTCCATTGGTACACCTGTTTGGGGCGTGCAAATTAAAGTTGTCGATGACAAAGGTATAGAACTTCCTGAAGGAGAAAAAGGTCAGTTGGTTTACAAAGGTCACAACGTGATGAAAGGCTATTATAATAATCCTCAAGCTACCAAAAATGCTATCAAAGACGGGTGGTTGCAATCAGGTGATATAGCCCTTAAAGATGAAGATGGATTTTTCTTTATTGTTGATAGAACCAAAGATATGATCATTAGGGGCGGACTTAATGTATACCCTAGGGAAGTTGAGGAAGTGATGATGAAGCACCCTGCTATTTCAATGGTTGCTGTTGTTGGTATTCCGGATGAAAAAATGGGAGAAGAAATTAAGGCTCATGTCGTGCTAAATGACGGAGCTGAACTTAGCGCAGAGACACTTTCAGAATGGACAAAGGAAAAAATAGCTTCATACAAATATCCTCGTGTTATTGAATTTGCCAAGTCGCTACCAATGAGTGCTACCGGTAAAATATTGAAAAAAGAACTTCGCAAACTATGATTCTATTTGGCTGTTCGGCTTTTTCATTTTATGAAGTGTTATAAAATTTTGTTTTGACTTTATTAAAGTGATATCCTTAACTCGCTAATTGAAAAATAGATTTAACTCATTATCAATTTCAAAATTTACCCCCCTGTAAAATGGTGATTTTTCATTATTGATATCCTTTTTTTACTAACAATACATTTTAGTCAACGAAGTGATCTAATCGTTAAAATATTGTTATCCATTCTTGTATTTTCGTTTAAAATGTGCAAAATGAAGCTCGAAAAACAGGGGTTGTATTTACCGGAATTTGAACACGATAATTGTGGTGCAGGATTTATTTGTAGCCTAGAAGGGAAAAAGTCAAATGATATTATTCATAAGGCGCTTGAAATTCTAGAAAAACTGGAACATAGAGGTGCTGTAAGTGCTGATGGTAAAACTGGTGATGGGGCTGGAATTTTAGTTGATATTCCACATGAATTTTTTGTGGATGAATGTGACTTTAAGCTTCCGGAATTTGGTCAGTATGCTGTGAGCAATGTTTTCTTACCAAAAAAAGAAAATCAACGTAACTTTTGTATCGATGTATTTGAAAAACACATAGCAGCTAAAGGTTTACACCTTATCGGCTGGAGAGATGTACCAGTAAAACCGGCGCATATTGGTGCTATTGCTGCAACTACGGAGCCTTTTATAAAGCAAATATTTATAGGAAAAGAAAATGTTGATCAAGACGATTTTCAATTTAATTTAAAACTGTTCATAGCCAGAAAACTAACTGAACATGAAATTTACGGTTCAAAATTATCTGAGTCTGATTTCTTCTACTTACCAAGTCTTTCAACTAAAACCTTAATTTTTAAAGGCCTTTTATTGCCTGAAGATATTAAACTGTACTATAGTGATCTGCTAGATCCACGTGTTGTAACAAGACTGGCATTAGTACATCAGCGTTTTTCAACTAACACCTTCCCGACGTGGGATCTCGCTCAGCCTTTTCGATATATGTGCCACAACGGTGAGATTAATACGTTGAGAGGTAATATTACTAGAATGCGCTCTAGAGAAGAATTGTTAGAAAGTGATTGGTTTGGTAATGATATTAAAAAAATACTACCCGTAGTGCTCCCTAAAAAGTCAGACTCAGCTTCTATGGATATGGTAGTCGAATTATTGTTAATGACAGGTCGGTCACTACCAGAGGTAATGATGATGTTGGTGCCTGAAGCATGGGAGAAAAATCCTGATATGTCGGATTCAAAACGAGCGTTTTACGAATATAATTCTTGCGGGATGGAGCCTTGGGATGGCCCGGCCTCTATACCATTTACCGATGGTAACTATATTGGAGCTGTTTTAGATCGAAATGGCTTACGACCATCTCGCTACTCGGTCACGAAGGATGGATATGTGATCATGTCGTCAGAAACTGGGGTTGTTGATATTGCTCCTGATAATGTTGCTAGCCATGGTCGACTAGAGCCTGGACGAATGTTCTTAGTGAATATGGAAGAGGGTCGTATTGTAAATGATCAAGAAGTTAAAGAGGCTATTGCTTCTAAGCACCCCTACAGAAAATGGTTAGACAAAAACCTTGTTCATTTAAAAGATATACCCTACAACGATTGTCCGCTCTTTTTAGACGAAGCTCCGCTTGAGAAACGTCAAACAGTTTTTGGTTATACCCAAGAAGATATTAATACCATTATTCTTCCAATGGCCAAAACCGGAAAAGAACCTATTGGTTCTATGGGCTCTGATACCCCAATTGCTGTATTGTCAGAAAGACCGCAACTGGTTTATAATTATTTTAAACAACTTTTCGCCCAAGTTACCAACCCACCCTTAGATGGTATTCGCGAAGAGTTAATTACTGATATTAGCCTTACTTTGGGATCAGATCACAACATTTTTGACTTAAGTGAAGCACATTGTAAAAAACTTAAAATTCAAAATCCCGTAATCTCTAAAGAAGACCTTGATAAGATAAAAAGCTATCAAAATCTAGACTTTAAGGTGACCTCTATTCCTATTTTATATGATGCGAAAAAGGGATTGAACGGATTAGAGGAAGCACTCGATGCAGTTTTGAAACAAACCTCTAAGGCAATTGATGAAGGGACTAATATTCTTATTTTATCTGATAGAAATGTAAGTGAAGATAAGGCGCCAATTCCTGCATTATTAGCTTGTTCTTTTGTCAACAGCGGATTGCAAAAAATAGGAAAACGCTCTAGAATGAGTATTATCTTAGAATCTGCAGAACCGAGAGAGGTACATCATTTTGCTTTGTTATTTGGGTATGGCGCGAGTGCCATCAACCCATATATGGTTAATGAAACTATTTCAAAGCAAATTGAAGAAGGTAATTTAGAGGGAGTCACTTTTAATGAAGCAATAAAAAATTATAACAAAGCGGTTGGCAAAGGTATTTTAAAGGTGATGAATAAAATTGGTATTTCTACTTTAAATTCCTACCGAAGCTCACAATTGTTTGAGTGTATTGGTTTAAATACAATTACTGTTGATAAGTACTTTCCCAATACTCCAACACGCATTGAAGGAATTGGTTTATACGAATTGGAACGTGAGATTACCAAACGTCATCATAAGGCATATGGTGCATCCAATGTTGCTGCAAGCCTAGATTTAGAAGCCGGTGGGGAGTATCGTTGGAGACGAAATGGAGAGAAACATATGTTCAACCCGTTAACGGTTGCAAAACTTCAAGATTCCGTTAGACGAAATGATCCTAAGTCATATAAGGAATACTCAGCTTTGGTGAATGACCAAGCAAAGAATTTGATGACTATTCGCGGTTTGTTTGAGTTTTCTAATTACGATCCAATTCCTTTAGAAGAAGTCGAACCGTGGACAGAGATTGTAAAGCGTTTTAAAACTGGGGCGATGTCCTATGGTTCCATCAGTAAAGAAGCACACGAAAACCTTGCAGTTGCAATGAACCGGATTGGTGGTAAAAGTAACTCTGGCGAGGGTGGTGAAAATGCAGAGCGTTTTTACAAAGACGCCACCGGCGATTGGCGTAACAGTGCTATTAAGCAGGTCGCTTCGGGTCGATTTGGTGTTACGTCTAATTATTTGACCAATGCTCAAGAGATTCAAATTAAAATGGCTCAAGGAGCAAAACCCGGAGAGGGAGGGCAATTACCTGGGCCAAAGGTAAACCCCGAGATTGCTAAAACAAGAAATTCAACTCCATATGTTGGGCTAATTTCTCCACCACCGCATCACGATATCTATTCAATTGAAGATTTATCGCAATTAATCTACGATTTAAAGTCGGCCAACCGCGAAGCGCGAATCAACGTGAAATTGGTAAGTGAAGTGGGTGTAGGAACTGTTGCGGCTGGGGTAGCAAAAGCAAAAGCTGATGTGGTCTTAATATCTGGTTTTGATGGTGGTACGGGTGCATCGCCTTTAACCTCTTTAAAACACGCTGGATTGCCTTGGGAACTTGGTATTGCTGAAGCACAGCAAACACTAGTGATGAACGATCTACGAAGTCGAGTGGTGGTTGAGGTTGACGGTCAGTTAAAAACGGGACGTGATGTTGCGATTGCATGCTTGTTAGGAGCAGAAGAATTCGGATTTGCAACGGCACCTCTAGTAGCATCGGGTTGTATTATGATGCGCGTATGTCATTTAAATACTTGTCCGGTTGGTATTGCTACTCAAAATCCTGAGCTTAGAAAGAAATTTAAAGGCAAGCCTGAGCATGTAGTTAATTATATGTATTTCGTCGCTGAAGAATTACGTCAAATTATGGCGAAACTAGGATTTAGAACGGTAGATGAAATGGTAGGGCAAGTGCAGAAACTAGATCGTAAAAAAGCCATTGAGCACTATAAAGCTGCAGGAATTGACTTAACACCAATTTTACATCAACCGATTGTTCATGAAGGTGTTGATATTTATAATACACAAAAACAAGACCATCAATTGTCGAAATCCATTGATTTTGATATTATAGAACAAGCGCATCCAGCGTTATTCAGAAAAGAAAAAACAACGCTTGATCTTAAAATTACCAATACAGATAGAGCCGTAGGCGCGATTTTGAGCAATGAGATATCTAAGATATACGGTGCGCAAGGCTTACCAGAAAATACATTAAAACTGAATTTTACTGGGGCCGCAGGACAAAGTTTTGGAGCATTCGCTACCAAAGGTCTAACAATGATTGTTAATGGTAATACCAATGACTATATCGGTAAAGGATTATCGGGGGCAAAATTAATTGTAAAGGTACCGGAAGAATCGACCATTGTTCCTGAAGACAATATTATTATCGGTAACGTTGCGCTATATGGAGCAACAGCGGGAGAGGTCTTTATTAACGGTAAGGCGGGAGAACGTTTTTGTGTTCGTAATTCAGGAGCTACAGCGGTTGTTGAAGGTATCGGTGACCATGGTTGCGAATATATGACGGGGGGTATAGCAGTAATTTTAGGAAAAACAGGACGTAATTTTGGCGCAGGAATGAGCGGTGGTATCGCTTATGTATTTGATGAAGATGGAACTTTTGAAAAGCAGTGTAATAAAGAAACCTTGAACCTTCTTGCGGTAGAAGGTGAAGATAAAACTGAATTAAAAGCCCACGTGGAAAATCATTTTAATGCAACAATGAGTCCACTTGCGCAACGAATTTTAGAAAATTGGGAAGCCGTACTGCCAAAATTTATAAAAGTATTCCCTGAAGAATACCGCCAGGCATTAAAACGATTAGAAGAAGATAAATTGCAAACAGCTTAATCAAAAGAACATGGGAAAGACAACAGGATTTTTAGAATTTGAAAGGGTTGATGAAGGCTACGTTGCAATTGAAGAACGTGTTAAAAATTACAAGGAATTTACCGTACCACTTGCTGAAAAGAAATTAAAGGATCAAGGTGCACGATGTATGGATTGTGGCATACCATTTTGCCACAGTGGTTGCCCGCTAGGCAATTTAATTCCTGATTTTAACGATGCGGTATATCAAGGAAAATGGGAAAAAGCAGCTAGTATTTTGCACAGTACCAATAACTTCCCTGAGTTTACCGGACGTTTGTGTCCAGCGCCATGCGAAGAAGCGTGCGTGCTAGGTATTAATGAGGATCCGGTTTCTATAGAAAATATTGAAAAGAATATTGTTGAGACTGCCTTTAACAAGGGATGGATCACAGCGCAAGTTCCAGAAAACAGAACAGGGAAAAAAGTTGCCGTTGTAGGTTCAGGTCCGGCAGGATTGGCTGCAGCACAACAGTTAAATCGCGCGGGACATCTGGTAACTGTTTTTGAACGGGATGAGAAGGTTGGTGGACTGTTGCGCTATGGCATTCCGGATTTTAAAATGGAAAAAAATGTGATCGATCGTCGCTTGACTATTTTAGAAGAGGAAGGAATCGTATTTAAAACAAATGCTCATATTGGTAAAAATATCCCCGTCGAAAAGTTGCAATCTGATTTCGACGCGATTGTATTATGCGGTGGAGCAACTGTTAAACGCCAACTGCCTATAAAAGGTGCACACTTAAAAGGTGTTGTACAAGCAATGGATTTTCTGCCACAAAATAATCGAAGAGTAGATGGTGTTGAATATCAAGGTGATGATATTTTGGCAACAGACAAAAATGTAATTGTTATCGGTGGGGGTGATACGGGATCTGACTGTATAGGAACTTCAATTCGTCATGGTGCGAAGTCTGTAAAGAACTTTGAAATCATGGTTAAAGGAACCACCGATCGTCCTGAAGGTCAGCCTTGGCCATTCTGGCCCATGCGTTTGCGTACCAGTACATCGCATAAAGAAGGTGCAGAGCGATTTTGGGGTATTAGTACTAAAGAGTTTGTTGGTGATGAAGAAGGAAATTTAAAGGGTCTGGTTACTTGCGAAGTAGAATGGATTAAAGAAGAAGGAAAAAGACCAGTGTTAAAGGAAGTGCCTAATACCGAAAAGAAATGGGATTGCGATCTTGCTTTATTGGCGCTCGGTTTTACTGGAGCTGAATCAACCTTGCCTGAGCAATTAGGATTGGAAATGGATCCTAGAACCAATATTAAGGCAACTGCAAGAGACTATCAAACGAATGTTCCTGGTGTTTTCGTGGCAGGTGATATGAGGAGAGGACAATCACTTATTGTTTGGGCAATTTCTGAAGGTCGTCAAGCGGCCCATCATGTTGATGCTTATTTAATGGGGAATTCAAACTTACCATTAAAAGGTGAAGGAGATTTGCCGAGAGTTTAGTTGGTTGAAAGGATTTCGATATATTATATTAAATTCTGTACTAACCCCCTAGAATAAAAACACTCAATCAGATAATTTTCTTGCCACATTAGATCGAGTGTTTTTTGGTTTGAACGATAGTGAAAAACTAAAAAATGTATAGAGATCCTTTGGTTTATCTAATTTCTTCTTAAATAAATATTCCCATAACCGGCGTCCACTTTCATTCTTGTTTTGCCATTATTAAGCTGAAGTTTCATTTTTTTCTTACCCGCATTTACTTCTTCCGATTTTATTTGAAAATCGAGGTTGCTATAAATCGAGAATGCGGTCGCATCAATGATAACTTCGGATTTTTTCGGAAGCTCAATCTTAATCGATCCATCGTGGCTAATTAATGAAGAAATATTAGAAGGAAGAACACTATTAAATTCCGCTTCAATTTTCCCATTCAGTGTATTTGCAGTTATTGGACCAGAGACATCCTCCAACATGATATTCCCATTTTCAGTGGTTATTTCAACTTCACCTTGAAAATCTTCTAACCATAATGATGGCGGCCAAAACAACTTTCTTGTCAACTCTTGATTTTCACACTCAGTAGTGTTCCATTGAAGTTTTAATGAGTTGGGAATCAGGATGTCGAAAGTCCTACCTGCGAGGATATAGTTGCCCCTAGGCTTTTCCATTATTTTCTCAACCAAAGATATAACGCCATTACTTTCTTCAATAATCAAGTAGCGTTGTTTTTTCTTTTCAGCAGTGTGGATTTTGGCAGATTTATAGTACGGATTGTCGTCTGGGTTTACCTTAAGATTTCCAAGTTGTTCAAGACCCCTTGATGCTTTTTTAATAGCATATTTGCTATTATAGTTTCGTCTGTAAATTGAATCATTTTTGTGAACCATCCATACGAATCCTGGATAATTTTTTTTGCCGTCTGTTTCGATAATAATTTTGTCACCATCATAGCCTTTAATTTTCACGGTAGTTTGTAAGCATAGGTTTAATGTTCCCTTATTAAAAGAAATCTCCTTTTTCTCCTCTGCAACCACTGTCGCGCAGATTAATAAGTATACTACTATTAGTGTTTTGATTTTCATATTATTCGTTTTTAAGATTGATCATTGCTATTGATGCGTTTCCTTTTACTTCAGGAAATGTTTGCTTTTGTTCTATTAACTTTTTTAGTGGTTTTTCCGCGCGCTCTTCCTTTAATTTCATAACAGCGTCAATTAATTTTAACTGCACTAGTGGTTCTTCTTCTGTTTCTAATGCTTTTACCAATTGTAATCGCATAGCCTCATTGTTTGGAAACTTTAAAAGTGCATCGATGACAGCGATTTTTACATTGTTATTACTGTCTTTATGTAACAGTTCAAAAAGTGTTTTTAGCAAACGATCATCTTCCTTTTTATAAGTATCCTCATATTCATAAATAGCTTCTAATCGCACACTAGTAGATTCATTTACCATGC
Source organism: Spongiivirga sp. MCCC 1A20706 (assembly GCF_046524175.1). Lineage (NCBI taxonomy): Bacteria > Pseudomonadati > Bacteroidota > Flavobacteriia > Flavobacteriales > Flavobacteriaceae > Spongiivirga > Spongiivirga sp. MCCC 1A20706. Next base: position 53,322 of record NZ_JBEFZF010000004.1, read on the forward strand.
TAGATACTAGCTGCTTGGTCAACTTTTCGTCTTTTCTTTTCTTATTAATGAAAATTATACCTAGACTGCTTACTAAAATGACACTTGCTGCAATCAGCCATTTTTGGATTATTACTTTTCTAATTCCTGAGGAATGCATTTCAGTATTTAAAAGCAGTTCAAAATTGATTTTTGCTTCAGGAGGCATCTTTTTTTCGGGAAGTTGATCTTTTTGCTCTTTTATATATTTTTCTAAACTCATGATAGTTTATATTCCTTTAAAATGTTAGCCAGCATTTCTTTTCCTCTTTTATACTGATTACGAACAGTACTTTCATTTAACTCAAGTTTTTGGGCAATTTCTCTATGTGAATATTCTTCAATTAGATACAAAACAATAATGATCCGATATTTATCTTTTAACTTACCCATAGCATTCATGACATTATCGATCTGCAAATTAGGCATCGAATGCACCTCTATTTTTTCAGGTATTTCTTTATCTAGTGTTACCCATTTGATCCTGTTGTTTTTCTTTAAAAAGCCAAGCGATTGGTTGATCACAATTCTTTTGAGCCAACTTCCTAAACTTGATTCGTCACTAACCGTTGAAATTGATTTAAATGCTTTGATAAAAGTGTCATGAACTACATCTTGAGCATCTGCATCGTTCCCAATTATTCTTGAACTTACCGTATAAAGCATGTCTTTGTATAACTCATAAACTGCTATCTGGGCTTTATAGCTGTTCGCTTTGCACGCTTTAATTAGTTCGGTTTGTTCCAAGAAGTTTGTTTAGTTCTTATTCTAATAACTACTAAGATGCGTTTTTGTCTCAAAAAAAAATGAAAATTGTATTGAATTCTATCCTACAAGATGCGTTTGGTAATTTATTTAAACCGCGAATACGTTTATAAATTCTTATTAAAAAACTGGCTTACTTTCAAATTAGTTGCTTGAAAAGACTTCAACCATCTAAAAACTAAACTTCACTCCCAACTGGGCTCTCCATCTAGAGTTTTGCGCATCCGTTACCCAGGGAGTAGTACCTTCTGGAATGTTGAAGGTGTATCGAGGAGTACCATTTTGAATATCGACAAAACGCAATAAGCTAAAACTTGAATTCACCACATTTGGTACAAAAACTAATCGACCCCAATCTCGATTAACAAAGTTCAACACATTTAGCATATCTAATGAAACGGTGATGCCTTTTCCGTTTTTTAGTTTTCGATTATACGACAATTTCATATCTAACTCATGATTCCAAGGAGTGCGTGCACCATTGCGCTCGGCAAACTGACCCCTACGCTCTGAAAGATAATTGTCGTTTTCAATAAAGGCATTCAACTGTTCCCATTGTTGCTGAGCCGTTGTAATTACTACGTCATTACTGTCGGTTATATCAATTAAGTTAATCTCACTCTGGTTGCTAGGTACAAAAATCAAATCGTTTCGGGAAGAGCCATCTCTATTGGGATCACCTTGATACACGTATGAAAAAGGACTACCAGAACGGCCACCATATAAAAATGAGACCAATACATTGTTTACATCGTTAAAATTGTATGAAAATGAATGAGATGAAACTATTTTATGTCTTAAATCAAAATTAGAAAATGATAGGCTAGGATTGTTTCCAGAAACTGCCTGATTCCATTCGAAATTCGCTGCTGGACTACTGCGCACAGTACTTGAAATGTCTTTACTTTTTCCGTAAGTATATCCTAGATAACCATCGTAGTTTTTTAGTTTTTTATTGACAGAAGCCGTGATATTATAGCGATATCCTTGGTCGGTATTGGTTAATAAAAATACATTGGTGAAATTTGGGTTGATTTTAATGTCATCACCCGTTTGTAAAAAGTAAGGGCGATCATCGGCTCCCACAAAATTTCCTATATCATTCCGTCGGTTAATCGATTGGAAGAAAATACCATTAACAATGTCGGTATATGTGGCTTCTAAACCAAAGTTCCAATTGTTTTTTAATGAAATGTCGATCGCCATATTCGACTTCCACTCTCTGGGAAGTTTAAAATTGGTGTCCAACAAATTGATTTCTGTTAGCCCCGGTTGTTGTACTACTAAATCATCTAAATTTTCTGTTAGCGGTAGCGGTCCATCCGGTCTTAAATCGATATTAAAGTAATTGGTGCCGGAAATGTATTCAACATAGGCGAACCATAAATAGGGTAGTCTACCTGAAAATAATCCAGTACCTCCGCGCAGTTTATACGTCCTATTGTCATCTAAGAAATACGTAAACCCAAACCTGGGATTAACCTGTGGTGCTTTCGATAGTTTATTGTCAAAACGACTAAATTCTGGTGTATTTTGAACTTCTTGACTTATCGGTAGATCTTCAGGAAGGGATTGCGCATCAAGTCGAACACCGAATGAAAGCGATAGCCGATCAGAAGCACGAAAATTATCTTGAGCATACAAAGCCCCTTCAAATACTTTAAATGAGGCAGATGGTGTATTACTCACAAAATCGAAGTTATTATTATTCACATTATACACACCACGCACTCGTCTCGGATTGTCATTTAAAAAGTCTTCGACAGATCGGTATTCCCAACGGCCGTTCCATGCCGACAAAAATCCGTAGTCGATATTATTTAATTGTGCAAATCCACCAAATTTAAAACTGTGATTGTTTTTAATGTAAGTGAATTTATTAGAGAGTTGAACGGTACTAAAATCGGTACCATAAACCGATGCCTCGCGATAGGTGCCAGCAAAAATCCGGTCAGAAGCATTAACTGCAATTTGAATATGTGGAAAAACTCGCCCGTCAAAATCTCTACCTTCTTTTACAGTATTATACCCTATCGAAAGCACATTGGATGTGTTATTGGTTAGATTCGATTTTAGTTCTACAGCCAAACTGTTTGCCGTGCTATTATGCCGATATCCTTGATTGCCAAAGTTTAGAAAAGACGCATTTCTCTCTAAATTATCAGTAAAACTTTTTACATAATTATTTCTTATCGTTAGTTTATGCTTATCAGATATGTTGTAATCGAGCCTTGCGAAAAGTTTTGTGCTTGATGTTTCAAGTGCAGCATCACCAAAAGTACCAGGGTCATAATTGTAATTATTTATAAGATGATCAGCAATGGATTCTACCACATCTAATGAAAAATTTGAAGTAGCAGTACCGGGTGCATTTAAAACGGGAATTTTAGCCAGGGCTTGTTCAAAATTGACGAAATAAAAAAGTTCATCTTCTTTTAACGCACCGCCAATCGAAACACCAAATTGTGTGTCATAGAAATTGCTTACTTCTTGCTTAATACCGTCTGAAAAACTACCGATTAATGTCTGGTTGTTTCCAAATGCATATAATTCTCCTTGAAACTTATTAGTTCCGTTTTTTGTAACCACGTTGATGTTGGCACCACTAAAATTCCCAATACTTACATCAAAAGGAGCAATTTTAACTGACAGTTCCTTAATCGCGCCAAAACCGATTGGTTGGGATCTTGACAAACTTCCCGGTGTTCCATTTGCTTGAGAACCTGATGCGCCACTTGCTGGCTCTTGAAAGCCAATGATGTCATTGTTTGCAATACCATCAATATTTAAATTGTTAAATCGATTACTGGCACCGGCAAATGAATTTAGGTTGGCTTCCGGGAGATTTTTAGTTAAATCCTGAATACCACGAGAAATGGTAGGTGTTTCATTTAATTTTTTATTACCAAGTAGCACTTCGTTTCCCTGTTTAAGTCGATTGTTGGAGTTATTGGCGCTTAGTACTACTTCTTCTAAGGTGACGTTTTCTTCATTTAAAACAAAATCTTTATAGGTAACCGTTCCTAAGTTTATAGCGATACCGCCCAGTTTTTTTGAGCTAAAACCAATTGAACTTACTGCTATTTGGTAACTATTTGAAGGAGGTAGGTTATTTAGAATATAAAACCCTGTTTCTTGTGTAATAGTGCCGTATTTGAAATTAGTTTCAGTATCAATAACAACAATATTGACAAATGGTATCGGGTTGTTTTTTGAATCTTTAACTGTGCCTTGAAGGGTTCCTGTGGTTTCTTGGGAAAAAGTGAATATGGGTAAAAAAATAATAACGAGGAATATCCTCTTCAAAAAATCGAACATTAAGTAGTGTTATGTATAAAGAAAATGGGTGTATATGTCTTGATAAATATAGCAACCTTACATAAAAAGCATCATTTAACATGGTTTTTTGTTAAATAACATGTTTCCAAATAAATAAAAAGTGACTAATCGCACCACCGAGCACGAAAAAATGCCAAATAACATGATTGTATGGTATTTTTTTAATGGCATAGAAGACAATGCCTATAGTATAGAAGGCTCCGCCCAGCATCAACCAAAAAATACCATCTGAAGAATGGATGGAGGTCATGGCTTCCCAATCCCAGACAATCAACCACCCCATAACCGCATATAATATTAGGGAGATCGCTTCAAACTTTCCGGTAAAAAATAGTTTTAGTAAGGTACCGACTGCGGTTATTCCCCAAACTACGTAAAAAAGTGGCCAACCTTTACTTTCAATTAGACTTATAAGGCAAACCGGAGTATAAGTGCCGGCTATAAGAAAATAGATGCTTATGTGATCTAACTTTCTTAAGTTCGATTTACTTCTAACATTTTCAATGCTATGATATAGTGTAGATGCTGAAAAAAGTAATACAACAGAAAAGCAATACGTAATGATCGAAATAGTGCTGTAGCTGGTTTTACTATTGTTATCGGTTAATAATATGAATAAGCCAATTACTCCTAGTATAGCGCCCAAAAGGTGCGAGCCGGCATTCCAACGTTCTTCGGTTTTTGAATACATTGGGTCAAAGATAAATGAAAAAGGAGCGCTACGCTGCAAGAATCTAGAGCCAAAAAACAAGACCGTGAAAGGTTAGATAATCTATGAAATATTGAGTTTATATCGACTCGTCGTAGGCTTCCTTTAGCCATTTGATCAATTCTTGATCGATATCATTTAGGTTCGTTAATTGAACACGATGTGTGCACATGGTGCCAAATGGTCCTGAGTTGCCTAATCGATCTGTAGTTGGTTTGTTTTTGAACTTCAACCCCAGATCAATTCTTGTTTTTGTGGCAGGCTTTATTAATGCAAATTGCCGTTTTCGAATAATACTAACGCTAGTTTTTTTGGGCGTAATGGTCACGTCATCCCCAAAATTGCTTACTACAGAAATAAGCTTATCATGCATGGGTTTTAGCGTTTCTTTTCCTCTGTATTGATTGAAGACAAGATCGTCTGTGCTATCATTATCTTCTTTTGATAGACTGACAATGGTATTGGCAAATCCATGAGTTACACCATGCTCTTCTTTTAAAAACTTAACAGCTTGACCATGTTTTTCAAATGATTTTGTTTTTAAGATTGTTTTCCACTCTTCTAACGACTTACCGGTTTTTTCCGGCATATTATTAATCATAGTTTGTAGTGCCTTTTCCATACATTAAAATTTTACTTTTTCACCTGTTTCTAAATACTTAATCAGGTTGAGATACCCTGCCTCATTCCCCTTTATAAAGAAGTGAAGTAATTCTTTATACTTTCTAGTGTTTTTATATCCTATCCCGTAAGAAGTAACTTCCGTGTTCGATGCATTAATTTCATCAAAATAAATAATGTTGTAGAAATCTTGAGCATCTTTTTTCATAAACTCTGGAAAGTGCGGAGATAGTTCCGCTTGAAGTGTGATTACTTTTTTAGGAACAAAATTGATGATGTTATTGACGATTGTACTGCTATCTCCGATTGTTGCATTTTTATCGTAACTAGATCGAATGCTTCCACCTATCTTAAAATCAACTTCAGCTAAAGGAACAAAAACAGATTCCCAGCCTTTTTTGGTTGTAAACACATTCCAAACGTCTTCTAATGGTGCCTTTATGTAAAATTTTTGAATTAGGACAATGTTACCTGTATGTGTTGAATCAATCGTTGATTCTACTCGATTTTTGTTTATAAGATTTGTTTGAGAAAATGTCAAACAAGAAAATAAAAAGGTGCACCCTAGAAGAAAACAACGTTTCATATTTTTAATTTGAACTAAAATACAATATCAAATACACTCCGGTATTGTAAAAAATTAACCTTTGCTATCAAGTGGGAAAAAGTTAGGTTGATTTTTATGATGATCAAATGCAATGAATTCTTCTGGATTGAAGCCTGAGAATTCTTTAAACTCTTTTATAAAATGAGCTTGATCGGCATAGCCCGTATCATGCGCTACTTTAGCCCATTCTGGTTTTTCTTTGTTTTGAATTTGCCCTAACAGATTATTAAAACGCATTATTCTGTGAAAAACCTTAGGAGTAAGTCCAACATATTTTTTGAATTGTTGTATTAAATGTTTTTGAGTTTTTGAGTATTGCCTGATAATTCCACTGTGATTGGCAACTGGATTTTTGGTGAAACTATCAATAATTGTAATAAGCTCTTCTTTCGGTGTTCTGGTTTGATCATACTCAGATTTCAACCAACTTTGTACTTTAGAAAATTTGGTTTTGAAATCTTCGATTACCATTAATTCGTTTCTTAGAATAACTATTTCCTCGCCAAAAATTGAACTGGCATCCACCACACTGTTATTAAGTTCATTGACAGAAATTTTTAAAAACGGATGTGCTCCATAAGGTTTAAACTGGATTACCAGCATTTCTGAGTTTTCATGTGCTGATATAGATAGATAATTCTTATGCATTCCAGATATCCATACGTTATTAAAAATTCCGTTTGGTTCTAAATTGTCATTGTCAAAAGTGTTTCGTTCGATACCATCTAATTCAAAAATAATAAATAGATGCCCTGTTGGCACCACACGTTCGATAGAATGATCGGGCATAAAACCCTTGTAATAAAATATAGACTCGATGTAAGTGCTAAAAGGTTGGGAAAGTGGACAAATTTCGAATTGCATTACATCAATAAAAAAGGGTTGAGCTTTCAATGTACTAAGAAAGACTCAACCCTAAAAATTATTTTGTAATACTAACTACCCTAAAAACGGATAACGATAATCTGTTGGTGTAACAAAGGTTTCTTTAATTAACCTTGGAGAAACCCAACGGAGCAAGTTTTGTGCTGATCCTGCTTTGTCGTTAGTTCCTGAAGCGCGTGCACCACCAAATGGTTGTTGACCAACTACTGCTCCTGTTGGTTTATCATTTATATAAAAGTTCCCAGCCGCGTTTTGCAATGCAGTGGTTGCTTCTTCAATGGCGTAACGATCGGTTGCTAAAACAGCACCTGTTAATGCGTAATCCGATGTCTCATCAACTAATTGTAATGTCTCCATCCATTTATTGTCATCGTAAACATAGACAGTAACTACAGGTCCAAATAACTCTGTTTCCATTGTAGTGTATTTTGGATCTTTAGCCACAATTACAGTTGGCTCAATAAAGTACCCTTTGCTCTTGTCATAACCACCACCTGCAAAAACTTCTGAGTCACTATCAGCTTTTGCTTGATCAATATATTTCGCAAGCTTATCAAATGAGCCCTCATGAATAACCGCTGTCATGAAGTTACTCATGTCCTCCGGGCTCCCCATTTTAATACTATCAATATCCGCTTTTACGAAATTTAATATTTCGTCAGCAGTCGATTTTGGTAAGTACACCCGAGAAGCAGCGCTACACTTTTGTCCTTGAAATTCAAATGCACCTCTAGTAATTGCGGTAGCAACTTGTTTGGTATTGGCTGATGGATGCGCTACAATAAAGTCTTTACCGCCAGTTTCCCCTACAATTCGTGGATAGGTTTTATAATTATGGATATTCTCACCAATCTTTTTCCAAAGTTCTTTAAAAACATAAGTCGATCCGGTAAAATGTAATCCTGCAAAATCAGGGCTGTTTAACACAGTTTCCGTTATCATAACAGGATCACCATAAACAACATTAATAACCCCGTCTGGAACGCCCGCTTCTTTAAAAACATCAACAATCACCTGAGCGGAGAATACCTGGCTGTCACTTGGTTTCCAAACTACTACATTACCCATCATTGCCATGCAACTGGTCAAATTTCCTGCAATTGCAGTAAAGTTAAATGGTGTAACGGCATAGGTGAATCCTTCTAACGGTCTATATTCAACGCGGTTCCATAAACCTTCGTTACTATCTGGTTGCTCAGCGTAAATCTGAGACATGTATTCAACATTGAATCTTAAAAAGTCGATTAACTCACATGCTGCATCAATTTCCGCTTGATGGATGGTTTTTGACTGAGCGATCATAGTAGCTGCATTGATCTTTGCGCGGTAAGGACCCGCAATCAAATCAGCTGCTTTTAAAAAAATAGCCGCACGTTGTTCCCATTTCATTTGAGACCACTTTTTTCGAGCTTCTAAAGCGGTACTAATGGCCTTTTCTACATGACTTTTATCAGCTAAATGATAGGTGCCTACTACATGTTGATGATCATGTGGCGGGGTCATATTTCGGGTATTACCGGTGCGAATTTCTTCACCATTAATGTACATTGGTATATCAACATTACCGTTAAAATATGATTGATATTGTGCTGCCACAGCATCTCGTTCTGGTGTCCCCGGTGCGTAAGATTTTACGGGCTCATTAATTGCGGTTGGTACTTGAAAAAAGCCTTTTGACATGGATTTTTTAGTTTTTGTGTTTAAGAGCAGCAAAAGTACCAAAAAAGCAACATTTAAATAACTGCGCAGAAGGCGTTTCTCATATTTTTTGTAAGTTGCCAACAGATTTCTGACCAAACCTACATGTGTACAGTTACTTTTTTATATAAGGGTGATGATCAATTCATTCTTACTTCTAATAGAGACGAAGCCCCGGCACGTAAAACAGTGCCGCCAACCATATATAATGATCTTGGCATTAAAATGATCTATCCTAAAGATGTGGTTGCTGGTGGAACGTGGATAGGCGCTAGCGAACAAAAGAGGATTGTTTGTTTGCTTAACGGCGGTTTCGAATTACATAAAAGAAAATTACCATATCGTAAGAGTAGAGGACTTGTTGTAAAAGAGTTTCTTGCGGCTTCTGACATTAATTTGTTTTGCAATACCTATAACTTTGATAATCTAGAGCCTTTTACCATGATTTTAGTTGATTGGAATGAAGGGCTACAGTTAATTGAAATTGTTTGGGATGGTGAAGAAAAACACCAGCGAGAACTTCCTTTAACATCACACATTTGGTCTTCTTCAACCTTGTATACCGATGAAATGAAAGTAAAACGAAAAGACTGGTTTGAGGATTTTAAAATGCAAGCTGATTTTAGTGAAGAAGCCATTTTGAATTTTCATAGAACAGCCGGCGATGGTGACATTACAACTGATGTGATGATGAATCGTGTTTTTGTAAGAACTGTTAGTATTACGCAAATAAAAAAGAATAGTCGAGATATCGATGTTCAATATATTAATGTGTTGAACGAAGAAGTTTTAAGTACCAACCTGCAATTAAATAGTTCGTGGAGTATAACGGAAAGATAATATCAATAGCGTATCCTGATACTTTTGTCACGATGTCTACCGAAGCAATTTGTAAAGTTTTACCTTGGGTGGGAATCGGCACAAAAGAATATTTAAAGGCAGGCCATGCGGCCCTTGTTTTGATATCCAATGATACAGAAATGGCCTATTACTATGATTTTGGTAGATATATTACTCCACAAGGGAAAGGGAGAGTTCGAGGCGCATTGACTGATAGCGAACTTGAAATTCCTTTTAGGGCAACCTTTGACAAAGATGGTACCTTGATCAATCTGGATGATTTTTTATTGTGGTTAGATGCAAATCCTCATAAAACTCATGGCGAGGGTCGATTAGTAGCTTCGGTTTGTGAAGATATTAATTTTGAAGCGGCACAGCATTATATTATGAACTTGCAGCGTAAAGGGAGTATACCTTACGGTGCATTCGACAAGAGAGGAAGCAATTGCTCTCGTTTTGTAACGGATACCATTTTATTTGCTACCCGTAACCGTCGTATAAAACTAGGCTTAGGCTTCAACAAACTTTTTACACCTAGTCCTTTAGGAAATGTTCAAAAGGCAGCGACTATTGGTAAAATGTTTTCTGTTGAAAATGGAAATATTTCGGTTTATGATCGATCGGTGTTTGTTGAGAATCTTACCAATTACTTTCATAAAAAGCCTGGAGAAATCACTTTTGATGAAGAAGAAAAGTACCCGCTTCCTGCCAATGCGCAATATCTCTCTGGTACGGGTTGTGGTGCGTATTTTGTTCTTGAAAAGGTGCAGAAACGGTATGAATATCGTATTCAAAAATACGATGATCATGGACGCTTAGATCATGATGGTATTTTTGAAGTAAACGATGCTGATTTCAATATAAACCAGTTTTATCAATTTATGTATGACAGCAATTGTCAATATTGTCACATAAAACAAAACGGTTATATATTTCAGTTCGATTTTTTAAGAAAAACTATAAAAAAGGAAAAAACACCTAGTTTACGGCAAAAGGGGCGCTTAACTTAAAGTTAGGAATAGTCGCTTTAATATGACCGTTGGTGTTTAGATTAATAAGGTTATAATAGCCTTGCATAGCACCTATTGGAGAGGAAAGCAGGCAACCGGAGCTATAAACATGTGATTTTCCTGGTGCGATAACAGGTTTTTTCCCAACGACTCCTTCGCCGTCAACAGTTTCTGTAGTATTTAGCGCATCAAGCACTTCCCAATGCCTTGAGAGTAATTGCACGGTGTCTTCGCTTAAGTTTTCGATAGTTATTTTGTAGCCAAAGGCAAAGTGCATTTTATAATCTTTATAAAACGTACCTTCAAAATTAGTCGTTACCGAGATTTTAATACCGCTGGTAATTTGTGTAACCATGAGTTCACTTAAGGTGATTAAAGATATTAATTTTAGTGAGTGAATGGTAAACTTTAACTATTTGCTTTTGTAAGAAATGTGAAATAATTAGTTGGTAATGACTGAAGAATCACCAAGGCCGACACCGATTACACTATCATACATAGCACCGAATTTTCTAAAGTAAACTAAAACCGTGTAGTTGTTTTCGGTTTGAGATAATGAGCCACTAATTGAAACATCATTGATAATTCCGTTGTCGACCGTTACATATTTGTAGTTGTAAAAACCTTGTTTAAAAAGTGCATTACCTTTATATAACCCAACCTTTTGATCTAAAAGCAATTCATATTCATCGGTTACCTGATAATTATTAAATTTTCCTACGACATATACTTTTTGCAGCCCAATATCACTGTTGTAAGGCAGACTAAAATGCATTCGGGCATAATCGGCTTCAATATCGGGGTCTCCGTTAACTGAAGTGACTAAAAAGTCTCCATTAATATCGGGATTGTAAGTATAGGGAAGACCACTTCTTATTTCGTCGGTATATAGATATTGATTATAAATTGTACCAAGCTCAACATGTGATACATTAATATTCGATGTGCGAATGTCTTTACTGTCAAAATTTAGAAACTCATTTCCACCATCAAATCGTGCCTGCTCATCGTATCGATATTGCAGTTTATTTCCTAGTACAAACTGAGGTTTAAGATCAGTGATAGCGGTATCCCAAAGATAATTTTGTAGGATGGCTACTTTTATTTCTTTTTCCGGATTACGGTATTGCAAGCTATTGGTATTAATGTCAAGTTGTACCACTTGTTTTTGGTCAATTACAGCAACGTCACGAGCTCGTTTAATGGTGACACCGACATTAACTATGTTTTCATACACTATAAAACGTCGGGAAAACATGAGGTCGCCCTGCTGATTAAAAATTTCAAGAATATAATTGCCGCCGATTTTAAAGCGGGTTTTGTTATTTGGTAAACTCAGCTCATAGTGCGAATAGATCGTTAGCGCATTTAATGAGTTACGGTAATTAATTATTCTTTCGTTGTCAAAGCCGTCAAGAAATCGGTTTTTAGGAATGTTAGAAGGTGTCCAATCAAAATTACAATGTGTCAACTTGTAATAGTAGTTGGCTTCGTCGCCATTTAGGTCATCAAATTTTAACAGTACACTTTCATTTAATTTAATAATCGGAAACTGATCATCATCATCGCTACCTTTAAAAACAATCGTTTTGATGTTTTCTGGCGGATTTTCCTCATACTTTATCTGGGCAATGGCAAAATGACCAACAAAAATAAAAAGCAATAAATGTTTAAGGTTCATGCTGATAAATCCGATTTATTTTGGCTAAAGATAAACAAAATGTGTGCCTAAGTTAATTTTGTTATTTAGAATAATTATAAATAAAAATTACAGCCAATTCACACCTTTTAGATTGGTGTTTTAATTAGTAAATTTGCACGAAATTTTAGAACGGAATTTTCTAAATAATATTCTGGAAATATGTCTAAAGACATTCGAATTAAAAAGGGTTTAGATATTAAACTCAAGGGGCAAGCAGAAAAGGTTTTATCCGATGCTCCTAAATCACAAATTTTTGCAATAAAACCCACTGATTTTCACGCTGTAATGCCAAAAATGGTAGTTAAAGAAGGTGAAAGTGTAAAACAAGGTCAGGTTATTTTCTTCTCAAAATACAGCGATCAAGTCAAATTTGTTTCACCCGTAAGTGGTGTTTTAAAGGAAATTGTACGCGGAGCAAAACGAAGAATTCTGGAAGTGCGTATTGAAGCGGATGACAAAAATATCGCTGTCGAGCATGGATCGAAGAACCCGACTGAAATGTCTGGTGAAGAGATCAAGAATTTTATCTTAGAGAGTGGTTGTTGGCCATTTATTAAACAACGACCGTATGATGTAATTGCTAATCCGGTGGATGCGCCTAAAGCTATTTTTATTTCAGCTTATGCTACCGCTCCTTTAGCTGCTGATATTGAATTTGCTCTTAACAACGAAGAAGAGGCATTTCAGACTGGTGTAAATGCTATTTCTAAGCTAACGGAAGGGAAAACACACTTATCAATTGATAAAACGGGTAATTCCTTTTTGAACAATATCAATAATGTTGAGGTTCATCGAGTTTCAGGACCACATCCTGCTGGAAATGTTGGGGTACAAATACATCATATCGACCCGATAAATGCAGGTGAACGCGTTTGGGTAATTAACCCTGCGGATGTAGTTATTATTGGTAAGCTTTTTTTAACCGGTACGTTTGATCCGTCTAGGATAATTGCCGTTGCAGGTTCTTCAATAAAGAACCCTAAATATTATAAAACAAAAATAGGTGCTCAAATTTCAACTTTTGTATATGATGCAGGAGTTGAAAATCCTGAGCGTGTACGTATGATCAACGGAGATGTTTTAACAGGTGATGAAGTTCAGCCAGATAATTTCCTAGGTTTTTACAACACCACGTTCTCAGCGATTCCTGAAGGAAATAATTACAGAATGTTCGGATGGGTTCCATTTATTGGGAATAATATTCACAGTATGTCACGAACTTCATTAGCGTGGTTGTTTAAAAACAAGCGTTTTGAAGCAAATACCAATTTAAATGGTGAAGAACGAGCTTTAGTAGTAACCGGTGAGATGGAGAAAGTAATGCCGATGGATGTGTTTCCTATGCAACTTATAAAAGAATGCATGGCCGGTAACATTGAAAAAATGGAAAACCTAGGTATTTATGAGGTAGCACCTGAAGATTTTGCCTTGATCGATTATGCATGTACTTCTAAAATTGAGGCACAGGCTATTATTCGTGAAGGCCTAGATATAATGATTGAAGAAGTTGGATAAAAAATAGACTATGAAATTTTTAAGAAAACAACTCGATAAAGCAAAGGAAAATTTCAAGCCAGGAAGTAAGTTTGAAAAATTTGCTCCAGCGCTTAACGCATTCGATACCTTTTTATTTGTACCTAATCACACTACAAAAAAAGGGGCTCATATTCGAGATGCGGTAGATTTAAAAAGAACAATGATCACAGTTGTTCTTGCATTAGTACCAGCCTTGATATATGGTATTTATAATGCAGGTGCTCAATATTTCGGCCAGACAGGTGAAGAGTTCACCTTTATGGATGCCTTTATACATGGTTCGTGGAAGATTGTTCCTATGATTGCTGTATCCTATATTGTAGGTTTAGGTATTGAATTTGGGTTTGCTGTGTATCGCGGTCATGAAGTAAATGAGGGATATTTGGTAACGGGCTTGCTAATACCAATGATCATGCCGGTTGACATCCCATTGTGGATGGTGGCTGTGTCAACTGCTTTCGCAGTAGTAATTGGTAAGGAAGCATTTGGAGGTACCGGAATGAATATCTTAAATCCAGCACTAACAGCACGTGCATTTGCCTTTTTTGCGTATCCTACGTACATGTCAGGAAACGAAGTATGGGTCTCTGAAGCTTCTGCTTCAAAAGTAGATGCCATAACTGGGGAAACCATTCTTGGTTCTCTTGCTTCGGGAAATGAAGTGAGTTATACGTTTATGGATATGTTTAGCGGAGCCATTCCTGGATCAATTGCAGAAACTTCTACACTGTGGATATTAGTAGGAGCAGCCGTATTGATCCTGACTGGAGTTGGAAGCTGGAGAATCATTGTAAGCGGCTTTATTGGTGCTGCTGCTATGGGACTTATTTTTAACGCATTTTCAGTAAATGCATTAATGAGTTTTGAGTGGATGAATCACCTCGTGGTTGGAGGACTGGCATTTGGTGTTGTTTTCATGGCAACAGATCCTGTTTCGGCGGCTCAAACTACTAGGGGAAAATGGATATATGGCTTCTTGATAGGACTTTTCGGCATCATGATTCGCGTATTCAATCCAGCCTATCCCGAAGGTATTATGTTGGCAATACTGTTAATGAATGTATTTGCACCAACAATTGATCACTATGTGATACAGGCAAATATTAAAAGAAGAAAGAAACGTTTGGCGGCAGTCCAAGCTTAATTATATCAAGCATGAATAGAGATAGTAACGCGTATACATTTTTATTTGCAGCGGCAATGGTTGTTGTGGTAGCGGCATCACTAGCTTTTGCAGCAACATCGCTTAAAGATCTTCAGCAAGAAAATGTGCGTAAAGAAAAAATGCAAAATATTCTGTATACCATCGGAATTGAAACTGATAGAGATGGCGCGGAAGAGTTATTTGGAAAATACATTCAAGAGCAACTTGCTTTAAAACCTGGTGGAGGTGTTGATGCTGAAAGAGATGCTTTTAAGATTGAACTTTCAAAAGAGGTTAAGAAGCCTGTAGAAGAGCAGCGTTTTCCTTTATATGTTGCCAATGTAGAAGGTAAAAAGTACTATGTTATTCCTTTATATGGTGCAGGACTCTGGAATGCCATCTGGGGATATGTTTCCTTAGAACAGGACATTAATACAATTAAAGGAACCATTTTTGATCACACCGGAGAGACATCTGGTCTTGGTGCCGAAATCACCCAAAAGTGGTTTCAGGATCGTTTTGAAGATGAAAAAATCTTTAACGAATCGGGCGAACTAGTAGGGGTTACTGTATTAAAAGGTAATAATGATCCTAACGGAGAAGATAAGACAGATAATGAGGTAGATGCCATATCGGGTGCTACCATTACTGGTGATGGGGTAACCGATATGTTTAAAGAGCGTTTACAGCACTACCTTCCTTATATAAAATCACAAAAAGCAACATTTGCTTTAAAATAATCATCCATGGCAGAGAAGAAACAAACCAAGGAAAATCAGGAAAAACCCGTTGTACTTTTTGTGGCGGAAGAAAAAGAGCCGTTGTTCTCTAAAAAGAACAGAAAACTGCTTAGTGACCCTCTTAATGACGACAACCCAATTACCGTTCAGGTTTTAGGCATCTGCTCGGCATTAGCAATTACAGTTCAGTTAAAACCTGCAATTGTGATGAGCTTGTCGGTAATGGCGGTAATGGCTGCAAGTAATGTCATTATCTCTTTACTGAGAAATTTAATTCCTAACCGTATTCGTATCATCGTACAGCTGGTAGTAGTGGCGTCGATGGTGATTTTGGTAGATCAAGTGCTTCGCGCTTATGCATATGATGTGAGTAAAGAGCTTTCCATTTTTGTAGGATTGATAATAACCAACTGTATCGTGATGGGGCGTTTAGAAGCCTTTGCTTTAGGTAATGGCGTTTGGAAATCGTTTTTAGATGGTGTAGGGAATGCGGCTGGTTATGCGTTTATCCTGATTTTGGTTGCGTTTTTCAGGGAGCTTCTAGGGTCTGGTACCTTATTTGGCTTTAAGATCATTCCACAATCATTTTACGATGCAGGATATGAAAATAACGGTTTGATGTTGTTATCTCCAATGGCATTAATCGTAGTAGGCTTGATTATCTGGGCGCAAAGAGCCAGAAATAGAAAATTGATAGAAAAGAACTAGTACATCAGCTAAATAGTATATTATGGATCACGTAAATTTATTTGTAAAAAGTATTTTCATAGAAAATATGGTGTTCGCATACTTCTTTGGTATGTGTTCATATTTGGCGGTGTCAAAAACAGTAAAAACTGCCGTTGGTTTAGGTGCAGCTGTTATTTTCGTTTTGGCGATAACCGTGCCAATCAACTTCTTGTTAGATGAGTATGTACTGCAACCAGGAGCTTTAAAGTGGTTAGGTGCTGAGTATGCCGAAATAGACTTGAGTTTCTTGAGTTTTATCATGTTCATTGCCGTAATTGCCTCTATGGTACAATTGGTTGAGATGATTGTTGAGAAATTTGCGCCTGCATTATATGGTGCTCTTGGTATATTCTTACCACTTATTGCAGTAAACTGTGCAATTCTCGGAGGATCATTGTTTATGCAACAAAAAGACTTCGGTGGTGTAAGCGAATCATTAGTGTATGGTTTCGGTTCTGGTATCGGATGGTTTTTAGCAATTGTTGCCATTGCAGCGATACGGGAAAAAATTGCGTATTCAAATGTACCGGCTCCTCTAAAAGGACTGGGAATTACCTTTATCATAACAGGCCTAATGGCGCTTGGTTTTATGAGTTTTATGGGTATTAAATTGTAAGAGAAAATAGATATGGATATTTCAGTAATCATAGCCAGTTTAGTCGTATTCTTTATCTTGACATTTGCCCTTGTGGGTATTTTGTTAGGTGCTAAAGCTAAACTGTTACCTTCAGGACCTGTTAAACTAAAAATAAACGGACAAGAAGATGTAGAAGTTTCCTCAGGTGGGACTTTGCTCGGAACATTAGGGAATAACAAAATATTTTTGCCATCTGCTTGTGGCGGTGGCGGGACTTGTATTCAGTGTAAGTGTATCGTTTCTGAAGGTGGAGGAGAGATTTTACCAACCGAAGAGCCTCACTTTACAAGAAAAGAGATTGCCGAAGGATGGCGCCTTGGTTGCCAAGTGAAGGTAAAGCAAGATATGGTGATCGAAGTACCTGAAGAGGTTTTCGGTATTAAAAAATGGGAGGCTACCGTTGTGCGTAACTGGAACGTAGCTTCCTTCATTAAGGAATTTGTAGTAGAGATTCCTGAAGAAATGGATTATGAAGCAGGAGGGTATATTCAAATTGAAATACCACCATGCGAAATTAAATATCAAGATTTTGATATTACTGCACACCCTGAAGAACATGATGATCCCAAGAAATTCCAATTAGAATGGGATAAATTCAACCTTTGGCCATTGGTAATGAAGAATTCTGAAACCGTAGAACGTGCTTATT
This sequence comes from Spongiivirga sp. MCCC 1A20706, assembly GCF_046524175.1. Lineage (NCBI taxonomy): Bacteria > Pseudomonadati > Bacteroidota > Flavobacteriia > Flavobacteriales > Flavobacteriaceae > Spongiivirga > Spongiivirga sp. MCCC 1A20706. The sequence goes on from NZ_JBEFZF010000004.1 coordinate 70,951, forward strand.
CTATGGCTTCTTATCCTGCAGAAGGAAGAGAGATCATGCTAAACGTGCGTATTGCAACCCCGCCATGGGATCGTGCTAAAAATGGGTGGATGGATGTGAATCCTGGAGTAGCATCTTCTTATATTTTTAACCAAAAGCCAGGCGATAAAGTGGTTATTTCTGGTCCTTATGGTGAGTTCTTTATTAACGAATCAGAAGCTGAAATGCTTTATGTAGGTGGTGGTGCCGGTATGGCGCCAATGCGATCACATCTGTATCACTTATTCAGAACCCTAAAAACGGGCCGTAAAGTTACCTATTGGTATGGAGGTCGTTCGAAGCGTGAGTTATTCTATACGGAGCACTTTAGAGCCTTAGAGCGCGATTTTCCTAACTTCAAATTTTATATCGCTTTATCTGAACCTTTAGAAGAGGACAACTGGAAAGTAAAAGACGGTTTAGATGGTGAAGGAGATGGTTTCGTAGGTTTTGTTCATCAAGTGGTGATTGATAATTATTTATCAAAACATGAAGAGCCAGAAGAAATAGAAGTATACTTCTGCGGACCACCATTAATGAATAAAGCGGTTGAAAAAATGGCAGAAGATTTTGGTGTGCCACCGGAAAATGTGCGTTTCGACGACTTTGGAGGGTAATCATCAAAAGACTAAATAATATCTAACCTGCAAGGTTTTCAAAAATCTTGTAGGTTTTTTGATTTTGACCTTTTCTATCGATGCAACCTTTAACTGAGCAAGAGTTACACAATCTGGCGATGAATATCGTTGGTAAAGACCTGGAAAGCAATGGCTTCGAGTTCATGGCAGTAAACAGCAAACTAAAAAAGAATCCTCAGTTTGTTTGTTTAAAGAATAAAAAGCTTCATTTTGTCATTGTAAAAGCGGTGTCATACCCGGATGATCCTGCTAATTACGATCCCATTTTTATGCAGACGATTAAAGAACATGCAATAAAGTTTAAAGCACGCTGTTATTATGCAGGTGTAGGGTTGGCAAATACTAAAAATTTAAACACACCTTTAACTAAAAAAGATGATTACACGATTAATTACAAAGGACTCATTGAAATCAAATAGAGTATTCACATTGGCTCTTGGCTTCATTGTGATATCATTTGCTTTCACAAGTTGTGGTTCCAATGGGATGAAGGTGCATAAAGGCACTGTCTTTGGGACATCATATACCGTGAAGTTTTTCAGCGATAAGAAATTCGATTCACGTAAAAAAATAGATTCTGTTTTCCAGTTGGTTAACAGTTCGATGTCAACCTATATTCCTGATTCTAAGATTTCAAGAATCAACAAAGGCGATACCACTGTAATACTAGATGCTCCTTTTAAAGAAGTACTAAGCAGGTCGTATAGAATATGGGGACAAACTTATGGGTATTTTGATCCTACGGTGGGTGCATTGGCTGACGCTTGGGGTTTCGGCCCCAGTGGTGATTTTATAGAAATGGATTCGACTAAGGTCGACAGTATTATGGAATTTACTGGATTTTCTAAAATAAAGTTGACTAGTGAAGGAGATCGCATTCTTAAAGCGGATCCTAGGGTAACTTTAGATTTTAATGCGGTTGCCAAGGGCTATGCTGTTGATTTGGTAGCAAGAGTGCTAATCACTGAAAAAGTTGATAATTTTTTGGTTGAAATAGGCGGTGAGGTAGTTGCATCAGGGCAAAATTTAGAATCAGAAAAACCATGGGTTGTAGGTGTTGAAAACCCTAATCGCGAAGCAAGTAACCAATTTATCGCAGCGGTTACGCTAGATAAAAAGGCACTCGCAAGTTCTGGCAATTACAGAAAATTTCGCATTGATGAAGGAACTGGAGAAAAGTATGTTCATACCATAGATCCTAAAAGTGGATTTACCAAGAAAGGAGATATTTTAGGAATTAGTGTGTTGTCCACATCCTGTTTAAAAAGTGATGCTATGGCGACGGGACTTATGGCAATGAATCAATATTTGGTGAAGGATTTTGCCAGAAAAAATGCCGATATCGAGATTTTAATGGTGTATCTGGACGAGAATGAGGAAGAAAAAACTTGGATGACCTCGGGATTTCAAGAGTTAGTGGTAGAATAAAATAAATCTACTTTCTGCAAACTGGAATAATTTCTCCTTTTGCCAGTCGATATTTATCCACTAATTCGTTAGATAAGGTCGCTGTATAATTAACTTCTTCAACTGTGAATCCGATTGTACGCAACTTATCAAAATAATCTCGGCCATAAACACGGACATGATCATATTGACCAAAAATCTTGGCACGTTCTTTAGGATCTGTAATACTATTATCTTCAAAAGTAGAAGCGCTATTTAAGTCCTGGGGGATTTGAAAAATTCCCATTCCACCAGGCCTTAGAATTCTATATAGTTCTTGCATTGCTTTGGTGTCATCGGGAATGTGTTCTAACACATGATTGCATAAGATGATATCGTATGTATCATCTTCGAACGGAAGATTGCAAATATCGGCTTTGACATCAGCTAGTGGTGAATTAAGATCAGTGGTGGTGTAATCTAAATTTTGTTGTTTTCTAAATCCTTTATAAAATGCTTGTTCTGGTGCAAAATGCAATACCTTTTGAGGTTTTGTAAAGAAATCAGTTTCGTTTTTAAGGTATAACCATAATAGGCGATGGCGTTCTAGTGACAAGGTGCTCGGTGATAACACGTTTGGGCGTTGTTTGCCATAGCCATAGGGAAGAAATTTTCTAAAACTTTTCCCATCAATTGGATCAGTATATTTTTTCCCTTTTAAAAAGAGAACCAATAATGGACGCACAAAAAAACTCAACCGTATTAATACTGGCCTTGGTATGGTGTTTAAAATTAACTTAAAGAGTTTTTTCATATTTGGTTGTTACCCTGAGCTGGATGCTTTGCGAAGCTCTGTGTAATAACTAAAAAACAATTTCTTTAGCTCGAAACTCCTCCTCTTCATCGCTTTCAATTCCTAAGGCTTCATAGATATAATGAAAAGTAGAAAGTATTTCTGGTTTTCCGTTTACTAGTGCAACGTCATGCTCGAAATGAGCACTAGGCTTTCCATCTCGGGTGACGATTGTCCAGCCATCCTTTAATTGCTTGATTTTTTCGGTACCCATATTAATCATAGGTTCGATCGCTACTACCATACCTTCAATAAACTTTTTGCCACGCCCCCTTCTACCATAATTTGGCATTTCAGGATCTTCATGCATTTTTCTTCCTAAACCATGACCAACTAGTTCACGCACCACGCCGTAGCCATGACCTTCGCAATATTGCTGAATTGCATAACCGACATCTCCTACACGATTACCGGCTTTAAACTCTCGGATACCTATATAAAGTGACTCTTTAGTAACCTGAAGTAGCTTCTTGGTTTCTTCTGCTACATTACCAATCTCAAATGTATAGGCATGATCACCATAAAATTCATTTTTTAAAGCACCGCAGTCAATGGCAACAATGTCACCATCTTTAAGGGGAATATCTGTTGGTAGACCATGCACCACTGCTTCATTAACACTAGTAAGCAGGGTCGAGGGACAGTCATATAAACCTAAAAAACCGGGAACAGCACCATGATCTCGAATAAATTCCTCCGCTAAAGCATCCAATTGATTGGTAGTAACACCCTCTTTAGCTTCTGTAGCCAACATCCCTAATGTTTTAGAAACAATTAGTGCGCTTTCACGCATTAATTCAATTTCTTCTGCAGATTTAGTAATTATCATTTAATGAATTTTGTAGCGCACAAAGTTAGCAAAACAAAGTCATTACAACTAAACTAAGCTGAGCTGTAAAGCAAATACTGAAAATATTACTTCTTTTTTATCGGTACCCAAACCTCTTCTTCAGAGTTTGGGTTATCATGGCCCAAATAGGTGTCACCTAAAACTTCAAAATGGTTGCGATGATCCAACTGGTAGATTGATTGTGGTAACCATTCTTGATGAATGTATTGTAATGTTTTTCTAAACTGAGTCATCGTTCCTTTATGGTTAAAAACAGCATATAAACCACCTACTAGTTGTTTCGGTTCAATTCCTTCCGGGAGCATATTTTGATCGCTAACTTCTATTCCTGCAATATAGGTAAACTGAGTATAAGGTGTGAATGTTTTGTAATCATAGGCTTGATCATAAACCTGAATAGAGTATCTATTGTTGCTTACGGTATTGGTAATTTCATTTCGCTTTGGCATTAGCTGTTGCCATGCACGCGGCATTCCAAATTCTTCGATTGATGTTCTTACACTTACCGCAGCCAATAATTTTTTCGGTATAGTTGTTATTTTTGGTTCAGTGAGTATCATTATTTCGATTATTCTGCGTAGGCATGTTTATATTCGTTTCCACTTAAAATAGCCAACATGTCTTTTTCAAGACTCTCTATAGGGAACTCAACAATTCGGTTTATTTCCTTACCGTCCTTGTATAATATTATGGTAGGGACATTAATGATATTCAGTCCTTTTTCTAGTTCTTGCGGTGTAGTTTTATCTCGCGTAACCGCTATCAACTCCAACTTGTTGTAGTTAAAACTGGCAGCATCCATGATCTTATAAAAGTTAGGGACCTCTCGCTGACTATCCTCGCACCAAGTACCCATAAATAACTTTATCGATACATTTTTTAGCAATGGTTTTATCTCTTGTATACTAGTATCATCAGCTACGTAGTTATTCGCATTTTTGCCAAACCAGTACGAAAAGGGTTCTTTTTCAAGGCCAGCTCTGTTAGCAGGGCCTACCATGATCGCAGTGTATTCTTCATCTGGATCAGGAACAGTAATATTAATAGCTGTTTTTGACTTACAGCCCATGAGAACAATAAAAAAAAGAAATAAAAGAATGTTATTCTTCATCTGTTCAAGTTTTATCATTTTTTAAAAGGTGAGATGAAATATGCCATTAAACACTAAAAGAAATCATCTTTTAGTTATCATGACTCATTTCATAAAACATGATTTACTAGGGAGATTATGTTTATACTAACGAATGTTGCGTCATTTCTTTCGGTTTTTCAATACCCATCATATCTAGAATGGTAGGAGCCATATCACCTAAAATACCATCTTTAATCTTTTTTAATTCTGGATCTATTAAAATTACCGGAACTGGATTGGTTGTATGCGCCGTATGCGGACTTCCATCGGGATTAAGCATCGTTTCGCAATTACCATGATCTGCAATTAACAAGGTACTATAGCCATGTTCTAAACCGGTAGTTACAACATCTCTTACACATTTATCTACTGCTTCGCATGCCTTTATGGCTGCTTCCATCACTCCAGTATGACCTACCATATCACCATTTGCGAAATTAAGACATACAAAGTGCGTTTCCTCCTTTTCAAGTTCGGTTACCAAAGCATCTTTAAGTTCATAGGCACTCATCTCCGGTTTCAAATCATAGGTAGCTACTTTAGGAGAATTTTTGAGAATACGCTGTTCACCATCAAAAGGCTCTTCTCGACCACCATTAAAAAAGAAAGTAACATGTGGATATTTTTCAGTCTCCGCTATTCTAATTTGTTTTTTACCATGGGTGGCAAGGACTTCGCCCAGGGTTTTTTCAATATTATCTTTGGTATATACTACCTGAATACCTTTAAAAGTTTCATCATAATTGGTAAGGGTTACATAATAAAGGGGTAGTTTTTCCATTTTATATTCTGGAAAATCACGTTGCGAAAGTGCATCCGTAAGTTGGCGTCCCCTGTCCGTTCTAAAATTGAAGAATATAATAACATCATCCATTTCAATGTTTCCAACGGGAGTACCCTCAGAACTGACCATCACAATCGGTTTGATAAACTCATCAGTAATATCATTGTCATAGTTTGCTTGAATAGACTGTAAAGCGTCGATTGAATGTTCACCTTGGCCCTTTACCATACAATTATATGCTAAAGCTACCCGTTCCCAACGTTTGTCACGGTCCATAGCATAATATCTACCAGTCACTGTTGCCAAGGAAGCGTTGGTTTTGTTCAAGGTAGCTTGTAAATCTTGGATAAAACCCTTTCCAGATTTGGGGTCTACATCACGTCCATCTGTAAATGCATGAACATACATATTTTTAACTCCACTTGCATGGCCTGTTTCAAGCAATCCTTTTAAATGGTTAATATGGGAGTGCACACCACCGTCTGATACCAAACCTAAAAAGTGGACTTTCTTATTATTGGTTTTTGCATAGTCAAAAGCATCTGTTAGTACTTTTTCTTTTTCCAAAGTGTTGTTTTCAACAGCAAGATTAATTTTTGCTAAATCTTGATATACGATGCGCCCTGCGCCCAAGTTCATATGTCCTACCTCACTGTTACCCATCTGTCCTTCAGGCAAGCCCACATTCATACCGTCAGTTCGTAAAGTTGCATGAGGGTATTTATCATATAAGCCGTCTATAAATGGTGTATTGGCATTGTCGATCGCAGATACTTTAGGATCAGGAGACATGCCCCAACCATCTAGAATCATAAGGATAACTTTCTTATTCATAAACACGAGTTAAAATCAATTAGCAAAGATACTAAGATTGTGTTGTAGGTATTGGTGCTATATTCTTAAAAATGTGTCCCAGAAATTATGAATATTTCATCCGCTTAGGGTGGAGATTATCCGAAAATAAGAGACCTATATTGTTAACATTTTTGTTTACAGATCGTTAAAATTAGGTTATTTATAATTTTTTTGTGATCGGTGCTTGATTTTGATACGTAATTTATTTAATGAATCTAATCATTAATCAAAAAATCAATCATCATGAGAAAAACTTCAGTTTTTGTGCTGTTGTGCTTATTTCTTAGTACCGCAGCTTTTTCAAACCACTTTGTTTTAAAGAAAGAAATCATCATTGAAAAGCCAGCTGCAAAGGTTAGTGCTTTTTGTAAAGCTATTGTAAAAGGTGACGTTGACACTGTAAAGAAAATGATAAATTTAGGTGAAGACGTCAACGAAAAATCTAATGGGCTTAGTCCATTAATGTATGCTGCTCGCTACAATAAAACAGAGATCGCAGCTTTGCTTATTGAAAGTGGCGCTAATATCAAGGCAACTTGCCCTAAAGGATATACTGCGCACAAATACGCATTGTTATCAAATGCTGATGACGCCGCCAAGGTTATTGAAAAGGCCTTGAAAGATCAAAAGAAAAAGAAGAAACGACGAAAAGCTTAAGTACTTCCTTAAGGTTATTTGAATTAGTTAGTTAGAAGTAAAAAGTCCCAGAGAATCTGGGACTTTTTTATTTGCTATACTTTGTGCATTCACTAGGTGCCACGGTATTCACGAATTGCTTCCTTAATTTTTTCGATTCGATTATCCGGGTCAGGATGGGTGCTTTGAAATTCAGGAACCCTGTTAGGTCCTGCAGCAGCCTTTAGTATTTTCATGACGCCAATCATTTCTTCAGGATTATATCCTGCTCGCATCATAAAACGTACTCCTAATTTATCACTTTCAAGTTCATCATCGCGACCATTGCCTAGTAGAATGTTTTGCCCAATACCACCTACAACACCACCCATGTCTGCACCGACAGAGGCACCAGTGGCTAAAGTTTGCCAATGTTTTGACTCAGCAATCCGTTCAGCACTATGTTTACCCAAAACATGTCCTATTTCATGACCTAATACACCTGCCAATTGATCTTCAGTTTGTAATCGCGAAAACAATGCACGCGTAATAAAAATTTGACCTCCTGGTAATGCAAATGCATTTATTGTGCGGTTATCGGCCAGCAAATGAAATTCGTAACGATAAGGAGTTTCTCTTGCCATACTGTTATCAACTAATTTCTTTCCAACATAATCAACTAAGGCCTGTGCTTTGGAGTCAGGGTCCAAACCCCCGTGTTGCTGCGCCATTTTAGGAGCACTTTCAAGACCAATTGCGATTTCTTGGTCAGTAGACATATCGATATTTTGAACACGACCCGTATAGGGATTTTCCTGCTGATTACTGCATCGCTTAAAATAAGCAAATGCCACAATAGCAAGACCAATTAATAAACGAATTTTTAACTTACTTCCTCTCAATTTGATTTAACGTTTAAGGTTTTAATTTGGCTTAAAATTTATTAGGTAGGGTTCAAGGTGCTGCGTTTTCAAAATTTCAAAACGCTAAACTTTCAATTCTAAAGATACGAAATTGTCTACTTAAGTAGCTCAGGGTTAATGTCCAAGATATTTTCATTGATATATTGATTGATAAAGTCTTCAGTGAAATACTCACTACCCATTAGCTTTTCTTGCTGCAGCATCGATTTAACATCTAATGTTCTATATTCTTTAAGCATAGGTATAGAAATAGCTGCATAACTAACATGCCACGGTTCATATTTAAATCCTTTTCTATTAGCATTAGAAGTGTACACTGTGTAAAAGCCAAAAGACTCAGAGTACTCATCTAACCACTCTCGTAGTTTACAGAAAGGTCCATTACCATGAAATTTTGAAGCAACTAATACGTCACCTTCCACTTTTTTACTTCCGTCTATGATATCAATGTCAGTTCCCCAGTGGTGCCTTGATGTACCAGGAATCGTTGAGTATTCAACAATTTTACGAATAGCCTGAATAGGGGAGTGTCCTTCTTTTGTAAAACGCTCGTACTTACGAGTCCATATTCTATTTTGATGGTCGTAATTCCGATAACTGCTAACAGCTTTAATTTTGATCCCATCCTTTAAAGCCGCTTTGCACATTTTGGTATATGCGTCAAAAGCTTCTTTTCTTAAAAGAAAACCATCACCAAAAAGCTCTGGATTTCCTTTTCCTATTAACTCTTCTTTTGAAAAATTATTTTTCCAAATGCGAAAACTAGATAGGCTTAAAATACCAGCAGTTGCCATTGCAGTGGATTTGAGAAAAATACGGCGTTGCATAATCTTATTAATTAGCTATAGCCCTAAAGATAGTAATGAATTAACTTTTTATTTAAAATAAACAGAAGGTATTTTTTTATCTTGAAAGCTAATAATCTAAAAACCAATCATTATGACAACCAAAGAAGTAGCTGATAGGCTCGTTAGTTTATGCAGAGAAGGTAAATACGAGGAAGCCTATAACGAATTATATGCTGAAAATTGCATTAGTCAAGAAATGCCGGGAATGCCAAACGCACTAGCTGAAGGTAAAGAGCAAATTATTAAGGATTTTCATCAATGGCAAAATAACATTCAAGAAATGCATGGCGGTGAAGTAGGAGATCCAATGGTCGCAGGCAATCATTTTGCAATACCAATGTCATATGATATTACCTTTAAAGAAGGAGGGCGACAAGCAATGGAAGAAATATGTATGTACCAAGTGCAAAATGGGCAGATAACCAAGGCCTCATATCATTATGAGGTCCCGGAAATGGGATAAGTAAGTAATAAATAAATCTGAAATAGAAGCAGGCGGATGTAGACTACATTCGCCTATTTTTTACTAAAAAATGTTAAATAATATGCATTTCATCGATTAAATATGTTTTTTAGCTTGTCGTATCATTAAAAGAGCATATATTCGTCAACGGCTTTATAAAAACTTTACGAACAGATTGATCCCTAACTAGATCTGTAAATTAATTATTAAAATTTTAATTTATGGATAGAGAATTACTTTTACTATTACTTTTTTCTTTTTTTGTTGCATTTGGAAATATATCCAATGCCAATGCAAATACTACTTTTTTGAATAATGAAACTACGTCAACATTTTCTGATGTTGATGGAGATGGAGTATTGGATGTAAATGATAATTGTCCTACAATAGCAAACCCCAATCAACTAGACACCGATAATGATGGTATTGGTGATGTTTGCGATGATGATGATGACAATGACGGTGTTTTGGATAGTCATGATCAATGTGCTGGTTCTATGAATTTTACTGTGGATGTGAATGGATGTCCCGTTTTTACGCTCCCTTCTAACAATTTTGAAATCGGATTTGCCAAAGAAGAATGTTCTGTAAACAGCACAGAGGCCATGATCAGTATCAGTACTATTGAAGAACATGATTATGAACTTACGTTGATTGATTCCGACAAAAATGCAGTGCAATATAGCTTTAGAAAAGAAATTGAGATAACGGGGCTTACTCACGCTTCCTATGTCCTGATGATTACAGTTAGAAGGCAGCCGAATTTTTTAAGGAGATACACAATTAATTTGTAATAGAAGCTGGAGTTTCTATTAAAATTTTATCACACTACCCTAAATACTTACACATATGAAATACAATTATATTTGCGGAATACTAGGCCTTATTTTTTTTACTACTGCTTGTAATGAACCTACCAATGAAGAGATTTTTGAAAGTGATTTTTTTGCGGCCAAACTAGAATACCCTGTAGATAATATACCTTGTAGTACGCTTTCTTTTAATGGGGAAAATGCTATCGTGACCTTTAGATGGGAAGAGTCAAATGATAATGTTGACTATTACAATTTGTTCTTGACTAACAATAGCACATTCGAAACCGCTATTTTTGAATTAGAAACGAATAGTTTGGATATTGAGGTTAGTGTTAACGATAGTTACTCGTGGTACGTTAGCACTTTTTTTGAAAACAATCCATTACATAAGGTCAGTTCGGTATCAAATTTCATCATAGAATCTTCCAGTTATAGTGTGCATCCCCCGAATGCTGCAATGCCGATTAGTCCTAAACGCGGAGAGTGGATTAGTTCAAGTTTTGTCAATTTAAGTTGGATGTGTACTGATCGTGATGAGGATATAGTAAATTATGAAGTGATATTAGATACAAAGTTTCCACCAATAGAAGCAGTAGGTTCAACCCAAAATAATGAATTGACGCACGCAGTTAATTCAGGGACACTTTATTATTGGATGGTAAATACCGAGGATTCGCAAGGAAATATAACAAGTTCAGAAGTGTTCCAATTCCGAACAGATGATGTTAATTTTAATTAGAATTTGGATATACTAGTTGGTAAATTATCGGTTGATGTATATATAACCCGTCACTTTTTCGCCAGTATCCTTGAATTCTAAAATATAGAAGTACGTACCAACTGGTAGTCCTTTATCCCTAGAAATTGTTATACGACCATCAGAGGTTCCGTTCCAATCGTTTGTATATCCGTCGGCCTCATACACCTTAACGCCCCAACGGTTGTAAATTTCTAAATGATTTTGTGTTCTATTTCTTGTGGCTTCAATTACCAATACATCATTTATACCATCACCATCGGGACTAATACCATAATTTAGGTTTTCAGCAGTCGTATTAGCGGCTCCTATAGTGATAATAGCATAATCACTCGGGCTGAAGGTAAATGAAGTAATACTACCAGACGTAATATCTCCCGTGACCTCAGTATTTCCAAGATCCTGCCATTCGGCATCGTTTTCATTCCAGCCTACTACTAATAAATTTTCAATATCATCAACAAGAAAACTAATGTTGCTGTTAGCGTCCCAAGTAAGAGTGACTGAGGTTTCAGTTTTACCATTTAGATCCCAGAATTCTGTAGGATTTACTGACCCAATTCTTCCCTGTTTAGTATTGGTATTAAAATTAGTTCCAAAAGTCGATGGGCTATTCGGATCTTCAAAAAAGTATGCACCACTAAAAAATTGTTGGGACGAACTTGAAGAAACACTCATCGGTCGAAAACGGCTATCATCGCCTATAGGAAAGGTAAAAGCATCAGTTCCTGAAACGGATGAGTACCCATCAGTATGACTAGTATTGACAACTCCAGAATAAAAAGCATCATTAATAAAATCTAAGGATACACCCAATTGGTTCCGGTCCGTAACCACTAATCCGGTAATAAAATTTGCACCGTTTGATACACCAACAGCTGTTCTTAAAAAAAGATTATTTGTAACGTCAATTTCCAGATCGTTAAAAACCACAGCGTTGCCAGATACTATAAGCGGATTATTCTGATTATAAAACCCTGCTAGTCCCAGATTTTGATTGAATACCCCTTGATTAATTAAGTCAATGTGAAAACCCATTTGGCCTTGATCATGAATTTGCACGTTTCCGTTATTTTGAAAAGCAACTTGTGCATTAACAACCAACGCAAAAGTGCAGCTTATTACAGTAATCAGCGTATATGGAATTTTCTTTTTCATTGCTATTAATCTTATTTTCTTGTGGCAACTTCAATTAACACTTGTGGATTAGAAACACCTCCCGCGACTGTGGGAAGAAAACACTGAATAAAATCACCCTCAGAAACATCAATATTTATGGTGTTATCATGGCCGCCCTCGGCTGCGGTCACCGTAAACGTCAATATTGGAGCAGTATTATCATTACTGCGTATCTGTATGTCAAACGTATCTACGTTATTACTTTGTACAGTAATGGCGGTGATGGTAGCATCTCGAATCATGCGCCAGCCGTTATTATTCGATTGTGAACCATTAAATTGTCTTAAATATTCATTGGAGGCACTTCCGCTATTTCTGCCCCACCCGAGCATAACGCGATCTACACTTAACCATTTGGTTCTTGTAGCATCATATGTATATAACAATCCATCCGTATCAACAAACATTTGCCCTCCTAAAGTTCCTGTAGGGGTCGTTGCACTTGGTTGAATTCTTAACGGAACATCGGCACTTTCTATATCTAACTGCGCATCTGGAGTATTGGTATTAATACCTATTTGTCCACCTTGCTCCATGAAAATACGATAGTCGGCAACGCCGGTTTCCACAAAATTTAAACCGTTACCCAATAGGTTCCAGTGCCATTCCGTTGTTCCTGTGTTGTCCTGAAAAGCCATTACATCGTCACCATTTGCCCTGATGATAAACGGATGGTTGCCAAATTGAGTTGCTTGGTTTACACGAACAGTTTGGTTTCCTTGCGAAAGGCGTAATCGCTCAGCACCATTTGCTGAAAGAACGAAATCTTCCGCATCTGTAGTGCCTATAAAATCAGTTGTATCGTCGGTACCTGCGTTGCCATCAGTTTTCCAAGCACTATTGTTAGTCGTCACTTCCAGCCAATTCGTACCATTGAATTCAAAAACTGAATTTTCGGTGGTATTAAAAACTAATGATCCCACTCCGGGGGAAGCAATTCCATTCATTTCTGTTGTTGTTACTTGAACCAATGTTAATATAAGGTTCGGATCCAGTTGTGCCTTTACCTGAAGTATAAAACAGATAGCTACACAACAAATGATTTTTTGTGTTAGGGAATAAAAAATCTTCATTGTTTTAGTAATGGTTAATATTTAAAGCTCGCTATAAAGTGTTTTTAGTTTATTGTTGTTTTAATTTGTTTTTATTGTCATGTTATTTTCGCCAAGCAATTTCAATAAGCACCTGTGGAAAATCGATGTCAGTCCCATTTAGATAACATTGTAAAAAATCTCCTTCATCAAAATCCACATTAATCGTATTGTCATGCCTTCCCTCTTCATTGGTAAGCGTTAAACTTGAAATTATTGTTGTTGTATCATTTTTTCTAATTTCAATTGTGCAACTTTCAGCAGCGTCTGTTTGAACGGTAATAGCTGTAATGGTGCCGTCTCTTATCATTCGCCAACCATTGTTAATAGAAAATGCACCATTGTATTGTCTTAGATATTCATCGGTTGTATTAGCACTGTTTCGACCCCACCCAAACATTGTTCTGTCAACACTTAACCACTTTGTTCGCACAGCATCATATGAATACAGTAATCCATCATTGGCAACAAACATTTGCCCACTCAATGAACCGGTAGGTGTTGTGGCATTAGGTTGTATTCTGAGTGGGACTTCCGTACTCAAAATATCCAGTTGGGCATTTGGGTTGGTTGTATTTATTGCTACACGTTGATTGGTTTGGGAAACTCTAAATGCTTCCAGATTATTGGTCCTGAAAACTAAATCCTGACCATCTGTCGTTCCAATGAAATCATTTGTTGGGTTCGTTCCTGAATTTCCCGAAGTGCTCCAGGTGGTGTTTCCTGCAGGAACTTGTTCCCATGATCCAGTATACTGAAAAACTGCATTTTCAGTACTATTGTAGATTAAGGCTCCAATAGGCGGAGTAATACTATTCATTTGCGTTGTGGTCAAACTTACTAATGTTAATATAAGATTAGGATCTTGCGCATTAATTTTCATAAAAGCTACTACCGTAATTACACAGAATAGCTTTTTTAGTTCTTTAAAAGAATTGCTCATAATTGATTAAATTTTAATTATCTAGTGGGCAACGTATTAGTTTTATTTGGCTTAATCCATTTAAAACTAGTAGGTTGCTGTTAATTAAAAGAGAGCAATTTAGGGGTGGCCGTTCTAAAATGAACAGCTAATACATCTCTGGGTTTAGCTTTGTTTTTTACATATTTAGATTATTTTAAATTCCAGGAATACGAATGATTGTAAACATAAATTCTGAATCGAATCGTGCTCTATCGGTACCACCGTTATCGTTATCACCTATAATCACATCAAAACTGGTACCCGTTTGGTTGTTATATGAAATTCCAGGATCGTCATTGCCCGCGCCGCCTCGACCTGGTTGCGATAATTGTATTATATAATTGGTTCCGATATTTAATGTCCAACTAACCGTATAATTACCAACACTGTTTCTTACGGCGGTGGCGTTAAAAATTGTACCACCACCTGCAGAAGCTACTTTACCGGTAGCAAAAATTGTTGGAACTTCGATCACATTTCCAACGGTATCCACCGCAAGTCCTGAATCTGGTTGTTTTGCTGCTGTTACTTGTGTATCGGTATTATCTTCACCATATCCTTCTAATTGCATTTCTTGCGTTGTTTTTATGCGGAAAGGAATTGAAGTGCCAGCTCCGCCAACTGCTGTTCCATAATCTCTAATTTCGAAACTATTGTCGGCCGAATTATTAATGAGTCCCCAATTTTGAATAACCGATGTTCCGGCTGCATTAAGGTTCGCAAAGAAAAAGAAGGCGTCACTGCCATACCGATCAAGTCGGATACCTGAATCGGTTCCTGCTACGTGAAATTGTCGTTCAGGAGCATCTAACCCAATTCCTACTCGACCATTATCCTGGATTACAAACTCTGTTCCAGAAGTTCTGGCTGTCGTTCCGTCTGATTGCGTATCTAATTCCACTCTGCTTGCACCTGAATTATTAATGAAGGCATCATCTGTATCATCAAAGATTGTTTTATCTTCCCACTGTGGTGCACCAGCGGCGTCTGTAGTTAGTACCTGATCTGCTCCGGCGTCTGCGATCTTGGCAGTAGTGACCGCATCATCCACAATCTCAGCAGTATTCACCGCATTATCGAGTAGTTCTGCATTTCCAATAGCATTATCCGCCATCTTCGCATTGGTAATTCCATCGGTAGCGACTTGAATACTTGCATCAACTAATGTAGCTCCAGTACCGGTAGTTACGGTAATGGATGCATCAGTAGCAGTAAGATCTTCACCTGTGATATTGTTTGCATCAAGTGTACCCCATTCCACATCAGTTCCTGCCGCGTTGGTTTTTAATACTTGATTTGCAGTACCGTTTAAAATGTTCTCGACTTGGACCGCATCATCTGCTAGTTTGGTATTGTCAACAGCATCGGCAGCTAGTTTTCCTGTAGTCACATTTAAATCAGTAATCTTGGCAGTAGTGACCGCATCATCCACAATCTCAGCAGTATTCACTGCATTATCGAGTAGTTCCGCATTTCCTATAGCATTATCGGCCATCTTCGCATTGGTAATTCCATCGGTCGCGACTTGAATACTTGCATCTACTAATGTAGCTCCAGTACCGGTGGTTACGGTTATGGATGCATCAGTAGCAGTAAGATCTTCACCTGTGATATTGTTTGCATCCAGTGTGCCCCATTCTACTGCCGTACCCGCTGCATTGGTTTTCAGCACTTGATTTGCTGTACCTTCCAAAATATTATCAACTTCAACAGCATCATCTTGCAGTTCTGATGTTCCAACAGCATTGGCGTTTATTTCAGATGCATTTACCGAATTTGGCCCAAGGTCGGAGGCTGTAATGGTATTGTCAGCAATAACACCTCCTGCGCCACCAACTATTGCTCCATCTGCAATCTTGGCCGTAGTGACAGCATCATCAACAATCTCAGCGGTATTCACTGCATTATCGAGTAGTTCCGCATTTCCAATAGCATTATCGGCCATTTTCGCATTGGTGATACCATCGGTCGCTACTTGAATACTCGCATCTACTAATGTAGCCCCAGTACCAGTAGTTACGGTAATGGATGCATCAGTGGCAGTAAGATCTTCACCTGTGATATTGTTTGCATCAAGGGTACCCCATTCTACATCGGTTCCTGCTGCGTTGGTTTTTAGAACTTGATTTGCAGTACCGTTTAAAATGTTCTCGACTTGGACCGCATCATCTGCTAGTTTGGTATTGTCAACAACATCGGCAGCTAGTTTTCCTGTAGTGACATTTAAATCAGCAATCTTGGCTGTTGTAACCGCATCATTAACAATCTCAGCAGTATTCACTGCATTATCGAGTAGTTCCGCATTTCCAATAGCATTATCTGCCATCTTCGCATTGGTGATACCATCGGTCGCTACTTGAATACTCGCATCTACTAATGTAGCCCCAGTACCAGTAGTTACGGTAATGGATGCATCAGTGGCAGTAAGATCTTCACCTGTGATATTGTTTGCATCAAGGGTACCCCATTCTACATCGGTTCCTGCTGCGTTGGTTTTTAGAACTTGATTTGCAGTACCGTTTAAAATGTTCTCGACTTGGACCGCATCATCTGCTAGTTTGGTATTGTCAACAGCATCGGCCGCTAGTTTTCCTGTAGTGACATTTAAATCAGCAATTTTGGCTGTTGTAACCGCATCATTAACAATCTCAGCAGTATTCACTGCATTATCGAGTAGTTCCGCATTTCCAATAGCATTATCGGCCATTTTCGCATTGGTGATACCATCGGTCGCTACTTGAATACTCGCATCTACTAGGGTAGCCCCAGTACCAGTAGTTACGGTAATGGATGCATCAGTGGCAGTAAGATCTTCACCTGTGATATTGTTTGCATCAAGGGTACCCCATTCCACATCGGTACCAGCGGCATTTGTTTTGAGTACTTGATTTGCAGTACCGTTTAAAATGTTCTCGACTTGGACCGCATCATCTGCTAGTTTGGTATTGTCAACGGCATCAGCTGCAAGCTTCGCAGTGGTGACCGCATTGTCAGCCAGTTCTGTGGTGGTAATTCCCGATGCTGCAACACCAAGTGTAAAAGGATCACCTGCATCGCCTGCTCCTGAACGTACTAACGTACCATCGGTAGCGTTTGTTATTTCATTTCCGATAACACCATCCACTTCAGTGATACTAAGAGTTGATTCATCAACCAATACCCAATCAGTCCCATTATATCGAAGTACTTCACCATCAGTGGTACCATCTGCTATTTTAGCAAGCGAAACGGCATCATCAGCAATCTCACTAGTTTCAACAGCTCCGTTTGTTAAATCTAATACTCCCGTAGGAGAAACAGTGGCATCGCCACTAATAGCTGCTGTAATGGATGCAAAATCAACCTCTAAAGCACCTGTTCCAGCATTTTGTAAGAGTCCGTTTCCTGCTACATCGCTGTTTATTTTTGTAGCATCAACTGCATCATTAGCAATTTTTACTGTTGATATTCCACCGTCAGTTACTTGGATATCGGAATTGATTAAAGTAGCACCAGTTCCGTTGTTCACAGTAATACTAGCGTCTCCAGCTGTAAGATCATTGCCTGCAATATTACCAGGACCTAAAGTAACGTTTCCGTCAGCTGCAGGATTTACACCATTAACGCTTCTGGTGATATTGTTGATATTCGTATCAACGCCATTTTCATCAGTATAAGTAATCGTGCTTCCGGTAGCCGATATGCTTGTGAGAGTCTCATGATTAGCTACTAAAGCTGTCAGGTCGATTGTATTGGCGATTCCATTTTCGTCTGTAAAGCTTAATGTGCCCGCGGTGGCATCAACGGCAAGAGACGTTACCGATTCAAAATTGTCAATGATGGGTTGAAGGTCTACACTGGATAGTATACCATTTTCATCTGTATATTCTAAGGTTCTTCCATCGGCATTTAAAGCAAAAATGGTAAGCGTTTCTTGAGCTGCCACAAGTGCAGACAGGTCTACAGTATTAGTTATCCCGTTTTCATCAACATAAAATAAGTTACCAGCAACGGCATCCACCGCAACCGATGTATTGGTTTCAAAGTTATCGATAACCGTTTCCAGATCTACTGAGGTTGTATTCCCATTCTCATCGACATATTCAAGGGTTTTTCCGTCAGCGTTTAATGCAAAGGAGGTAAGTGTTTCTTGCGCAGCTACTAAGGCAGACAGGTCAATTGTATTGGTTGTCCCGTTTTCATCAACATAAAACAGATTGCCAGCAGCAGCATCAATTGCTACCGAAGTGTTCGTTTCAAAATTATCAATGATGGTTTCCAGATCTACTGAAGTAGTCAGCCCATTTTCATCGGTATATTCCAATGTTTTTCCGTCCCCATTTAAACTAAAAGTAGTTAGCGTATTATTTGTATCAATTGCAACAGGTGCCCCTCCATTGTTAAAAGTAAATGTGCCATCTCCGTTATCAGTGAATCTCGCTTTTTCAATAATTACGGCAATGTTGTCTTCGTTTGTGTATGTAAAAGTTCCATCGCCATTATCTACTATGGCAGTAACTGTTTCGTTTGTGAGTGCGCCACAAAGACTTACCCAGGTTGAATTTGCATATTGAAAAATGCAATTTAGATCAGTATTGTAGACCATAGCACCATTCAAGGGTGTAATTGCATTCATTTGGGTATTAGTGACCCTTGTTAAAACAAATACCCTTTCGGCACTTTCTAGTTCTAAAATAGATGCGTTATCAATCTGATCTGGATTATTACCTATCTTCACTTGCGAGTACAGTGAAGTGGCACAGGTAATTACTAAGAATACCAGTGTTAACTTATTCTTCATAACTTGGAGTTTTAAGGGGCTTTCGAGGATACAAAATTTATTTAATCAATAAATGTAATAATTTCATCGTTTACATAGGAATTTTCAAACATGTAATTACAACTTAATAGCTTATGAAATTGGTATAGTAGGGTTATTTTGTAAAAGTTCAGATTTAAACGGGAAATTCAAAAAATTGATACGAGCATATCGAGTAAGTGTCTTTTTTTTTAGATGAAATCCAATAAAGCGTTACTTGCCAATTCATAAGGAGGTTGTTTCTTTTTAAAAATCCGAGCGCTAAAAGGACCGCGTAATGTGATTTTTTCATGTTTTATATCGAGCCAGCTACCTTCTCTTAAGCCTATAACGGGCGTTTCATTTTGTGTAAGATATTCTTTAATCCTAGTTTCCCTAGTTTCACCCATAAATGTGCTGTCTGGATCTGGATCCTGATAGTGGGGATTTATATTAAAAGGAAGGGTGCCTAGGGTATTAAAACTAGAGGGATACACAATTGGCATATCATTAGATGTTTGCATACTTAATCCGCAAATATTGCTCCCCGCACTGGTGCCTAAATACGGAGTGCCTTTTTCAATGCTTTCCCGCAACGGAGTAAACAAATCAAGATCGTGTAGGGTTTTTACCAATAGAAATGTATTACCTCCACCCACGTAAATCGCTTGAGCTTTTTTTATTGCGTCAATCGGGTCATTAAACTCATGAATTCCTACTAGCTTGCCAATGTTTAATAAGGCACTAGCAACGCTACCTGTATATTGATCATGCGAAATTCCATTAGGTCTGGCGTAGGGAATAAAAAGAATCTGTTCAATACCCTTAAAAAAAGCAGTAAGTTCTTCATTAAGGTATGCAAGAGGTTTCTGTCCGTGCAGGGTCGAAGTGCTGGCAACGATCATTTTTTTCATTAGTGCAACTAGATTTGGTCCAATTTAACAAAAGTTTATAGCAAAGAACAAGTTATCTTTAAGCTTTGGTTGTTTTCTTTACATTATGCAAAAATTAATCTACTTACTTCTTTTTATTTCAGTTTCAACTTTGTCTATTGCTCAAGAAACAGATCGCGAATTGTTACGCGGCACTGTTTTATATAGAAACTCGGTGGTTACGGGCGAAAATGTGATTAATGCGAATACCCAAAAAGCAACCATTACCAATAATTCAGGCCAATTTGAAATTTTTGTAAAACAAGGGGATACGCTTGTTTTTTCAGCAGTGAATTATAAGTTTAAATCGGTGGTGGTAACCAAAGATATTTTAGAAAAAAGACGATTAGTTGTTGAGGTAAAGGAAAAAGTGACCGAGTTGGACGAGGTTGTAGTTTCGCCTGAATCAAAAGAACGATTTCTAGAGCTTGAAAAGGAAAAATATAAAAAATACGACTACGAGCGCGATCAATACACCCGACTTCAAAATTATGCAACAAACAGCGGTACTTTTTATAATGGAGTCAATTTCGTGAATATTTTCAAAGCACTTCGTGGTAATAAAAAGAAAGATAAGAGTGCAAATGAACCCTTGAAGGTGAGTGAATTTTTACGAGAAATGTATGAAGATGAATTTTTTGTGGTAGACTTGGGGATAGAGCAAGCTGAAATAGGAAAATTCCTTTTTTATTGCGACGATAAAATTACGTCTCAAGATCTTACTGGAAAAAACAGAGAGTTTAAACTAATTGAGTTCTTAGTCGATCAAAGTATCGAATACAAGAAAATACCAAAGGAATAAAATTTCTTGAATACTGTTTAACAAAAGTTTATTGCCGTTTTAAGTTTTTAATAAGAGTTAGTCTGTTTTCTTTACTGCAACTAAACAAACTAACTGCATGGCTAAACAATTACGCTGCTTTTTCTTTATTGTACCATTTTTATCAGTAACACAAGCTCAAGATGTTTTTGAGCTGAACGGGACGATATCATATGAATCATTTAATGTTGCCGATGTTCATGTGATAAATAAAACCTTTGAAAGAAATACCATAACTGACGAAAATGGAAAGTTTAGTATCCTCGCTCGAGTAGGAGACAGCATTGTATTTTCTGCTGTGCAATTTAAATTATATAGTGTAGTAGTTTCTTCAAAGCAGCCTATTACCGTTGTAATGCAAGAACGCGTGAACGAATTAGACGAGGTGGTACTTTACAATAAATTGTCAGGTAATGTTGCTTTTGATATGAAAAACTCTGAGGCATCGAAACCTATTAACTTCTACGATCTTGGAATACCCGGTTACACTGGGCCAAAAAAAACACAAGCTGAGCGACGGGTTTATACTGCAACCTCGGGCAGTGGTTTAATACCATTAATGCCAATTATTAATGCCTTAACGGGAAGAACAAAAAAACTTAAAAATCGTCTAAAGCTTGAAAAAAAACTAGCCAACATCGATCGTATGCAAAAACGCTATGAACAAACAATGATCGATGTTTATCAACTTCCAACTGAAAAAGGATATGATTTTTTCGATTTTTGCTCGGAGGATACTAGATTTGAAAAAATCGCGAATACTGATTCAGCTTTTGAACAGCTTGATTTTTTTATAGAAAAGATGAAAGAATATCAAAAATCCGTTGTTGGGTCTAATGAGTAAACTTAAACTAAATATTGTCCTAGGGTTTTTGTTTGTTATTAGCGGAGTTCAGGCGCAAATAACATCATCCGGAAAAATTGGCGGACAAATTGTGCACGATTCGCTATCGGTTGAAGGGGTTCATGTTATTAACAAAACGTCACAAAAAAACACGATCACCAATGAGAAGGGGTTCTTTGAAATTGTGGCAAAGTTGAATGATACTATCGTATTTTCTGCGGTACAATTTAAGTTAAAGAATATAGTAGTCGAACAAGGTATTATTGATGAAGGTTTTGGCGAAGTCCTACTGGAAATGAGGGTGGAAGAATTAGAAGGTGTGACTTTGTATAATAAATTATCCGGCGACCCGGCTTTTGATCTTAAAAATTCGGGAGTAAAGAAAAAAATTAATTTTTATGATTTAGGCATACCCGGTAGTACCAAAGCGCCGCCAACACAATCAGAAAGGCGTTTACAAGAGGCCTCAATGGGTAAGTTTCAATGGGGATTTCTAACAACAATTCCCTTAAATCCCATTATAAATGCTATTTCCGGTCGGACAAAAATGCTAAAAAAACGAGTAAAACTAGAAAGTGAGGAGGCATTTATAGAAAAGATCAAAGAACAATTTGAGCCAGTACTAATGGATGTTTACGGGCTTAAAAAGGAGGAATCATATCGATTTTTCTATTTCTGTTCGTTGGCAGAAACCTATGGTTCAAAATGTCGAAATGCAAATTCAGTGGTGCAAATGGAGTTTTTGATCGATCAATTGAAAGAGTTTCAGAAAATTGAAAAAGAATAGTTTTTGTCAGGTCAGTTTTTGGAACGGTTATTGAAAAACATTTATTAGTATTTCAATACTTTTGCAATATGAAGTTTAGAGTTCACAGCATACTTTTAATTAGCATTTCTTTTTTCTTAATGGGGTTTTCTGCCAAAGATGAAGCCCACAAGTACTACGTAAGCACTACTGACATTGAGCAAGCTAAGAAGGGGAATAATCTGCAAATAACCATCCGGCTGTTTATTGACGATTTTGAAGATGTCCTTCAAGAGCGATATGATGATGCTATTGTGTTAAATGAACAAAACTCCTCTAAATCAATTGAAACGATAATTGGTAAATACCTAAATAAGAAGTTAACGATCAAGGTAAATGGTATAGAGGCGAAGCTTAGTTATTTGGGTAAGGAATTTGACAATGATATCGTAAAATGCTACGTAGAAATTGTCAATACAGAAGAAATCAAGAATGTATCCATTACTAATCAGTTGCTATTTGACCTATTTGAAGAACAGCAAAATATCGTTCATCTTCGTCTTAAGGGAAAGCGTAAAAGTTTTGTGTTGATCAAAGAAAATGATAAAGGAATGTTAAATTTCTAATCAGCTTTTATCAATCCTCAGGTTATCGTTAATTTCCCGCATCAAAATTCACATCAATAATGAAGAAATTACAATATGCAGTATGTAGTGCTCTTTTTTTAGCTGCCGGTTTGGTCAATGCGCAGCAAGAAGAGAAGCAAGACAGAGAGTCTGGTCATATTAATGAAAACAAGTTTAGACAACTTTACCAGGAAATGTCAACGCCTAATATGTATCGCACGGCAGCTGGGGCTCCGGGTGCGGCTTATTACCAGCAACAAGCTGACTATAAGATGGATATTACCCTTGATGATGTTAATGCTAAGTTATCAGGATATGAAACCATTACCTATTACAACAACTCCCCTGATGATTTAGAATATCTATGGGTGCAGTTAGATCAAAACGTTCGCAAAAAAGATGCTCCTGGATTACAAAAAAATGGTAGCGGTTTCGGTTTTGCAACGCAGCCTGGTCGTTTTGTTAATAGTTATATGAAAGATCCTTTTGACGGTGGTTTCAACATTGAAGCGGTTACTGATGCGAACGGAAAAGCATTAAGCCACACCATTAATCAAACCATGATGCGTATTAATATTCCGAAGCCTTTAAAAGCTGGAGAAAAAATATCATTTAATATTAAATGGTGGTACAACATCAATAATCACGTAGAAGGACGTGGTCGTTCGGGTTACGAATACTTCGCAAAAGATGACAATCGTGCTTATGTAATTGCACAATTCTTTCCAAGAATGTGTGTATATAGTGATGTAGAAGGATGGCAAAACTATCAGTTCTGGGGTAATGGTGAATTCGCATTACCATTTGGAGACTATGAGGTGAATATTACAGTACCTGCTGATCACATATTAGATGGTACGGGAGTACTTACTAATAGAAAAGAGGTCTATACCAAAGAAATGATGAAGCGCTATGAAAAGGCTAAAAAGACGTATGATAAGCCTGTAATTATTGTTTCTCAAAAGGATGCTGAAAAAGCCGAAAAAACAAAATCTACCAAAACCAAAACCTGGAAATTAAAAGCAGAGAATGTTCGTGATTTCGGATTTGCAACATCAAGACGCTGGATTGTAGATATGCAAGCAGTTAAGATTGGTGCAAAAGATGTAATGGCGGTAAGTATGTATCCTAAAGAAGGAAATCCACTTTGGGAAGAGTATTCTACAAAAGCGGTTGTTTCTACACTGCAATCGTACTCTGCACATACCTTTGATTATCCATATCACAAAGCGATTTCAGTTCATGCTAAAAATCAAGGGATGGAATATCCTATGATTTGCTGGAACTACGGTCGTCCTAATGAAAAAGGAGAATATAGCGATCGTACTAAATTCGGAATGATTTCTGTAATTATTCATGAGGTAGGTCATAACTTCTTCCCGATGATTGTAAATAGTGACGAGCGCCAATGGGGGTGGATGGATGAAGGTCTAGATACCTTTATGCAATATATCGCTGAGCAGGAGTTTGGTGAGAAATTTCCAGAAGCGATTAAAGGAAATGAAAAATATCCTTCGCGTAGAGGCGAACCCTCTAAGATCGTGAATTATATGAAAGGTGATCAGCAATATATATCACCTATTATGTCAAATCCTGAAAACGTATACCAGCTAGGAAACAACGCATATGGTAAGCCAGCTACAGCTTTAAATATCTTAAGAGAAACTGTTATGGGTAAAGAACTTTTTGACCATGCATTTAAGACTTATGCGCAGCGTTGGATGTTTAAACACCCAACTCCTGAAGACTTTTTCCGTACAATGGAAGATGCATCGGCAGTTGATCTTGATTGGTTTTGGAGAGGCTGGTTCTACAGTACTGATTATGTTGACATAGGCGTAAAAGATGTGAAGAAATATTATGTGACTGCTAAACCCAATAAAGAAGCTAAAGAGTATGTTGCGGCTAGAGGAAGAACAGTAGCTGATTTACCTCCATTAGTATATCTTGTCGAAGAGGGAAGTGAAGACTACAATGAGAATATGAAGGGTAGCAGTCCTTTAGAAGGTGCGACTACTTTAAAGGAGTATGTTATGGATAACTTTTCTGCTGAAGAACGTAAAAACTTAAAAACACCAAAGTATTTTTACCAAATTACGTTCGACAAGCCAGGAGGAATCCCAATGCCTTTAATTGTAGAGTATACCTATAAAGATGGTTCAAAAGAAACGATCACGTATCCTGTACAAGCATGGAGAAAGAATGATGCTGAGATCAGTAAGGTACTAGCTACCGATAAAGAAGTTGTCGGTATTGTTGTAGATCCTGAATTGCGTACTGCGGATATCGATATGTCTAACAACTCATGGCCTAAGAAGGAGACTGAGTCTGATTTTGACAAGTTCAAGAATAAGGTAAAAGGAGAATAATTCTTCTTGAGCAGAAAATAGGAAGCCGATGGAAACATCGGCTTTTTTTATTCACACAACATAGTATTGCAACATTATAATGTATTGAATAGGCATTCTTCATAGGTCCTCAAGTACACGGTGCTATGATATTTATAAAATTTCTATAATACGACCGCATTCATTCAAATGGTTTCAAGCATACTCATTATATTTGTGTAACTAAAACTCATAGGATGTTTTTAATGATCAGCGGTGGTGAAATTGTTTTCATACTATTTATAGTAGTAATGGTTTTTGGTGCTGATAAATTACCGGAGATCGCCAGAGGGCTGGGTAAAGGTATGCGCACACTGAAAGATGCTACTAACGATATTAAAAACGAAATTCAGAAAAGTGCTGAGAAAAACGGAATTGATACAGATGTTACCAAAAACATTTCTGATGAGATAAAGAAGGTAAAAGAGGATATCGAAGATTTCACTGGTCCGGTTAAACGAAACTTCTAATGTTCGATAGTTTACTATCGTTAGATAGAGAACTACTCATTTACTTAAATAATTTAGGTAGTGAAACCTACGACTCCTTTTGGATTTTTGTTACCCATCAGAAAAATTGGATTCCTTTCTTTTTGTTTATATTCATTAGCTTATTCTTAAAAATTCGACGTAACGAGTTTTTGAAATTAATGCTTGCAGTAGCTATTACATTGGCTTTTACACTAATTCTTACCGAGGGTACAAAAGAG
The DNA here is from genome assembly GCF_046524175.1 of Spongiivirga sp. MCCC 1A20706. Lineage (NCBI taxonomy): Bacteria > Pseudomonadati > Bacteroidota > Flavobacteriia > Flavobacteriales > Flavobacteriaceae > Spongiivirga > Spongiivirga sp. MCCC 1A20706. Next base: position 96,962 of record NZ_JBEFZF010000004.1, read on the forward strand.
CTTGTGCAGCGTTTGAGACCGAGTCAAGAACCAGATTTACAAAACATTTTAAGAATTTTAAGTAGACCAACTAACTATAGCTTTTTTTCCGGTCACGCTTCTACCTCGTTAGCAGTTGCTGTTTTTCTTTGGTTGAGTTTGCGCAGAAGAATGAAATGGATAGGGATCTTCTTTATTTGGCCTGTATTTTTCGTTTCAAGTAGAATTTACCTTGGAGTACACTATCCGAGTGATATTTTAATGGGTTTGATAGTGGGCGCTACCATAGGGTTTCTTGCTTATCAAATAGCTGTAAAAAAACTACATTTACTTGATCACACCAACTAGATAACCCTGCTTACAGTTAGCCCGTCTCTAATAGAAAGCAACACTGTTTCTAAACGTTTATCATTTTTTAAAATGCGATTGTATTCAAGCAGTGTTCGCGTAGATTCATCATCATCTTGTAGCTTTTCAATGACCTTTCCGCTCCATAGTACGTTATCAGAAAGAATGACTCCTCCTTTATTCATTTTATCAATAACAAGGTTGAAATAGTTGCAATAATTTGGCTTGTCTGCATCAATAAAAACAAGATCAAACTTAAGGTCCATTTTGGGAATAATATCAATAGCATTTCCTAAATGTTGAACGATTTGCTTACCTTTTCCAGATTCATCAAAATATTTACGCTGAAAATCAACCAGTTCCTCGTTAATGTCAATGGTGTGTAAAGCTCCATTCTTTTCCATCCCTTCAGCTAAACATAAGGTAGCATAACCGGTATAAGTTCCTATTTCAAGAATGGTTTTGGGTTGCACTAATTTAGAGATCATACTAAGAACCCGACCTTGGTAGGGTCCACTAAGCATTCTTGGTTGCAATACTTTTTGATATGTTTCTCTGGTAAGCTGTTGCAGTAGTTCGGGCTCTTTCGCAGAGTGATCTATGATATATTGATCTAATTTTTCTGGTAAAAAATTCAAATTGAAGGTATTTTGAGCCACAAAATTACCAAAATAAAGAAAGTAGGTATAAAAAACACCCTGGCTTCTTTAGATTCTTGCACCATACAGAATCTTTAACCAGGGTGTTCACACCAATTCAATGAAACCCACATTTCACAAAGCTCAGAATAGTGAAAAGTGTTAGTTGAATTAAATCCTAATTATCTTTATAGCTTTTGAGATCAGGATTTTCTTCACTTGGTTTCAATTTTCTATATACTAACCTCGGAGTAGGGTTCACTTAGAACACCACTTCTTCCGTTTTTTCGTAAGCATCGTCATGCACATTTGCTACTGCACGGCCACTTGGGTCATTCATGTTTTTAAAGGCTTCATCCCATTCCAAAGCAATTTTGGTACTACATGCCACTGAAGGTTCTTGCGGAACGCTTAAAGCAGCAGCATCACTAGGAAAGTGCTCAGTAAAAATAGAACGGTAGTAATATTCTTCTTTGGTAGTTGGCGTTTGAATAGGGAAGCGGAAAGCAGCGTTCTTCAATTGCTCGTCACTTACTTTTTCTTCAACCAATTCTTTTAAGGTATCAATCCAGCTATAGCCTACTCCATCAGAAAACTGCTCCTTTTGTCTCCAGGCAACACTTTCCGGTAGGTATGATTCAAATGCCTTACGAATCACCCATTTTTCCATTCGCTCACCGTTGATCATTTTATCTTGTGGATTAATGCGCATTGCCACATCCATAAATTCTTTATCTAAAAACGGAACACGACCTTCAATTCCCCACGCTGCAAGTGACTTGTTAGCTCTTAAGCAATCATACATATGAAGTTTACTTAATTTGCGAACGGTCTCTTCGTGAAATTCTTGCGCATTTGGTGCTTTATGAAAGTACAAATACCCACCAAATAGCTCATCCGCACCTTCGCCTGACAACACCATTTTCACCCCCATAGATTTTATAACACGGGCCATTAAATACATTGGGGTAGAGGCGCGAATTGTTGTTATATCATAGGTCTCTAGGTTGTAGATTACATCTCTTATCGCATCTAAGCCTTCCTGTATAGTAAACTTAATTTCATGATGAACAGTACCGATATGATCGGCTACTTTTTGCGCTGCAGCTAAATCTGGTGAACCTTCTAATCCAACGGAAAACGAATGAAGTTGTGGCCACCAAGCGGCTTGTGTATCACCTGACTCTACCCGCTTATCAGCATATTTTTTTGCAATTGCTGAGGTAACCGAAGAATCCAATCCGCCGGAAAGTAATACTCCGTATGGTACATCAGACATTAGTTGACGATGCACCGCTGCTTCTAACGCATCGCGTACCTCCGCTATTACTGTCTCATTTTCCTTTACGGCATCATATTCTGTCCAATCACGTGTATACCACTTAGTAAGTTCGCCATTGGTACTTGATAGGAAATGCCCAGGAGGAAACAATTCAATTTTTGAACAAGTACCTTCTAGCGCCTTTAATTCAGACGCAACGTAGAAGGTGCCAAACTGATCCCAACCCATGTATAATGGAATAATTCCCATATGGTCTCTTGCAATTAAGTAACTGTCATTTTCAACATCGTATAAAGCAAAAGCGAAAATCCCATTAAGATCATCTAAAAAGGCAGTTCCTTTTTCTTTGTAGAGGGCCAAAATTATTTCGCAGTCGGAAGCTGTTTGAAACTCATAGTCAGTAATTAATGTTTTTTTAAGTTCCTGATGATTATAGATTTCCCCATTTGCGGCTAAGATTAATTTTTTGTCAGCACTAAACAGGGGTTGTTTTCCCGAAGCAGGATCTACAATCGCTAATCGCTCATGTGCTAAAATGGCATTATCATGATTATAAATGCCGCTCCAATCTGGACCACGGTGTCTTATTTTTTTAGACATGTTTAATAGCTGCGGCCTCAAAAGTTCGCTATCCTGTTTTAGATCAAATGCACATACAATACCACACATAATTCATTTCTTGTTTCAAATTCTGTTACAAATAATGCTTTAAACTTCCATTTTAAAAACAGAAATGTTTATATTGATTATAATATGTTGTTATTTAAGTAATGATTCATTTAATTTGATAGTAAATTGTCTGCTTTTTCATTGCAGAAGTATCAATGTGTAAGTTGTCGTTATTTTTTAACATCTAGAGCTGAAATTTTAACATAGCGTATGGGTTTTGATTGGTAGCTTTAAACTCTTAAAAACGAATTCTTAAATAAGAGCATGAAAAACAAATTTTTTACAGGCGCTTGTATCGTAGTATTAGCCCTGTTTACTTCAATCAATGTAAACGCACAAGATTTTCCAGGACTAGATAAAAGTCCTATGGATGCTGCTTCATTTCCGTCTAGCTATAGAGTCTCTGATAAAGCAATGAAAGTTACTTACAGTAGACCACAGCTTAAGGAAAGATCTTTATCGAGCTTAGCTCCAAACGGAAAGGTATGGAGAACCGGAGCAAATGAATCTCCGGAGATTACTTTTTATAAAGATGCCACTTTTGGTGGACAAAAAGTAAAGGCAGGAACCTACGCACTTTTTACAATTCCTGGAGAAAAAGAATGGGTAGTAATTTTAAATGGTAATTTGAATCAATGGGGAGCTTACTCTTATGATAAGTCAAAAGATGTAGCTCGAGCGACAGCTAAAGTTGAAAAAGTATCTGGTAAGCCAGTTGAAGCATTTGCAATGGTATTTACTGAAGCTGATGGTGGTGCACACTTGAACATGGCTTGGGGTGATGTTAAAATCGCAGTACCTGTAAAAATGTAATTACCTTATAGCGCTTAACAATATAAAACGAAACATTTATTGTTAGTTGTTAGAAAAAGGCTAGTTTCTTATGTGGAAGCTGGTCTTTTTTATTTTTAAGGTAAAAGGCTATGGATAATGGGTAAAAGGTTGTTCCATATTTTAATAATCGGCATCTAATACCCATTGTGTCATCATCGAAGCTGAGTAGGGGGAGTTGTAAAGTTTCGAATTCCAATTTTTTGAATCTTTCTAAACTCTAAACTAATTCACTTTCTCACCATTTAAAAACGTTGCTTCTACCTTAGTCGTTGGAATCTGAGAAGCATCAACCTCCATAATATTCTTATCCAAAATCACGAAGTCTGCAAACTTACCAACTTCAATACTTCCTTTTTCGTCTTCTTCAAAATTAGAATGTGCCGCCCAAATAGTCATTCCTTTTAAAGTCTCTTCTCTGCTTAAGGCGTTTTCCATTTGAAATCCACCTTCAGGATAGTTGTCAAGGTCTTTTCTTGCGACTGCCGCATAAAAGGTTAAAAACGGACTCACACGCTCAACCGGAAAGTCGGTGCCAAGAACTACGGTTCCTGATTTGTTAAGTAGTGTTTTAAAGGCGTAAGCACCTTTTACCCGCTCTTCTCCCAGACGGTCACCCGCCCAGTACATATCACTTGTGGCATGTGTTGGCTGTACCGATGGTATAATGTTGTCATTAAAATAATCAAAATCGTTATCGGTGATTACCTGAGCATGTTCCACCTTCCAGCGCATATCTTTTTTGCCTTTTAAGGCCTTTTTATATGTACGTAACACTACAATATTGGCTGAATCACCAATAGCGTGTGTATTCATCTGGTAGCCGGCACCGACAATTCGGTTTGCTAACGATTCCATTTGATCAGCTGGAGTAATCATAGCTCCAAAATGCCCGTCATGATCGCTATAAGGCTCTTTCAAAGTGGCCCCTCTCGATCCCAATGCACCATCACCGTATACTTTTACCGAGCGAACATTGAGTCGGTCAGTTTTTATTTTTCCTTTGGTTAAAAAGTGGTCAAGATTTTCAGGGTAGTTACTTGCCATGGCATATACTCGCATTTTGAGATCACCGGTATTTTGTAAGCTATCAATAAGGTAGATAACTTCTTTGCTTAATCCGGCATCATTTACAGTAGTTAGCCCAAGACTAAAGCATATATTTTCAGCCTCTATTAGTGCTCGAATTTGCGTTGCTTTGCTAGGTTGAGGTATTACTGCTTCAACCAAACTCATTGGTCTATCAACAAGAATGCCTGTGGGCTTACCGTTTTTTAAAACAACACTACCACCAGCCATTTTAGTATTTTCATCTATTCCTGCAAGATCTAAGGCTTTTTGATTTGCTAAAAATGCGTGACCATCCACACGTTCAATAGCAAGTGGCGTATCTGGAAAAAGAATATCCAAAGTGTCTTTGACCGGAAACTCTTTAACTTTCCAGTCATTTTGATCCCAACCTCTACCTTGTATAAACGATGCTTTTTTATCTTCTTGAAAATCGACTATACGCTGTACTACTTCATCAAAACTCTTTGTGCCCACTAAATCAACTACTTGTTGGTTGAGCCCTAATCCATAAAAATGACAATGACCATCAATAAGCCCAGGTGTAATTGTTTGTCCCTTGGCATCAATTGTCTTTTCAGTTTCGTATATGTCTAAAATATCTTTGGAAGTGCCTACTGCTACGAACTTTCCGTCTTTTACAGCAAATGCATCCACTTTATCAAAATCATCATTTACCGTATAGATATTTCCGTTGGTTACAATAAGATCGACGGATTCTTTTTTGGTACAAGCTAAAAGAGTTAACGAGCAAGAAATAGAAATAATTATTTTTTTCATTTTTGGTGAGCCTTTTAAACCCTTAAAAATAATCGAATAAAAAATAACCTCTTGAATCTCATTTTAAAATTCAAGAGGTTATTCATAAAAAAAGCTCATTAACTGGGTAAATGAGCTTTTTTAATAGCATTATTTTAAGTCAAATCCATAGGTTATACCAGCTAGAAATTGGAAACCCTGGACGGGATAATTTTCCCATTTCTGATAATTTTGATTTGTTAAATTATTGATATTCATAAAGATAGTAAATTTTTCGCTTATTCTATACCCTAGGTAGGAATTTATGTCAAAAAAGCTTTTTAAGGTAGTTGCTGCTCTATTAGGGTCAATCGGAAAAACATTATTTTGACGAGCTCCTGTATAAAAAATACTACCCCCTAAATACCAGTTTTTATTTATTTGATAATCAACCATTGCATTGGCTGTTACTTCTGGTAAGTTCCATGCTGTATCAATATTATCAGTTTTATAATCATATATGGTTGCTCGGGCCGAAAGCGAAAGATCAGAAGATATTTCATAACTCAATTTTCCACTAAATGAAAGTGTTTTCACGTTATCATAGATGACACCAAATGAGTTGCCATACGAGTATCCTTGATCGTTTAATAAATTATTGGCTGGGTTACTCACATAAAAAGGATGATCATTTTTTACACTAAATCCTCCTTGAACCGAATACCCTACATTGGCAGATAGTTTACCTTTCATACCCACATACGCATCATATTTTACATCGGTAGGAATAACGTTAAGTGTTGGGCTTACAAAACGGTTGTCTTGATAAAATTTGTAATAATTGTTTTGCACCAGATCACCTTCAACACCACCAAATAAAATCACATATTCGTCAACAAGTCGATATGAAGCTGTAACTCTGGGGTAGATAAAAACATCACCATCTTCAGTTTCTGCATTAAAACCATAATATACCGCAGCACCTAAGTTTAATGTTACATCATCGCGTAGTAAAGTAAGACCACCACTTAAACCTGTTTTTAAATATTGATAGCTCAACCCGACATTATTAAAATACTCACGATCAAATGCTCCTGTTAAATAATCAGCAGTAAAGGTGGCGGTGATAAGTTCATTTTCAATAGGAAATTGAATACTGGGATTTATCACAATATGCGTTTCTCTTGAATCAAATGAATCCCAGCTTCTGCGAACATTGAGATCTACACCTTTGAAAATACCATCTTCAAAAGTGATTTCACCACCAATAAAACCACTTAGAAAGTTTTGTTGCGGATCGATAACGGCAATTTGTTGATCGCTAAATGTAGTTGGGATGGTTAAACCATACCAATTATACAATTGGTGCTGCAAACCTCCGTTTGCTTCCCAAGAAAAATCGCGTTCATTTCTTGAGAACTTTAATCCAAGATCCGTATCGAAAAACTTATCATCTAAAATAACATTGTCTATACCTCCTTGTGAGGAGTGGTGTTTTAGTGAAATATTTAAATCGGTATCTCGGTCAATTTCCTGGGTGGTATAAAAATCGAGTTTAGCAGTATTAAAATTACCTAAACCAAAACCGATATAGGTGTCATAAAGCTTTTCTCGAGGTGCTTTTTGAATGACTTCTGCTTTTCCTTTTGCTGGAGTAAAGGTAGAGGCTACTGGTTGCGAGAAAATCCGGTAATTTACGGTCTTACGTTTTGTAGTGGTTGAATCTGTTAAGGTCGGATTCTCTTTAATTTTAAAAGCGTCAGATACTTTAGGCGTATATGGCTTTACCACGTTAATAATTTCCGTATCTATTTCTTTCTCTTCCTCTTGAGCAAATACAACAGAACAGGTGGCAAGCAAAAGAAATAACAAATAGTTTTTAATTGTTTTGATCATTTTTTTTGTGATGTAGATTGATGAAAATTAACGGTTGCCATCCGGCCTCACAGACTCATTTCGTTTTGATTCTTCCGTTTTGATTCGTTGCAGCTCCGCTTTCGCTTCGGTAACAATGTCTTCGTATTGTGTAAAGTTTTTGATAACACTTTCTAACACATAAGTAGCTTGAAAAGCATCGTCTAGCTTATGAAAATTCTTGGCCATGATGATAAGTCCTCTTGCCGCAAACTCTTTACTAGAGGCATAATCTTTTACTAATTTCTGTATGGTTGTATTCGATTGCTCATATGCACCATCTTTATGCTTAAAATAGCCATCATAATACAATGCCTCAGCAGCAAGTTTGCCCATTGCAGTTGTTAAAACATCAGCATAGGCAGATCTTGCTTTCGATTCATCTCCAGTTTTAATGGCCGATCGTGCAATGATAATCTTAGCATCCGAAGCCAATCGTTTATTAATTTTAGAAGATGAAAGTACTTTTTCGGCATAAGCTACGGCAGCGCCATAATCTTTAAGCTCATAATTGGCTTTCATTAAATTAGATTGTGCAAAGGAGATGTTTTGTGCATATCCTGCTTCATTTTCTAATCGTTTTAAGAGTGGTTTTGCTGATTGATAATCAGATTGCTCCAAATAAATCTGTGATAACCTAGCTAAAGACGGCTCTGTAAAATCCGTGGATGCTCGGTTAACCACATATTGGTAATGAAGTATTGCTTCTCCTTTTCTATCTTGCTCAAACAAGGCTTGTCCTAGCATAAAATTGGCGTTGTATGCATGACTACCATTAGGGAAAGAACTTAAGTACGATCGCAAGCTCCTAACGGCTGCTTTCATGTTATTTTCTTGAAACTGTTTTTCAGCAGCCTCGAACGTAGTGTTTTCTAGTTCAGAATCGGTAATCTCAATAAAATCAAGGCCTTTTACCCAACGGGCATATTCATCTACGGTACCCATATCAACATATACCAAACGTGCGGAAGCCACCGCGGCATTTGCCTCGGGCGTACCGGGGTAATCTCTTGCTACTGTTTTAAATTTGACAAGTGCATTTTGGTTGTCATTGGTGTTGTAGTATACCAACCCTTGTTTTAATAATGCTTTTGAAGCATAGCTGCTGCCTTTGTATTGGCTGATCAATCGGTTGTAGGCTTCGATTCCTCTTTGATTTTGTTTTTGCGCGATATAGGTATTGCCTAATTCAAAAAGCGCATCGTCCTTTAGCTTGGACCGCGGTTGTTCATCAATAAAGGTATTGAGCTCTTTGATTTTGCTATCATTCCGTTTTAAAAAACCATAACTAAGAGCCTTTTGAAAATATGCATAATCCGTATCTGATCCACCTGATTTAATGGCCTGGTTGTATGCCTCAATAGCGGGCCAATATTTACTTGATACAAAATTACAATCCCCTAACCGCAAGTAAGCATCAGTCGTTTTGGATTGGTTGTCGCTCCTGCTTTTTACAAAATCATTAAACTGACTGGTAGCCTGGGTATAGTTTTTTTGCTTAAAATATGCGTACCCCAAATTATAATGTATGCTTTTGTACTCATTAGTTTGTGAAGCCCCAGCTTGATTCAAAAATTCCTTAAAACCAATAACGGCGTCAGCATTTCTTTTTAATCTGTAATCGGCTTCCGCTTTCCAGAACAGAGCTCTTGCTGTGTATGCAACATCAATTTGATTTTTAAGAGATTTTTCAAAATAGTTTACCGCTTCATCATAATTCCCTTCATTAAAAACTTCAATAGCACGATAAAATGCAACCTTCTGATAGGTTGCTTTGCTATCATAATTATTTCCTTTTTCAATAAGATCTAGCGCGGCTTCATAATTTTTTGAAGTGATGTACGACGAAATTAATAGCTCATTAATCTCTTCTTTAAACTGACTATTGGGATAGCGCTCTATATATTCATTTAGAACTTCAGGTACGGGCTGATAAGCATTGCCAATTTCATAGCTTAATTTCGCATAGTTTAGCCAGGCATCTTCCTGAATTTTTGGTTCAAAGTCCATTGCTGAAGCATTCTTGAATGCATTTAATGCCTCTTGTTTTTTACCGCCATTTAAATAACATTCACCCAAATGATAGTAGGCGTTTTGCGCCACTGCATTTTTACCTCCTACTATTTTATTGAATTGTGAAATGGCGCCATCGTAATCTTGCTGTTTGTAGTACGCATAACCTAATTGATAATAATCAACATTATTCCAGCGATTCCTTTTTCCTTTATAGGCTTCTAAATAAGGAATTGCTTCTTTGTACTTACCTAAGTTGAAATAACTCTCACCAATAATTTTAGAAAGTTCAGACTTTTCTTTTCTGTCTCCTTTTTTAAGTTGTTTTTGTGCTAGGTCAACCGCTTTTTCAAAATTTCCTAACTTAAAGTTCATATCAGCCTGGTAGTACGATAGCTTTTTGTTGAAACGATCATCACCCGAAACTTCATCAAAATAACTGCTGGCCGTTTGATAGTCATCACCTTGATATGCCATAAAACCTTTGTAATATTTGGCCTGACTACCATATTCTTTTGAAGCAATTAATTGATTGAAATATTTTTCTGCCTGTCCATATTGTTTGGTGGTAAAGTGGCAATAGCCTGTATTGAAGTTATAACGCTCTTCTTCCTTATTACTTAATTTAGAAGCATCAGTGCGATTATACCATTTTAGCGCATAGGTGTACTTACCTTGACCAAAGTAGTAATCGGCTACATCTAGAAAAGCAGCATTTCTTTTAATACTTGTCGGATGGTTTTCGACAAAAGCTTCCATTAGCTTATCAGCCCCTCGCTGACTAAGCCTAATAGCACAATTGGCGATATAATAGTCGCAGTCGGCTAGTATACTTTGGTCCTTAGTTTGCTTCTTTATCTTTTTGAAAACAGCTTGCGAAGCTTGATACTGCTTGTTGTTGTAAAGAGTAATTCCTTCGTTATAAGGTTGTAAGTCAAATGTATACACTTTTGACTGTTGTGCGGAAGCCGAATAAAGGCCCAATAGTAAGAACAGGCTCCCCAAAAATTTCCTGTATGTCATTTACCAAGAATTAAAATTCAATTGTCATGTTTGCGTTAATAGGATAACGCAGCAAATGGTGGTTAATTATTTTTGTGAATAATTATTGAATACCAAAACCCATTATTTAACAGCTAACGTAAATAAGTTGTTATTTTTAATCAAGATTAATTAGGAGATTATTTTAAATATGTCAGAAACTGTTTTAGAATTAAAAGATGCGTCGATTTTTCAAAAAGAGAACTTGGTATTATCTGATGTGTCCGTAACTGTAAACAAGGGCGATTTTATTTATTTAATTGGAAAGACAGGTACTGGAAAAAGTAGTTTCATGCGCACATTATATGGCGACCTTCCTTTGAAAAAAGGAGCGGGACATATTGTTGATTTTGATCTACCTAGTTTAAAAGAAAAAGACATTCCGCACCTACGTAGAAAACTCGGAGTTGTTTTTCAAGATTTTAAATTACTCAATGATCGAACAGTAAATGCGAACCTAGAGTTTGTTTTAAAAGCAACCAGTTGGAAAGACAAAGAGCAAATGAAAACTAAGATCGAAGAGGTCCTTGATAAAGTTGGAATGAAAACGAAAGGCTTTAAGTTTCCTTATCAATTATCAGGGGGTGAACAACAACGAGTAGCTATTGCTAGAGCACTATTGAATGATCCTGAACTTATTTTGGCTGATGAACCAACGGGAAATCTCGACCCCCAAACCAGTGTTGAGGTTATGGAAGTTCTAATGGAAATCAATAAAAACGGAAATACCATTTTGATGGCAACACATGACTATGCACTTATCTTAAAATACCCTTCAAAAACACTAAAGTGTGACGGAGCCAAGGTATTTGAAGTTGTACAGAAAAGTCTTTAAGATGTCGTTTTACAAACAATGATCTGTTTCTGGAATTCTAAAAAAGTATGGACTACCAAAATATTCTGAATAACATAGAACAGGAGGTTTTGTCAAAAAATGTTACCGGCAAGGTGGCTGCCTATATACCCGAATTGTCTTGTATTTCAGCTGATAAATTGGGAATGCACTTATACTGTATTAATTCCGGCCATTATCAATTTGGAGATAGTAATGAGCGGTTCTCTATTCAAAGTATTTCCAAGGTATTTGCTTTAACCATGGCAATGTTAGTTCATACGGATGATTTGTTTAAACGTGTTGATGTTGAACCTTCGGGGGATCCGTTTAATTCACTAATTCAACTAGAGCGGGAACAAGGAATTCCTAGAAATCCTTTTATTAATGCCGGTGCATTGGTAGTTTCGGATACATTGATGTCTCATTTTGAAAATCCAAAGGAGGAGTTTTTAAAGTTTGTACATACAATTACGCAAAACGATTCTATTGATATCAACGAGGAGGTGTATTTATCAGAAAAGAAGCATAGCCATCGCAATGCTTCTTTAGTTCATTTAATGAAGTCTTTTGGTAATATAAAAAACGATGTTGATCAGGTATTGGATTTTTATGTTTATCAATGCGCAGTAGCCATGTCTTGTAAAGAGTTGGCTACAGCCTTTATGATATATGCCAATGGGGGCTCTTTATTGAATGGTGAATCTGAGATAATTACCCCTTCAAAGGTTAAACGCATAAATGCCATTATGCAGACCTGCGGATTTTATGACGAGGCTGGAGAGTTTAGTTTTCGAGTTGGATTGCCTGGTAAAAGTGGTGTTGGTGGCGGGATCGCAGCTATCCATCCAGGACAATATGCAGTAACGGTATGGAGTCCACCGTTAAATCCAAAAGGAAATTCAGAATTAGGAATGTTATGCCTTGAAAGGCTTACAACACTAACGGGCTTGTCAATTTTTTAATGCTTACTTTCTCTTTAAAAACAAATAGTAAAAGTTAATTGCTAGAATAGCTACATTAGTAATAATAACTGGCCAAGAATTTAATAGAAAGCCATAGGCTACAAAAAGTCCGCAACCAATTGAGTTAACCATTCGTAATTTTCTAATATCTTTCATTAAAAATGAGGCTAAAACTCCAGCTGAAGCCCCATAACCGACCCATTCGGTAAGTGTTGTTAAATCTTCCATAAATAAGGTGCAATGATACGTAACTTTCTGTTGCAATTTCTAATTTGGGATTAAAACTGTAACAATCTTAATACAACGCAGTCTAACATTCAAAATCAATCAACCTCTCAACATGAAAAAAAGTATCGTATTAGTAGCCGCTCTATTTTTGGTAAGTGTTCTTTCGGCACAAAAAACAGATAAAAGGCTAGCTGGTCTAGACAAGCAGCTTAATCAAGTTTTAACCGATTGGAATGCTGCAGGTTTTGCAGTAGCAGTCGTTAAAAAAGATAGAGTACTTTATGCCAAAGGTTTTGGGTATCGTGATTATGAAAACAAAAAACCTGTTGATGCTAATACCTTATTTGAGATTGGCTCGAGTACAAAAGCATTTACTTCTTCTTTATTAGGAATGTTAAGAGAAGAAGGCTCAGTAGATTTTAATGAAAGTCCCCGTAAATATATTCCGTATTTAGCATTTCAAAACGATCAGCTTAATACTGAAGCAACAGTAAAAGATTTTATGAGCCATCGTTCGGGCTTGCCTAGGCATGATTTTGCTTGGTATATGTTTAATACTGACGATAAGGATAGTTTATTACAACGAATAGAACACCAAGAGCCATTTGCAGGAGTTCGTGAGCGATGGTACTATAATAACTATGGTTTTTTAATTCAAGGTGTAATTACCGAAAAAATTACAGGAAAAAGCTGGGAAGAAAATATTAAAGAACGCATTTTCGAACCATTAGGAATGTCGCGCTCTAATACCAATATTAGTGGATTAAAAACTGATAATAATGCAGCGTTTGGATATGAAGTGAAAGATGATGAGATCGTTAAAATGGATTATTATGATATATCCGGTATGGGGCCTGCTGGAAGTATTGGTAGTAGTGTTAACGACATGGCAAAATGGGCTATGTTGTGGTTAAATAAGGGTAAAAATGGAGAAAAACAGATACTGCCGGAAGGCTATATTGATGAGGCAATGAGTTCGCATGCGGTGGTAAGTGCCGGTTTGCCAAGAAAAGAATCTCCAGATATGTTTTTTGCAAACTACGGCTATGGCTGGTTTTTGGCATCGTACAAAGGCCATTATAGAGTAGAGCATGGAGGTAATATTGATGGTTTTTCTGCAAGTGTAAGCTTCTTTCCAACTGATGATCTAGGAATTATTGTACTTACCAACCAAAATGGCTCATCTGTACCAAGTATAGTAAGAAACACCATTGCGGACAGAATGTTAAAAGTTAGAAAAGAAGACTGGAGCAAAAAGCTGAAGGACCAACTTAATAAAGGAAAGGAAGATGGAGAGGAAGCCGCAGATGATACATCATCTAATAAAGTTGAGGGGACAAAAACATCACATGCATTAGTTGCATATACAGGTAAGTATAATAACCCGGGTTATGGTACTTTCGAAGTGAGCGTAAAAAATGACTCGTTGTTTGCGGAATTTCCAACGTTAAAATTTTGGTTAGAGCATTACCACTATGACATTTTTGTTCCGCATAGAATGTCTAAAGATGGCAGTATCGACATTGATGAGGACCAAGAGGTAGTTGGCTTAACCATTAGCTTTAAAACAGGCGCTGATGGTGAGATTAGCGGTTTAGAAGGTGCACTAGAACCTACAATTGATCCAATTACCTTTTCTAGAAAACCGACTTCCGTAGCACTTACTCAAGATGAGGTTCAAGCGTATGTCGGTGAATATGATCTTTTTGGGCAAACCGTGAAGTTTTATACCAAAGATAGTGAGACCTTATACGCTTTTATTAAAGGACAACCTGAATATGAGTTAATCTACACCGGTAATAACGTCTTTGCATTAAAGATCCTTGACGGTTATAAAGTGGCTTTTGATGTAGTGAAGAATGGAAAATTTGATACCGCTACCTTCAAGCAACCCAATGGGAACTTTAAGGCTCATAGAAAAGAATAAATTTTTATTCTAAATGCCAGTTTAAGTGTGTTATTTAGGACATTTAAACTGGCATTTTAATTTGGGAAAAGACTTTTGTCGATATTTGGAATAACCCTTAATGCATTCTTGTAATAAATCTTTTTTAATACGGTATCCGTTAGGTTCAGACCATACATTTTCCAGAAAGCATGATATCGTTTGTAATACGGAAAGTATTCATCATTTGATTCTAGTACTCTGAAATAGGTATAATACTCTTCTGGTTTCCAATAATCTTTGCCAAACATAACCCTGTCCTGATATTTAGTAAGAAATTTCTTCGCATTTCTAGGTTGCCGTCCAAGCTCAGCAATCACAGCTCCTATTTCGGTATACATATTGGGCATTTCGTCCATTAGTTTTCCTAAAGTTGTTAGATCATTCCCAAGCCATCCTAAATGAGCATTAATAAATGTGGTGTTTTTATGTTTTCTAAAAATATCGTGCTGTTCTGCAATAATAGTTTCCCAAGACCCAGTTACTTTTGCGTCTCTTTTTCTTCTTGATCGTAATTTTAGTTCCAACCAGCGTTCATTTTGGTTATCATGCGCATCCCAAAAAGGTTTTGGATCTGCAGAGTGAATTAAAACAGGAATGCCTAGCTCACCACATTTTTCGAATACAGGGGCAATACGGGAGTCATTAATTTTTATTCTATTTCCCTTACTATCCTTATTATCCATCGTTTGGCTCTTGTAAATCTTGAGTCCATTCGCACCGGAGTTGACATCGCTTTCTAATTGCGCAACTGTTTTTTGTGTCCATCCTTCTTCATCGATGCCATTTAAAGATATGTTGGTGAATATGATGAATCGCTTAGGTGCGTTTTCTTTTACATTTTTCATAACACCGTTAAAATGCGCATCGTCACCGCGTCCGCGTCCTGATAAATTAACCATTACGGCCATATTAAGTGCATCCATTTCTGCAGTTAAGGCAGCTAAGTTTTGTTCCGGCATTCGCCATTGATGATTATGAACATCAATAAATGGAAATTTAGCTTTTTTAATAATCGTCTCAGGAGTTTTTAGGGTAGAGGGTGGATCGTAATCTTCAAAATCCATTCGTTGAGAAAACATTGGCAGACTTAACAAAAGACTTCCTGCAATCAAGAGTAATTTTTTCATGATTTAAAATTACTTTTTTAGGACTTATCTCATTCTTAATAAAATGAAAAAGTTGTTTCAAAAAAGATATTTGGCATTTATAATAATTAATGTGAAATTTGGAGCCTTTAATCTCAAGCATAGGAAATGGAAGTATTGGGTATTGACGTAGGTGGATCTGGAATAAAGGGAGCCATTGTAAATACAGAAACTGGCCAATTAGTTACAGAAAGACACCGAATACCAACACCAAAAGGAGCAAAACCTGATGATGTTGCCCAAGAAATTAAAGAAATGCTTGAGCATTTTCAGTGGACGGGTAAAGTAGGTGTGGGTTTCCCTGCTGTAATCTTAAACGGTGTTGCTAAATCTGCAGGTAACATTCATAAATCATGGATTGATACCAACGTAGTTGAGCTTTTTAAGCAATATACAGGAGTTGATTGTATTGTTGCTAACGATGCAGATGTAGCTGGCTTAGCAGAAATGAATTTTGGCGCAGGAAAAGGTCAGAAAGGATTGGTGCTTATGATTACTGCGGGAACTGGATTGGGTTCAGGAGCTTTTTATAATGGTCAATTAATTCCGAATTTTGAGTTAGGTACTTTCCCTTATAAAGATTATAAAAAAGTTGAACATTATGCAGCTGATTCTGCCAGAAAAAGGGACAAGCTTTCTTTAAAAGATTGGTCAAAACGCTTGAATAAATTTTTAAAAATTATTGAAAAAATGTTCATGCCCAACCTAATAATTCTTGGAGGGGGTTCGAGTAAGAAAATGGATCAGTTTAAAGAAAATATTACGGTTAAGACAAAGATAGTACCAGCGGAAATGCTTAATAACGCAGGTATTGTTGGTGCCGCTATGTTATGTAAGTAACAACTAGTATAAGGGTAATACCTCTACATCAAAGCTAATATTAATGTTAAGGTCGCTAAGTTCCCGTTCTTTGTTTAAATCATAGCACCAAAGACTAACAGCACCTCCGTTACGTTGCATCATTTCACTTAATGGTACAATACTTTCGCCAAAAATAGTGTCATCGTATCGACTTCCTGTACCATCCTTTTCTGTAAATTCCCCTTTGAAATAAAAATTGATATCTTCTCTGAACGCGATAGGAATTTGATTAAGATCTATAAATACCATTAACTCACGAATATCAAAATCTCGATTCCAATCCTGTTTTAAAGGTAATTGAACTTTTTCTTCATCTTCTAAGAGGTTCCAAACAGCACTTTTTTCAGGATAGTAGCGAATTGCTTTTGACCAAATAGAATCTTCCAGACCCTCCGGTTTTTTAATATCCATGATCAAATTGGCTTGGCTAATAGTGTTTTTGGGTCTAGCAGTATCATTAGATTTATCCAGAAATATACCAAAACAGTTAAGTTTAAATCGTAGCACTGAGAGTGGTTCTGATTCAACCTTTTTAGGTTGAATCAGCCGACTAATTCGTTGCAGTAGTTTTCTTCTTATCTGATTTTCTTTTGAATCTTGAAAAAAGGGCGGTGTTAATAATTGGTCAATTGGAAGCAATTCCTGTTTTAACGGGTGTAAATTGGGATCTGAAATTGATGACGAACTAATTTTTTTAATGAGTCGAATTTGTTCATTTTCCTTTAAAATTGAATCTGTAAAAGAATTGAAGGAAGTTGAATCTTGCTTTTCTTTTGAGCGAAGTATATTTTTTAAATTGAGATTATTACTAGCAATTTCAAGTACATCACCACTTTTTAATGCTGAAAGTTCTAAAGAAATTGGTCCGTAAATTATGCGATGAGTATAATGAGTTCCCCATTCTTCAAAAAACATTTTATAAGGCTCAAGTTCTTTTGGAAGTGAATCGTAGCGCAATGAATCGGGAATGATCCTTAGCACTGGTAATTGTTTTACCGCTTCAACAAATTCACTATTCAATGTACTACCCGCGGGATCAAGTTGAAGGGTAAAATGTTCTTCGTTTATTTCATGCCAGCTATACAGCCTGGCTTGGTTTAAAGAATCGTTTTCAAAAACTTCAAAAATGTTACTTTCTGTACTGATAATGGTATCGAAAGGCGTGTCAACCAGATAATGACCCCTAATGAGCTGTTGAAGTTTACGGTTTGAATTAACCAATTGATGAAAGCCACCCCCAATTGGATTTTGATTTGGGATTACTTGGAGGTAATCTTCAAATAAATAGCTTTCTTCCAATAACTGCCAATTTCTGCTAGTGCTGGTTAATGGCGAGAAGATCTTTTTTGTAAGACCGCTGTTTTCAAATACAGGGTCTGATTTTAAGATGTTAACCCCATAAAGAATTTTGTCATATTGCGGTAATTGCTTGTAGCGGTTTTGAAGCTCAGCAATCGTTTTTCTGGTAATTTGAAGTACAATGCGCTGCTGATCAGTACTATCAGCTTGATAAGGTAATATTTCGTAATCTGGTTGTTCTAATGGTTTAAAATACAACTTATCACCCTTATTAAAGTCATATAAGTAAATACTGTCGTTTCTCTTCAATATTGCTTCGAAAGGTTTTTCTGAATCAATACTTTCTTTTAGAATAGAAATTTCAGTATCAGGTAGTGGATTTTGAATTAAAATAAATCGGTCTTTATCAGTACATGAACTGAATAAAATAACCAATAAGACTACTAGAATTCGCACCGTGGCACTATGGGGCATGTTTTTGACTGATTTTAATAACGGAAAGATAGAAAACGACGAAACAATGTGCAATCATTAGAAAGTTAAACCGCTGCTGAAAAAGTAGAGCGTTTCACAAATAGCTAAAAAAAAGCTTAACAATTGCAATAAACAAAAACGGTTGACTTAAAATAGTCAACCGTTAATGAATACTTTATAGCGATTTATTCCGCTTTCTATCTACTTCTTTTAATAATACCTTTCTTAGCCTTAAGTGGTTCGGTGTTACCTCCACTAATTCATCTTTTTGAATGTATTCTAGCGCTTCTTCTAATGAAAATTTAATAGCTGGAACAATTTTGGCCTTATCATCGGCACCAGAACTTCGTACATTACTAAGTTTTTTGGTTTTAGTAACATTGACAGTCATATCATCACCTCGGCTATTTTCACCAATAACTTGTCCTTCATAAATGGCTTCGCCTGGATCGATAAAGAATTTACCACGCTCTTGTAGTTTGTCAATAGAATACGGGATAGCAGTTCCATTTTCCATCGATACTAACGAACCATTTATGCGTCCAGGAATTTCTCCTTTAACTGGTGCATACTCTTTAAAACGGTGTGCCATGATCGCCTCACCAGCGGTTGCAGTCAGCAATTGATTACGCAAACCTATAATCCCTCTTGAGGGAATTAAAAACTCACAAATCATACGTTCGCCTTTAGCTTCCATACTTAGCATTTCACCTTTACGAATAGAAACCATTTCTACCGCCTTACCCGAAACATGCTCTGGTAAGTCGATCGTTAATTCTTCAATGGGTTCGCATTTTACACCATCAATTTCTTTGATAATTACTTGCGGCTGACCAATTTGTAACTCATATCCTTCACGGCGCATGGTTTCAATTAAAACAGATAAATGCAATACACCACGACCAAATACCATAAATTTATCGGCACTATTGGTTTCTTCAACACGAAGTGCTAAGTTTTTTTCTAGCTCTTTTGTTAAACGCTCTTTAATATGACGTGAAGTAACAAACTTGCCATCTTTACCAAAAAAGGGAGAGTCATTAATGGTAAATAACATACTCATGGTGGGTTCATCAATAGCTATTGTTTTCAATCCTTCCGGATTTTCAAAATCAGCAACAGTATCACCAATTTCGAAATTTTCTAACCCAACAAGGGCGCAGATGTCACCTGCTTCAACTTTATCTACTTTCTTTCTGCCTAAACCTTCAAACGTATGTAATTCTTTGATTCTACTTTTTACGATAGAACCATCCCTTTTTACTAATGACACAGGTGCGCCTTCAGTCAAGATGCCACGTTGCAAACGACCAATAGCAATACGACCCGTAAACGAAGAAAAATCTAAGGAGGTAATAAGCATTTGAGCAGTACCTTGCTCAACTTTCGGTTCTGGTATATGCTCGATTACCATATCTAGCAATGGCTCAATATTTTCTGTTTGTTGTTGCCAGTCTTCTGACATCCAGTTATTTTTAGCTGACCCGTAAACCGTCGGAAAATCTAGCTGCCACTCTTCAGCACCCAGCTCGAACATCAAATCGAACACCTTTTCATGTACTTCTTCAGGAGTACAGTTTTCCTTATCTACCTTGTTGACTACTACACAGGGTTTTAATCCTAAGTCAATGGCTTTTTGAAGTACAAAACGAGTTTGCGGCATAGGTCCTTCAAAGGCATCTACTAATAATAAGACACCATCTGCCATATTCAAAACGCGCTCTACTTCGCCCCCAAAATCGGCGTGACCAGGAGTGTCGATGATGTTAATTTTAGTTCCTTTATAAGTTACCGAAACATTTTTGGATGTAATGGTAATTCCACGTTCGCGTTCAAGATCATTATTGTCTAAGATCAAGTCACCAGTATTTTCGTTTTCACGAAATAACTGACAGTGATACATAATCTTGTCTACCAAGGTGGTTTTACCGTGGTCAACGTGTGCAATGATCGCAATATTCCTCATCTGGGCCATATGAATCCGTTTTTAAGCGCGCAAAGGTACGGTTAATACGTTAATAACTACTGGTATAAAACTTTAATTTTAAAGTATTTTATTTTGTTAGTTTTTACTTCCACCTAAAACCCATCCAAGGGTAAAGCCTATGTTTGGAACTATATCTCCGTTATCAAGATCACTCCATGCATAGCCTAAACCAAGATGTAAATTTAGGTTAAATCCACCACCATAGGTACGTTGCATTCCCCATAGCGGTCCGACGAAAGCCCCATAGTTTTCATTAAAATCAATGTTACCGATGATCGATTTCCCGCTTTGAACCAAAGCACTAAAGGCAAAGTAATTGGCAGAGTTTCTATCGATACGCTTACCAAGACTACTTCGTCTTTTAAAGTTATAATAATATCTATACTGTGTGTCTAAAAAGGGAAATACGCCTGCTTCCAGCTTATTATCCCCTTGTTTTCTAAAAAAGTAACCGGTTCCTAATTGGAAATCAATCGTACTGTTAAGTCCAATACTTTTTTCCCATTCAACACCTGGTGTCAGTATATTTATTTTAAATTGACTTTTTTCAAGATTCCATGCGTCTTGGCTGAAGATAAACTGCGTTGTGAGGATTGCAGTCATTACAATAAGGTTTTTCATTTACGAAGTTTTTTAGTTTAAAAAAACCTAAATCATCAAGCTTTATGCCATAAAAATTCAAAAGTCTTATGTGCGCTAATAATGTATCTTTGCCGAATAATTATTAAGAAATGAATCTAGCCAATATCCCTAAGTTAAAACATACTACATCTGATAACTTTTTTTTGCTAGCAGGCCCTTGCGCTATAGAAGGTGAAGACATGGCAATGCGTATTGCCGAGAAGGTACTCGAGATAACTAATGATCTTAAAATCCCCTACGTTTTTAAAGGTAGTTTTAAAAAAGCAAACAGAAGTCGTATCGACAGTTTTACTGGAATTGGAGATGAAAAGGCGCTAAAAATTCTTCGAAAAGTAAGCGAATCTTTTGATGTACCCACGGTAACTGATATTCATGAGGTAGAAGATGCGGCAAAAGCAGCAGCTTACGTTGATGTCCTGCAAATACCAGCTTTTTTAGTAAGGCAAACAGATCTTGTTGTGGCAGCGGCAAAAACTGATAAAGTGGTTAACCTAAAAAAAGGACAGTTTATGAGTCCTGAAAGTATGCAACATGCTGTTCGCAAGGTACATGATTCCGGAAATAAAAAAGCATGGATTACCGATAGAGGAACCATGTTTGGCTACCAAGATATGATCGTCGATTTTCGTGGAATACCTACTATGAGGCAGTTTGCTCCAACTGTATTAGATGTTACACATTCACTTCAACAACCAAACCAGACAAGTGGCGTTACAGGGGGTAGACCAGATATGATTGAAACGATTAGTCGTGCTGGAATTGCAGCAGGAGTTGATGGCTTATTTATGGAAACCCATTTTGATCCAGCAAATGCAAAAAGTGATGGGGCAAACATGCTGCATTTAGACCATTTAGAGAATTTACTTCGTAATCTTACGGCTATACGAAAAGTGATTGCTAATTTGTAAGATGAAGGCCCTGATACTTTTAATGCTAATGTCAATACCCACCGTTGTGATATATGATTTTAACAAGAACAAAAGTGTAAACGACTGGCGCGTGGTTGATGATGTGGTGATGGGAGGTAGGTCTACTGGGAGCTTCAATATTAATGATGGTGGCAACGGTGTTTTTTATGGAAGTGTCTCTTTAGAAAATAATGGAGGATTCTCATCTGTTCGGCATCAAACTAAAAGGTTAGACCTTTCTCAACATTCTAAGTTTGTTATCACACTTAGGGGAGATGGAAAAAAGTATCAGTTTCGAACCCGGGCAAGTTATGAAGACCGTTTTTCGTACATCGGTGTATTTAATACAACAGGGGAGTGGCAAACTATAAGTATTCCATTCGATACAATGTATCCAGCTTTTAGAGGTCGAACACTAGATTTGCCTAATTATTCCGGTACAGCTTTGGTTGAGGTGGCCTTTTTGATCGGGAATAAAAAAGAGCAAGAATTCATGTTGGAGATTGCAAGCATTTCAGCAGAATAAATAAAAGTTAAATTTTCGAGAAAACGATTCGATCACCTTTTGTTAATCCTAATTTATCTGAAAGTCCAGCATTAATTTCAAACACATATTTTGCAGGTCCTTCAGAAGGTAAAGATGCTTCATTAAAAGGTTCAGCATTTTTTTGAATGCTTACGACTTCATTATCTTCACTGATGTAGATAATATCGATCGAAAACTCAGTATTCTTCATATAAAAATAGCGCTGCTGGGAGTCAGGAAATATGAATAGCATTCCTCGATCATCTTGCATCGATTTGCGATACATTAATCCAGTTTGCGTTTCGTACTCATTATCTGCTATTTCAATATCAAAAGAAGCAATCAGGCTATCTTTTTTAAAAACTGAAAGCGTACCTTCTTTGGTGAAAGACACTTCTTGTTTGATTACTTTTTTTTCTGATTTTTTATCCCCACAGGTGATTAAAAAGAATCCTGTGGCGAGAATGATACATGCGAGAAACTTTTTCATGCAACCGCCTTTTTTTGGTTTCCTTTCCACATAAAGTACAAGCCCAGCAAAACAAATGGAATACTTAGTAATTGTCCGGTATTCAATCCTAGCACCCAATCTTCACGCCCATCAACTTGTTCAATTTTAAAGTACTCAACAATAAAACGCACTCCCATTAACATTATCAAGAACAAGCCAAAAAGAAAACCGAGTTTTTCTCCTGCCTCACGTTTCCAATATAAATACATGAGTGTGATGAAGACAAAAACATACCCAAAGGCTTCATATAGTTGCCCTGGATGACGGACTACATTATCAATTTTTGCAAAAATAATACCCCAATCAGATCCTGTAGGTTTACCAATCATTTCAGAATTAAAGAAATTTCCTAGTCTTATTGCTACTGCACCGAATGCACAAGGAATCACCACACGATCTAAAACCCACAATAACGGTTTTTTGATTACTTTTTTACTGTAGTAATACATACCGATGATCATTGCAATGGTAGCGCCATGACTAGCTAAGCCTCTAAAACCCGAAAACTTGTATTTTGAAAACTC
Source organism: Spongiivirga sp. MCCC 1A20706 (assembly GCF_046524175.1). Classification (NCBI taxonomy): domain Bacteria; kingdom Pseudomonadati; phylum Bacteroidota; class Flavobacteriia; order Flavobacteriales; family Flavobacteriaceae; genus Spongiivirga; species Spongiivirga sp. MCCC 1A20706. The sequence continues at coordinate 120,333 of NZ_JBEFZF010000004.1, forward strand.
GAAAATACCAACTCCTGTTGGTTTTGAAATAGGTAAAAACACCTCAAAAGGGCTTTGCCATAGAAGTTCAGTTTGGTAAAATAGGACATGTCCTAAACGTGCTCCAACCATAATAGATATCATACTGTAGATGAAAAGAGAATCTAGTTCATCTGGGCTACGCTTTTCTTTACTGAAAATCTTTTTAGTAATATAAAAACCAACTGCGAATGCAACAACCCACATTAGGCTATAATACTTTATTTCATAAAACCCGAGGTCTATTCCTTCAGAAGGATTCCATTTAATGGAGAGGGGAAGTGTCGTCATATTTTTATAATGTAGCGGTAAATATAACCAAAAGGCATTTGAACCTTAAAAACATTTTACACAAACTTTTAGCATAATTTAAAGTTCTCATATATCAATTTCTTAAAATAATTACATTTGTTTCATGCTGTTTGATATTGAGAATACGGTAATTGCTTTGGTTTGCTTGGTTACAGCAATTGTTGTTCAACGTATTTATCTTAAAGAAAAGAATCGTATTGGTAATACTGCATCCATTGACGGGATTAAGTGGTTTGGTCTTGCAATATTTATTTGGGGTCTAGGGGCGTTAATAACACAGATATTGTTAATAGCGGGTTTTCCAGAAGCTCATAAAACTATCATTTATTTAGGATTATTAGTGTCTTTGCTAAATTCACTTTTTATTATACTCTCATTGCCTTCAATAGAACACCATCATCCAAGAAGTATGATTGTTAAAATGATAACTCGTTTTAATGAAAAGGAATTTATCGCTTTATACTGCTCAGTATTAGTGATGATCGCATTTGTTTTTGTGGTAACCTCTTTAACAAGTAATAGTATTTCAAATCGACTTGTTTGGCTAATTGATATTCCAATTTCTATTGTAGTTGCATTCTCGTTGCTTTTGGAATTAAATAAAGCATTTAAGCATAGAGATATGCGTTTTATGTATTTACCGTCGTTTGTGTTGTTCATTCTAATTGTGGTAGCAGTATCGCATAGAATTATTCCAATTGATATCAGTACTAGATGGTTTTCTTTCGACTCATGGAAGTTACTTGGAAGCATTACTGCCATTTCTTTTAAATTCTTGTTTATAATCTTGTTTTCGATTTTGCTATATAGCTGGAAGTTTTTATCAGAAAAAGAACAGCAACAATTTGTAGTTGACGACTTGATAAAACAAAATGACGAGCTGTTGAAAACTAACAGTCAGTTAATTAAGGAAAAAGACAAAGGTGCCGACCAATTGGTTCAACTAAAAAAGGAGCTAAAGATGCTTCAAAAATTAAAGAAGATAGAACTGTCAGATAGACAAAAAGAAGTGCTTGGTAATTTAGCAATCTGTGGTAAGAACAAGTCATATACAGATATCGCAGATGCTATGAATATTAGCGTTGACGGTTTTCAAACTCATGTGTATCAAATTAAGAAAATCTTAAACGTCAGTGGTGCAGATGGTAAAGAACAGTTAATCAAATTTGCTGTTCAAAACAATCTCGCGCGTTTCGCTACTATCAAGGAAGATGCTTAAGTATATACTTAAGCATAATTGTACTAAAAAACACCTATGCTTAATCTTTTCATCTTAATAAAATGATTTCATATTCGTCAGGATTTAAAATAAGTTCTGATGATTCCATTATTAAAAAGTCCCGACCTATCTATTGATGATATTATAAATGAGCGTTTTGAAAATGCCACAGGATGGTTTTATGATGCTATTTTTGCTCAAATTCCGATTACTGATTCTGTTGGTATTCCATGGGTGCTCTTGGTACTTCTTATAGGAGCCAGTTATTTTACCGCTTACTTTCGATTCATAAACTTTAGGCAGTTTCTCACGGCGGTTAAAGTTGTAAAAGGGGATTATGATGATCTGGAAAAAGCGTTTATTGAGGGATCAACAAATATTCATCAATCACAAGGCGATGCGGTAGACACGATTAGGGTTGAGGGGCACGAAGGTGAAGTAAGTCACTTTCAAGCGTTAACAGCGGCCCTTTCGGCTACCGTTGGCTTAGGTAATATAGCAGGTGTAGCCATTGCATTATCAATAGGTGGTGCAGGAGCAACTTTTTGGATGGTGATGGTTGGGTTGCTTGGGATGGCTTCAAAATTTGTTGAATGCACACTCGGGGTTAAGTACAGGGAGATTGATGAAAGTGGGACAGTTTTTGGTGGTCCTATGTATTATTTAAAAAATGGACTCAATCAAAAAGGGTTTAAAAAATTAGGTAAGTTATTGGCAGCGCTATTCGCCATTATGTGTATAGGTGGGTCTTTTGGTGGTGGAAATATGTTTCAAATAAATCAAGCTTTCAAATTATTTGAATATGTAACCGGAGCTGAGTCTAGTTTTGTTCATGGAAAAGGTTGGCTATTTGGTTTAATCATGGCTATTTTGGTAGGAGTTGTAATTATTGGCGGTATTAAAAAAATTGCCAAAGTGACTGATAAAATTGTTCCGGTAATGGTTGTTGTATACGTACTAGCAGTTCTAACAATATTAATTATTAACTATAAGCAAATTCCTATGGCGATTCAATCTATAATTGACGGAGCATTTTCACCTGATAGCGCAGCGGGAGGTTTTATTGGAGTAATGGTTCAAGGATTTAAACGAGCCGCGTTTAGTAATGAAGCAGGTATAGGCTCATCGTCTATAGCTCATTCGGCAGTTAAAACAAAATATCCGGCCAGTGAAGGCTTAGTGGCTTTACTAGAACCTTTTATAGATACCGTTGTGGTTTGTACGATGACGGCTTTAGCACTAATTATAACGGGACAAATAACAATTGGTAGTGAAGTTTCTTGGGAAGAGGGTGCTATTTTAACATCAAAGGCATTAGAAAGTGGTATTTCTTGGTTTCCCTATTTGCTATCTGTTGCGGTTATATTATTTGCATTTTCATCAATGATATCATGGTCATATTATGGGTATCAAGCCTGGTCTTTTTTGTTTGGGAGAAAAAAGCGAACAGCATATATTTATAAAACTCTTTTTTGTCTTTTCGTTATTGTGGGGGCGGCTTCTAGTTTAACCGCAGTAACTGATTTTTCCGATGCGATGATATTTGCAATGCTAGTGCCTAATATGATTGGTTTATTTCTACTTAGAAAAAAGGTGGGAGACGAACTTAAAAAGTATTTACATGGTATTAAGTTGCTAGGATGATTTTGTATCTTTAAGTATCTAAACAAGCACTTAAGAAATTGGACGAATTAGATGGTACTTGTGACTATTTGAATTGCATGAATGGTTCTTATTTCGGCAGTGTTATCATGATTTGACAATTTTTATTTATGATACATTAAATAATAATTAGTGATATTATGGTATATTTTTTGATGTTATCAACGAACAATCGATAATCTCGTTTTAAATGATGCGATATTTTTATGTTTTACTGCTTTTATGTTTTTTTTCAACTACACTTCAATCTCAGGATATTACATTAAAAAAAGGCAGTCTTAACGATTCTATCGCAATTGCAGGGACTGAGAGCACTTTCTCGATGTATCTGCCAGGCTCATACAATGAAAATTCAGCTGGTCCTGTCTTATTCGTGTTTGACCCTTATGGCAACGCTTCATTCGCAATTAGAAATTTTAAACTTGCAGCTAATACTTTTAATATGCCGGTGGTAGCTTTAAACGCGCCAATCTCAAAACTTACCGATGAAAATATTGAATTGTTTATAAAGCTCCATAAAAGTGTTTTTAGTATCATCCCGCAATCAAAAGAACTATATTTTAGTGGTTTTTCAGGCGGGGCATTATTTGCCACAACTATGGCCGCACGCATTAATACAGCTGCCGGACTCATTTTGTGTGGTACTAATTATGAGGTAGTCTCTAAAATGAACTATTTACGAAACAGAGATATGCCGGTTATAGGATTAGTTGGTGATGAAGATTTTACATTTAAAAGTATGGAAAGTATTCATCGATTTTTAACAAGAAAGAAGATTGCTAATGATCTTATTGTTTACAAAGGGGGACATTACTGGCCAACTGCGGGGTATTTGCAACAAGCGTTGGAGTGGATTTATGTTAAAAGGGCAATTACAGGAAAACATCCTCAGCACGAGATCGTTACTCCTACATTGTATAAAAAGCACTATGAATATGCCAATGACTTAGTTAACAATAATGAACTGTATTTAGGGGAAAAAGCATTTACAAGAGTAGATAAAAATTATAGAGGTTTATTTAGAATAGATAGTGTAAGGCCTGTTTTAGACACTATTAGAAAAAATAAAGCTTTCAAAAAATATAAAAGAGGTGTTACCGGTGCTAGCTATGATGAAAATAACATATTAAATAACTTTGGCGCGTTGTTGGAAGAGGATATTGCCAACGCTAGTTTTCAAAATTTCGCATTTTGGGAAGAAGAGCTTGAACGACTTAATTTTTACAAGAAGGGAACAATTCATTATAAAAAGAAGTTAAAACGAATAAAGGGATTATTGTTTCATGTTTGTGCAGAAAGCGTTCCCTTATATGATGTTGAGGAATCTATTGACAATCTCTTATTTCTTCATGAGTTTATGATATACATAAAACCAGATTATCATAAAGCGTATATTGAGTTAATTAAACTGTATACCAAAGTAGGTGAGCTTGACAATGCATTATCAAGTATGGAGGCTTTATTGCAAAATGGCTATACCGATGAAGATACTCTTCAACTGTTGCCGGGAATCAGTACCTTAAAAGGGCGACCTGAGTTTTGGGATATTTTAAACACATATCCATTGCCTGAGAATAAAAAGGAATAGTCTAATCTTTTATTACGAGGTGTGGAACTTCTTCCAATTTCCAATCAATTACAAGTCCACCTGCTAATGACCTAGCAATTTCGGCGCCGTACAAATATTCACATAAGTATAAAGCCGCTTCAAAACTTTTTGCACCACCGGCCGAGGTAATGTATTTACCATCATGCACAAAGAGTACTTCTTTTCTTATATCAAGATCTGGAAATTTCTCCCTCATAGTATCAATATCACTGGGGAAGGTGGTAGCAACAACTTTATCTAATAAACCTGCTTGAGCAAGGACAAAAGCACCGTCACAGTGACTGGTAATAAATTGCGCTTCCTTATCAACTTTTTTTACAAAATTGATCATTACTTCGTCCTCTAGATCGGTATCTAAATGATGTTCTGCGCTTGGTACAACCAGAATATCGATAGTCGGAATCGTGTCTTTTACATAATTAAAATCGGGTAATAGTCGCATTCCCTCAAAAGTGGTAATGACATCATCGGTATTAGCAACCGTGAAAACATTCATTTGTTTTATGTTTTTTCTATACTGCGTATGCTGAAAAATGTCATAAGGTGCTGTTAGCTCTGTATTATAAACACCATCCATGATAAGAAAGGCAACATTATAACGTCCTTCTTTTATGTCGGGAAGCTGTTTTTCTATCGATGTAATTTCCTTAGCATTTACTGAGGTTTCTTGTTTACCGCTACAACAAGATAGCAGCACAAAAACTATTAATGATGACAGTACTTTTTTCATTGACATTATAATTTTGTTAAAGATACAGTTTCGGTCGTTTTCTCGTACTTTAATTTACGCATTGCATACAATACAAGTATAGTAGCTACAACCCCGATTCCGGTCATAATCAGCCAAGTATTGTTAAATCCGAAGTTGTTGATCAGCTGCATGCCTACATTATGTCCAAAAACATGTGCCACGGAAAATGACATGGTGAACAACCCCATATATGCTCCTTGTCTTCCCTTTTTAGATCTTTGTAAAGCAAACGCATTTCCCATTGGTAAGCCAATCATTTCTCCGACGGTCATGAAGAGCATACCTATTATTAATATACCAACCCAAGGAGACAGTGGTAATACGATAAAGCTTATTGCCGTTAAAATCAGACCAACAACTACATGCTGCAAGTTGCTAAGTGCTGTTTTTTCTAAAAATGCGATCAAAGGCATTTCCAATATCACAATCAGCAAACCGTTCATCGCTAAAAGTAATCCGATACTTTTTTCTGATAGTTCAAAAATTTGTCTGTAATATAAAGGCATAGCAGAAAAGTATTGAACAAAAATGAATCCGAATAGCGCAAACGCAACTAAGAATAATATGTAGATCATATCCTTTTGAGGGGCAATCGGGTTCTTCACTACTTTTTCTTCATCCGATATTTTTGCTTTTTTTGGATTAAGTGTTTGTATCATTATCAAGCCAGCTACGATGCATGTAAAACCATCTACCCAAAAAAGACCATAATACCCTATAGAGGCTATGATCAGACCACCCAAAGCGGGACCTGCAGAGAAACCCAAGTTAATAGCAAGTCGTATTAAAGTAAGCGAACGTGTTTTATTTTTAGGTTTACTATAGGCACTTAATGCCACAAAAAATGCAGGTCTAGCGGCATCGGCAACTGTAATCAACAAGAAAAATGCAATACACATTCCTACAAAAGTGCTGACATACTGGGTAAGAACAAAGGCAATCCCAGTAGCAAATAGTGATCCTAGAATTACCTTATAGTATCCTATTTTGTCACTAAGTTTACCGCCTAACCAGGCACCAAAAAACGATCCTAAACCAAAACAACTCATGACCCATCCCACCTGAGGTACTGTAAATGCTTTGTCTTCTGTTAAGTAAAGCGATAAAAAAGGTATTACCATTGCACCGGTACGATTTACCAAAGTAATAAGGGCTAACCACCAGACTTCACGTGAAAGCCCTTTAAAAGTGTTGATGTAGTTACTGAATAAACGAAACATTGATTGGTTTTTAGATTGATTATAAAAAAAAAGCCCGGCTCATTGAGCCGGGCTTTCATAATTGTATTGTTAGAGAACATTACAAGACATACCGGCATTTTTTTTCTGCTTTCACAGAAATCAGTTGATAAGTATGTACCGTAATGTGTTTCATTTTCTCCTAAATTGTCACACAAAATTACTCAAATAGTTGAGATGTTGTACATTTAAAACCACATTAATTATCAATTAAAAATGAATTTAATTTCTAAGCTTTTTTGCATTTGTATTTTATTGTCAAGTATTACAACTAGTTGTGCGCAGAAAAAGGTTGAAAAGAAGACTGCAAACGCTTTTAAAAGACCTTCAGCAAATCAAATTATTAATGAGGTGAAAGATTTTCAGGATGATTTGAATCTTACTTACGGCAACTCCGAAGAATCACCACTGACCGAAGCTGACAGGAAAGACTTTAAAGGACTGCAGTTTTTTGATATTGATACCACTTTTTATGCAGTTGCAACATTTATTGAAACCCCCAATACAACTCCTTTTAGAATGAAAACTACTACGGATCGATTACCTTTATATCGCAAGTTTGGTGAAGCTTACTTTAAACTAGCAGGAGAAGAAAGAGTACTTAGTGTTTTTCAAAATATTGATTTGATAAAGGACTCAGAGTACGCAGACCATTTGTTCATTCCATTTACTGATTTGACCAACGGTTCAGATTCATATGGCGGTGGGCGTTATTTGGATGTCGAAATGCCCGAGGGTGACCGGATAATTATAAATTTTAATAAAGCCTATAATCCGTATTGCGTCTATAATGCGAAATACTCGTGCCCAATACCACCGGCTGAAAATCATTTGGAGGTGGCAATTACCGCTGGGGTCAAGGCATATGATAAGCATTAAAAAACCACAAGCCAAAGGGGCTTGTGGTTTAACAACTCTATAATTAACCAAATTATGATTGATTCATACTCTTTTTAGAATGAGTAGATTGCTGCTACACCAAAAGACGACAAACTTTTAGTTGGTGCAAGATCTCCATCAAGAAATCCCTCTTCTGATAAGCTATCTAATCTAAGTTCGGGCTTGATAATTAAATTTTCAACGGTATAGCTTCCTGTAAGTGTAACTGCAAATACGGTTGCATCATCAAAACCAAATACTGGACCACCATCTTCTAACTGTGCGAAGTATTCACCTCTTAAACCGATGGCAAAACTCTCTGATGTTTTAAGTTGAGGGTATAATGCTGCACCATAAAAACCACTTCCGTCATTATCTTGGTATGCTGCATTAATTCCTAGGTAAAAATCTTCTGAAACATCAAATCCACCAGTGTAGTCTACTTCAAAACCTAAACCTGTGCCGTCATCATAGTAAAAGTTTAAATATTGACCTTTATAACCTAATTGTGCTCCTGCAGAGTACGAGCCTGTAAGATTATTGTTTACATCGGTAATATTCATTGCTGCAAGCATTAAACTAAAATCATCCGAAAGTGCAAAATCAGCTTTTAAGCCTACATGCGAGAATGGCCCGTAAGAAAATAGGTATGATGTGCTATAGTTGAAATTGGCAGCAGGCGCAATAACTTCATACCCTAAATAAGTGTTGAAACGTCCCGCAGATAAGGTTGTTTTTTCACTAACATTCCAATATGCGTATAACTGATTTAAGTTAAACCCACCAGTAGCTTGATTACCACGTGGTCCAAAAGTAAGATCGGCTACAACACCTGTTTTTTCACCATCGTAGCTGGCAATTAAGTTAGCCATACCTAATGCAAAACCGGTTTCGTTGGCAAATGATGTTGGTGGTGCTTGTGAGGCTCCGGTTACAATCTCCTGGTCTGTGGAGCTTAGATTGGTACGAAAATAAGCATCGACGCTACCGCTGATTTTAAGCTTTTTCTCTGTAGCCTCTTCTTCCTGCGCAACGATTGTTAATGCAAATAGTGAGCAGGTTAATACAAGTACATTTTTTACGATATTTGTTTTAATGATCGCTTTCATAAATTAAATTTTAGCTATTTATTATTCTCTCTGGTAAGAGTAAATTGATAGTTTTTTGAAGTGATTAGTTGCCGGATGGTGCTGCAACACCATCCGGTTTTTTTTACTTCTACTGTTGTTTAAATTGATTAATGTTGATTCATTCTAAAGTCTGGGTACGAGTCCATTCCATGCTCGTTAACATCCAAGCCCTGAACCTCTTCTTCTTTAGTAACACGAAGTCCCATAGTTTTCTTTATTGGAAGTAATATGAGTACGGCGCTTACTGAACAGAAAGCCCCATAGACACCTACACCTGCTAGCTGAACTAGGAACTGGTCAAAACCAGCCATTTGTCCAAAAATACCAACGGCTAAGGTGCCCCAGATACCACAAATTAAGTGTACTGCAATTGCTCCTACAGGATCGTCCAGCTTTAATTTGTCGATAAGTGCAACACCAAGTACAATAATAACGCCGGCGATTAATCCGATGAGAATTGCATCGGTTGGCGCCATTTGGTCGGCACCAGCGGTGATACCTACAAGTCCGCCTAAAATACCATTAAGGAACATGGTAAGGTCATAATTTTTATACAAAATGGAACTGAAAATAAAAGCCCCTACACCACCTGCTGCCGCAGCTAAGCAAGTTGTTACCAAGGTGATCGAAGTTGCCCCGGGGTCCGCAGATAATACGGAACCACCATTAAAACCAAACCAACCTAGCCAAAGAATTAGTACACCGGCAGCTGCTATAGGAATATTGTGGCCTGGAATCGCTTTTGGTTTGCCATCACTATCGAACTTACCAATACGGGCACCCAGTAAATATACTGCAATTAAGGCAGCCCATCCTCCAACAGAGTGTACTAATGTTGAACCAGCAAAATCATAGAAGCCAAGTTTATCTAAAAATCCACCACCCCATTTCCAAGAACCAGCGATAGGATATATAATACCAACATATAATACGGTAAAGATCATAAAGCTTGGTAGCTTAATACGCTCAGCTACCGCACCTGATACAATAGTTGCTGCAGTGGCTGCAAACATTCCTTGAAATAGGAAGTCTGTCCAATAAGTATAACCTTCGTTATAAGTAAGATCTAAGCCCGCATCTGTCAATGGTGCACTTAGCCCAAATAGGTCGAAAAAATAATCGGGTATAAAGCCAGCTACAAAACTTGAAGGGTACATTAAATTAAATCCAACTAGGCAGTATAATAGCAAACCTACACATATAATAAATACGTTTTTAAATAAAATATTGATGGTATTTTTTTGCCTGGTAAGGCCAATTTCTAAAAAGGCAAAACCCAGATGCATAAAAAATACAAGTGCTGTACAGATCATCATCCATACATTATTAATCGTCAAAATGTTGCTTGTCGTTTCCATATCTTTTTTAAATGATTGTCAATTAGTTTAGAGATTCTGATCCGTTCTCCTTAGTTCTTATTCTGTAAGCTTCTTTAATATCTGAGACAAAAATCTTACCATCACCAACATTGCCAGTGTACGCTGATTTTAGAATGGCATCAATAGTCCGTTGTTCAAAGCTATCAGATACCACGATTGAAAGGTATCTTCTTTGAATATCAGTAGTGCTATAACTAACACCTCGATAGACGTGACCTCTTTTTTCGTTTCCAACTCCTGTTACGTCCCAGTAGCTAAAAAAGTTGACCTCTACTTCGTGCAGTGCTTCTTTGACTTCGTCGAAGCGAGATTTGCGAATAATGGCTTCAATTTTTTTCATTGTTCTATATGGTTAATCTTATGATTTAGGTGCCAAATCTATGTTAAATGAATGCATGCCCCAAAAAAAATAGGGGTTAGACATATATTTTTATGATTTTTATAAATTAACCCTATAAAAATTAGGGTTGCTTTAATTTAAATCAAAATAAATGTGAATATGTACCCACGAATTGAAGGGTGGATTCGTTTTTTCTGTTAAAAATGAGGATATAACCGCTATATAAGATACCTTATATAGTGTAAAGTGATCAAAAAGGCGAGAAAATGTGATTTAAATCAACTTTGATAACCAGATGCCAAAGAATACGGCTGCAAAGCCTATTAAAAAGCTAAGGGCGGTATATATGAAAAATTGAAACAAGTCACCATTTTTAAGAAAGACATGATTTTCGTATGCGAAAGTAGAGAATGTGGTGAATCCGCCACAAAAACCCGTGGCTAGTAAAGTAATTTGTGATTGGCTCAAGGTGTCGCTTTTAGCTGCATAACCTAAGATTAATCCAATAACTAGGCTGCCTATAATATTTGCAGTAAAGGTGCCATACGGAATCCCGTCATTAGGGTTGTTAAGGTATTTTCCGAGTATGAAGCGAGCGACACTACCAATACCACCGCCTATAAATACCAATAACAACTGTTTCATATGGTATATATGTAGCTATTTAATAGGTATGTATAGGTTGGTAATCCATTGAGCTGGATTTTTTACCACACCCGGATCATTCATATATATTTCAAAAGGTTCACTATTCCAAGTCGGCTTTAGTTCATTTTGATTCATATATGCATATGCGCTTTCCCATGCCTCTCCTAAATTAGTGTAATTGCCTGTCAATACCGTCTTAATCATTTTACCTTTTGGTAATTTGCCGCATAACACATCATTGTTCCAAGGTACAATAACACGTTCCGCCACTGGAATACCTGTCGACATAATCGTCGTTCCTTGTTCGGTATTCATTTCTTTATAAACGGTAAGCGGCATACCTGATTGAGGAATATTATTTTCACTCATGTATTTCATAATTACACCAAACATCTCAGCCATTTTTTGCGAAATGGCCTCTTTTTGTGTTTCTGTAGTCATATACATATAGTAGCCTCCGTCAAATTCAACAACACCTTCTACATTTACATTGTAAGCAGTGACTTCATTTGTGATAATCTTATCGAGATTTGCTAGACTTTCTTTGTACATGGGCTGTATGCCTTCCTCAATTGTTTGATCCTGAAAAAGGAAGAATACTTTTTCTAGCAACGATTGTTCTCCGTTTATTCCCCAACTTACCTTGGTGCTCCCTTGATCTTGTTCTTCAAACGTCCAATAAACATTACTTTGCGAATCTCCCATAGGGCTTTTAAAAGTCATCTCTTGTACAATCTCCGCGTTATTAATTACTGATACCGTTTTCATCGTTCCATTTCCTGCTTTTTCCGATTCCCATGAATAGGAAGCACCGTTACCGCTTGTAGTATCGCCATAACTCAATTTCATATTTGGGTCTTCTTTCATCCATGCACCCCAGACTTCCCAGTTTTTATAATCATTTACATTGTTGAAAATAACTTCGGCGGGAGCATTAATCATTTTACTTTCAACAACTTGGTAACTTCCATCTTTGGTTCCAGCATAAACAAGAAGTCCGATAAGTCCTATGATGATTAAGAAGAAAAGGTATTTTATGATTTTCATAAAAAATGGTCGTATTGGTGGATGTTAACGCTAAGATAACGATTTTTATGGTAGTTAATCTTATAATAGATTGTGAGAAATAGGCTACTTCACATAAAATTTGATCAATAGTAGAACAGCTATAAAAACGAGAAACCCAATAATAATTGGAATCACGCCGCCTTTAAAATAACTTTTGTGCATCTTTAAATCTTTACGGTAACTAAAGATGATAATGGCTGTGAAAGCAATGACGAAAATACCGGCAAATATTAATTGACCTGTACTGAGCATATGTTTATTTTTATGCAAAATTACCTATTACACTTTAATATATGAAGCGAAAATTAACTGCCGTTCAACTATTTCATGAGTCCTTTGGTTTAGGAGTAAAACATGAGCCAATTGCTAACCTTGGAGAGGATAAGTTAAAGCTGAGATTTAATCTCATGGCTGAAGAAAACGAAGAATATTTAGAAGCTGCAAAAGATAATGATCTGGTTGAAGTAGCCGATGCACTGGGTGATATGCTGTATATACTTTGCGGTACCATATTAGAACACGGTATGCAGCATAAAATAGAGGAAGTATTTGAAGAAATACAACGTAGTAACATGAGTAAGTTGGGTGCCGATGGAAAGCCTATATACCGAGAAGATGGCAAGGTGTTAAAGGGGCCTAATTACTTTAAACCAAATATAAAGGCGATATTGGAATCTTAAACATCTGGAAATAAAATAGGCAGTTAATTTAACTGCCTATTTTCATAAAAAGTGTTTTGTTCTATTCAACAACATATCGCCATCCAAAAGGATCTGCAGTTACATTGTATTGAATATTAGTAAGTTCTTTTTTAAACAAGCTGGCATACGAGTTCGTTACATTCTCTAATTCAAAACGTTCTCCTCTAAAGCCAAATCCTTTAACAGGGTTTATCACCGCGGCAGTACCGGCACCAAACATTTCTTTTAACGAACCATCTTTTGCAGCTTCTACCACTTCATTTACTTTGACAGGTCGTTCTTCAACCTTAATATTGTGATATTTTGCCAACTCAATTAAGCTTTTACGGGTAATACCATCTAATATGGTGTCACTAGTTGGTCCAGTTACTAAAGTATCATTAATGCGGAAAAACAAGTTCATTGTCCCTGCTTCTTCTATATACTCGTGATTCTTGGCATCCGTCCAGATAATTTGTTGAAAACCTTGCTCAGCAGCTAATTGTGTTGGGTAGAACTGCCCACCATAATTTCCAGCTGCCTTTGCATAACCAAAACCACCAGGTGCCGCACGTGAAAATTCTTCCTCTATTTTTAATCTAACTTCACCACCATAATACGATTGTGCAGGTGAGCATATAATGAAAAACATATATTCTTTTGCTGCAGAAGCTCTAACACCAGCCTCAGTGGCAATTACAAAAGGTCGTATATATAAACTGTTTCCTATTCCTGGTTTTATCCATTCATTATCCAGTTTTAAAAGTGATTCTAAACCGTCAAAGAAGAATTCTTTTGGGAATTCTGGAATTGCCATCCTCTTAGCAGATTTGTTAATGCGATCTAAATTGTCTTCAGGCCTAAACATTAAGATTTTTCCATTATCATCTTTATAGGCTTTCATTCCTTCAAAAACAGCTTGTCCATAATGAAAAACACTTGCCGAAGGAAAAAGACTGATCGCTTGATACGGTTTAATAGTAGGGGTTTGCCAACTTCCATTCTTAAATTCACAGACAAACATATGATCAGTAAATACTTTTCCAAAATCAAGATTTTCAAAGTCTACCTGTCTTATTCTTGAAGTTGTTGCTTTTTCTATCTGTACGGCGGTTAAGGCTGTGCTCTTCATCACGAAAAATTTTGACAAAGTTACAGATTAAATCAATCTAGTTGATTTCAAAAACTCTAAAAAAACCGTTATTTTGTAAAATATGAAACACAAAATAGGGTAATCATGAATAAACTGAAAGTAACGAACATATTTGGGCTGGTTATAATGATAACTGCACTGATATCTTGTAAAAAAGAATACGAGAGTTTCGGTAAAGAAATTGAAAATGCCAGATATACTGAAACAGCTTCTATGTTAGAAAAATATGAGGCCTTGGCTGAAAACGATACCATAGATGCAACCTTCAAGGCTCCAATTAATAGCGTATGCGCTAAGAAAGGTTGTTGGATGCGTTTAGATATGGGTGACGGTAAAGAAACCATGGTACGATTTAAGGATTATGGCTTTTTTATGCCACTTGATGCAAAAGGAAATGTAATTGTAAATGGTAAGGCATTTGTTAATAAAACAAGTGTAGAAGATTTAAAACATTACGCTAAAGATGCTGGCAAGTCAGAGGAAGAAATTGCCGCTATTACACAACCAGAGCTAACATATTCGTTTGTGGCTGATGGTGTTTTGCTTGAAAAATAGAGTGAAACGAAAGATCATTCAAACAGCCGATGGTTCGCATACCATTCATTTGGAAGATTGGAATGAGCAGTATCATTCGAAACATGGGGCCATTCAAGAAGCGTATCATGTTTTTATAAAAAGCGGACTCGACCATTGTACCAAAACTAAAATTGATATCCTTGAGATTGGTTTTGGTACTGGCCTTAATGCACTAATAACACTTATCGAGAGTCATAAGCGTAAATTGCAAATTAATTATGTCGGCGTAGAGAAGTTTCCGGTTGAGTTAAATGAAGTTGGTCAACTTAATTATGTAGCAGAATTAGAAGCTCAACAATTTTCTGATTATTTTGATCAAATACACGGATCAAAATGGGATGAGGTTTTGGATATTTCTGATAATTTCTTATTGGTAAAACAACAAAAAGACTTTTTTGAAATTGATCAAATAAATGAGTTTGATTTGGTTTATTTTGACGCCTTTGGTGCAAGGGTTCAGCCTGAATTATGGACGGAAGAGGTTTTCAAAATAGTGCATAGTGCGATGAAATCATCAGGGATATTGGTTACCTATTCTGCTAAAGGAAGTGTGCGCAGAGCCATGCAATCAGTTGGTTTTGAAGTTGAACGACTCCCGGGCCCACCAGGAAAGCGTGAAATGCTGCGCGCAATCAAAATTTAAGGTGTTAAACCCAATATAAAACCAAGAAATAACTCTGTAATAAGGTGTAACTTTGGTAAAAATGATAGTATGCGACTTTTAATTACGGGAGCAACCGGGTTAATAGGTAAGGCGCTTGTTAAAAAGTGCCTAGAGCAAAGTATTGCAATAAATTATCTTACCACAAACACTTCAAAGCTAGAGGAAACGGCATTTTACAAAGGATTTTTATGGAATCCTTCGGAAAATGAGATAGACATAAAATGCTTTGAAGGTTGTGATGCAATTATAAATCTAGCGGGTGCCTCGGTTTCAAAAAGATGGACTGAAAGTTACAAGAAAGAGATATTGAACAGCCGAATAGACACACTTAGAACGTTAAAACAAGGGCTTTCAAAGGTTAAAGATCATACGATAAAGCATTTGGTGTCAGCATCTGCTATCGGATTTTATCCCGATTCTGAAACCGAATACTATACAGAAGATTATTCCAAGGCTGGGACAAGTTTTCTGGCAAAAGTTACCGAGCAATGGGAAGCGGCTATAGACAGCATCCAGTCTTTAGGTGTTCAGGTTTCTAAAATAAGAATTGGCATTGTTTTAGCTAAAAAGGGAGGGGCTCTTCAAAAGATGGTGCCACCAATTAAATATTTTGTAGGTGCCCCTTTTGGTTCGGGAAAACAATGGCAATCATGGATTCATATTGATGACTTGACCGATATGTTCTTGTTTTTAATTGAAAAGGAAATTGTGGGTGTTTTTAATGGGGTGGCACCGAATCCGGTTACTAACAAGCGAATGGTAAAAGCTATTGGTAACCAATTAAAAGCCCCAGTTTTTCTGCCTAATATTCCTCGTTTTGTCATGAAATTGGTGCTAGGAGAAATGCACACACTGGTTTTTATGAGTCAACGAGTAAGTAGTAAAAAAATAGAATCAGTCGGGTTTCATTTTAAGTATATCAACTTACCTAAAGCCTTATCTAATTTGCTTTAAGTGCTAATTAGACGTTTTCCTATAATTTTTCTGTGACATTTTGACATTTTTGTAGAATTGGCAGTACTTTTGCGCACCCATAAAAAAGTGTTTTAAAATTCTATGGCAACAAAGAACAAAAAGGAAGAAAAAGATAGCAAAGTGGAAGACCAGGTACAAGAAACGATGACTCCGGAACAAGACGATGTTGTAAATGAACAGGAAGAGACGCTTAGCAAAGAAGAGAAGCTTGAGCAAGATTTAGCAAAAGAAAAAGACAAGTTTCTTCGATTATTTGCCGAGTTTGAAAACTTTAAAAAACGCACAGCAAAAGAACGTATTGAGCTTTTCAAAACTGCTGGTCAGGATATAATGGTGGCCATGTTACCTGTTTTAGACGATTTTGATCGTGCACTTAATGAAATATCGAAGTCGGGAGATAAGGAACTTGTAAAAGGGGTTGAATTAATTAGCAACAAGTGTAAAGAAACACTAAAATCTAAAGGGCTAACCGAGATGGAAGTGAATGCTGGCGATGCTTTTGATGCCGAATATCACGAAGCGATTACTCAAATTCCTGCTCCGACAGATGATATGAAGGGAAAAATTGTTGATGTCATTGAAAAAGGGTATCAACTTGGAGATAAGATTATTCGTTTTCCTAAAGTGGTAACAGGCCAATAAAACACCCTAATTATTTTAAAAACAGTATTGTGAAACAAGATTATTACGAAATATTAGGTGTTAGTAAAAATGCATCGCAGGCAGAAATAAAAAAAGCATATCGCAAAAAAGCAATAGAATTTCACCCAGATAAGAATCCTGATGACCCTAAGGCTGAGGAAATGTTCAAAAAAGCAGCTGAAGCCTACGAGATACTTGGTGATGAACAGAAAAAGGCAAGATATGACCAATTTGGGCATGCAGCTTTTGAAGGTGGAGCTGGAGGTTTTGGTGGCGGCGGAATGAATATGGAAGACATATTCAGTCAGTTTGGAGATATCTTTGGTGGCGGTTTTAGCGGATTCGGTGGCTTTGGTGGTGGCGGTCAGCGTCGAGTAAAAGGTAGTAACTTACGCATACGCGTGAAACTGACATTAGAAGAGATTGCAAATGGTGTAGAGAAAAAGATTACTATTAAGCGTAAAAAACAGGCTGCAGGTGTCACTTATAAAACATGTAGTACCTGTAATGGAAGCGGTCAAGTTACGCGAATTACCAATACCATTCTTGGTAGGATGCAAACCGCAACTACTTGTAATACTTGCGGAGGTGCAGGGCAGTCTATCGACAATAGACCTTCTGGTGCTGATGCTAATGGTTTAATCACCGAGGAAGAAACAGTAACAATACCAATTCCAGCCGGAGTTGTTGATGGGATGCAGTTAAAAGTTGCCGGAAAGGGTAACGAAGCCCCTGGTAATGGGATTTCTGGTGATCTTTTGGTAGCAATACAAGAATTAGAGCACGATACATTAAAGCGTGAAGGCGATAATTTACACTATGATCTTTATGCAAGTATTCCTGAAGCAATTTTAGGGGCAAGCAAAGAAATTGATACCGTAACTGGAAAAGTCCGTATTAAGTTAGAACCGGGTATTCAATCTGGTAAGATTTTGAGACTCCGCAGTAAGGGTATCCCAAGTATTAATGGCTATGGAAGTGGAGATCTTTTAGTGCATATTAATATTTGGACTCCACAAAATTTATCGAAAGAACAAAAGGCATTTTTTGAGAAAATGCAAGGAGATGAAAACTTCGAACCGAGCCCATTAAAAAGTGATAAATCGTTTTTTGAAAAAGTAAAAGATATGTTTTCATAACTTTTTTGTTTAACAAAAAAAAGTTATCTTTGGATACTAGTGCTATATCTTTATAGTGCTAATTTTTTCTTTTTCATAGCAATTTTTTCCCATCCTTAGTGCTTTTATCTAAGGGTGGGTTTTGTTTATCGTTAGTATCTTTTCTTTTTTGTTGTCTATTGTTAGTTGTTTAAAAGTTAAACAAAATGAAGTTATTTTGAAAAATCGATGAATTCAAATCACTTTGTTTCTACCATTAAGTTAAATGTGACACACAAATAAAACAAAAACAAATCAGTTGTTTTCGTGTCATTTGAATATCTTTGAATCCATGCATACACCATCCTCTGAACATTTGTTGGTTGCCAACAATATCACTAAAAAATACGGAGATTATACAGCTTTAAATAAGGTTTCTATTAGCGTTCCAAGAGGAAGTATTTTTGGCTTGCTTGGACCTAATGGAGCAGGAAAAACAAGCCTTATTCGCATCATAAATCAAATTACATTACCCGATGAAGGTTCACTTTTTTTAAATGGTGAACACTCACGACCTGAGCACGTTAGACAAATAGGATATTTACCTGAAGAACGAGGATTGTATAAGAATATGAAAGTTGGTGAGCAAGCAATTTATTTAGCTCGTTTGAAAGGCTTATCTAAAAGTAAGGCCAAAGCACAACTAAAATATTGGTTTGATCGATTGCATATTGATCATTGGTGGAACAAAAAATTGAATGAACTTTCCAAAGGGATGGCCCAAAAAATTCAGTTTGTGGTCACGGTACTCCACAATCCGAAGCTCTTAATTTTTGATGAACCCTTTTCTGGGTTCGATCCTGTTAATGCAAACCAAATTAAAGACGAAATATTACAACTAAGAGACGATGGGGCAACAGTCATTTTTTCTACCCATAGAATGGAATCGGTTGAAGAGTTATGTGATCATATAGCATTAATTGATAAATCTGAAAAAATACTAGATGGCAAGTTAATAGATATTAAACGTGAATATAGATCGAACACATTCGAAGTGGCACTTGAGACGGCTAATAATAAAGGTCTATTAAATCAAATTCAGAAAGATTTCAAAATTAGCGATGCGCATTTTAGGACTATTGGTGATGAGTTAAAGTTAAATATTCATTTAGATAAAGATAAAACGGCTAACTATCTAGTACAATACTTAAATAACAAGGGTACCCTTACCCATTTTGTTGAAAAGGTGCCAAGCGTCAATGATATTTTTGTGCAATCAGTAAGTAAAGAGAATAATGAGTAAGTTAAGTCTGATTGTTAAAAGAGAGTTTTTAGCGAAGGTACGGAATCGCGCTTTTGTCGTTATGACCTTTGTAAGCCCGATCCTTTTTGCGGGTACCGTAGCGCTAATTGTATATTTAACAAGTATTAATAATGAAGATAAAAAGTTAATTACCGTACTTGATCAAAGTGGTTTGTTTCTTACTGAGCTCGAAAAAAGTGAGACGATTTCTTTTTTACATTTTAGAAAACTAAATTTTAGTCAGGCGAAAGATAGTAGCTTTCGGATGGGGGCTAGCGGCTTTTTATTTATTCCGGACGAAACTGCTTTAGATCGTTTGGAAGAGGAAATTGAGTTTTACTCTTCTAGTTCCCCTAGTGTTGCGGTACTGGGTAATATAGAACAGCGTATTGAGCGAAAGTTGAGACAACTTCAATTAGCGAACTATGGCATTTCAAAAGATGCACTTACTAAGATTGACGATGATTTTGATCTAAACACAAAGAGCTTTTCAGGGAGCAAGAATCTTAAGGGAATAAATGAGTTAAAAGCATTTATAGGTAGTGCTTTCGGCTATTTAATTATGATGTTCATAGTGATTTACGGTTCCTTTGTCATGCGCAGTGTAATAGAAGAAAAAACAAGTCGTATAGTTGAAGTAATTATTTCGTCAGTGAAGCCATTTCAACTAATGATGGGTAAGATAATTGGAAATTCGTTGGCAGGAGTATTTCAGTTTATGATCTGGGTGGTACTGGGTTTTACAGTCCTTACAATACTTACTTATTTTTTGGGTATTAACATGAACGAGTTGTCATCGGCCAACCCAGCGATGACAAAGTCTATGGAAGTCGCATCTATCTCTCCAAGTGATGCATCGCAAGTAAGTTTATACCTCAAAGAGTTGATGACGATTCCTTGGATAAGCTTATTGGGATTGTTTGTTGTCTATTTTGTTTTAGGTTATCTTATTTATAGTTCAATTTATGCCGCAATTGGTAGTGCCGTTGATAATGAAACCGACACACAGCAATTTGTTTATCCTGTAATAGTGCCGTTGATATTGGCTGTTTATGTTGGTGGTTTTTCGGTGTTTGATAATCCTGATGGACCAATAGCGGTATCATTTTCATTGTTTCCCTTAACTTCTCCTATTGTGATGCTCATGCGTTATCCTTTAGGCGGTGTACCTTGGTGGCAATTGGTGTTATCGATCGTATTATTAGTACTAACCTTTATCTTTATAGTATGGCTCGCAGCAAAAATATATAGAACAGGAATATTAATGCATGGCAAGAAGGTTAGCTATAAAGAACTCTATAAATGGTTAAAATATTAGCATATGTTTCAGAGTAAGACCGAAGATATTCTAGAAACGACTAAATCAACTTGGGATAAAGTTTTCGACTTTTTAAGTCATCAAATATACCTCAGTGAAAAAATACATATATCAGTACTTCAGATACTGATTGTAATACTCGTTTTTGTCGTTACAACGTATGTGTTAAAGTTGGTTCGAAAAGTGGTGACCAGAAAACTGCCGGAAGAAGATAAGCTAAAGTTTGCAGGCTTTTTCTCATTCATTAAGTATTTTATTTATATAGCAGTTATACTTATAACCTTAGATAACACTGGTTTTAATGTAACAGCCGTATTTGCAGCATCTGCTGCACTATTAGTTGGTGTTGGTTTAGCGTTACAAACGTTTTTTCAAGACATTATTTCTGGAATATTTATTCTTCTGGATCAAACGGTACATGTAGGTGATATTATAGAGTTGGATGGTAAAGTAGGTCGGGTTGAAAAAATAAACTTACGCACTACGCGAGCTGTGACAATAGATAATAAGGTCTTAATTATTCCAAATCATAAATATCTAACTTCAATACTATATAACTGGACAGAAAACGGGTCGCTAACCCGTGAGAATATTTCAGTTGGCGTTGCATATGGCAGTGATACTGAATTGGTAAAACAAATACTAATAGATGTTGCTCTTGCACATCCCAAGGTCAGAAAAGTGCCTGAGCCGTTAGTGCTTTTTACTGATTTTGGCGATAGTGCACTAAATTTTAAGCTTATTTTTAGCATGGATGATAGTTTTATAGCCGGAATCCCCAAAAGTGATATGCGTTTTGAAATCGATAAAAAATTTAGGGAGCATGGTATTAGTATTCCATTTCCGCAAAGGGAAGTTCATGTATTCCAGGCAAATCAGTCAGCTGAAGATTTATAGTGATAAGAAAATAAAAACAAGTTATGTCAAAAATATTAGTCATAGAAGATGAGGCGGCAATACGGCGCGTATTGGTCAAGATATTAAGTGAAGAAAGCGACTCCTATAAAGTATTAGAAGCTGAAGATGGTTTGGCAGGCATTGATATGATCAAAAAGGAGGATTTTGATCTGGTTTTGTGCGATATTAAAATGCCAAAAATGGATGGTGTTGAGGTTTTAGAAGCTACTAAGAAAATAAAACCTGAAATCCCTTTTGTCATGATTTCGGGTCATGGTGATCTTGATACTGCAGTAAATACGATGCGTTTAGGTGCGTTTGATTATATATCGAAACCACCAGATTTAAACAGGTTATTGAATACCGTACGTAATGCACTTGATAAAAAAGAACTGGTAGTAGAGAATAAAAGGCTCAAGAAAAAGGTAGGTAAGAAATATGAAATGATAGGGGAGTCAAAGGAGATTGCTCATATCAAAGAAATGATCGAGAAGGTTGCAACCACAGACGCTCGGGTACTTATTACGGGACCTAACGGAACCGGAAAAGAGCTGGTGGCACATTGGCTACATGAAAAAAGTGAGCGAAGTAAAAATCCTATGATTGAGGTAAATTGTGCAGCTATTCCTTCTGAATTAATAGAAAGTGAGCTTTTTGGGCACGTAAAAGGAGCGTTTACATCTGCAAATAAAGATCGGGCGGGGAAGTTTGAAGCAGCTAATGGAGGAACAATTTTTTTAGATGAAATAGGTGACATGAGCTTGTCGGCTCAGGCAAAAGTATTACGCGCACTTCAAGAAAGTAGGGTACAACGCGTGGGTAGTGATAAAGATATTAAAGTTGATGTTCGAGTGGTCGCTGCTACCAATAAGGATCTTAAAAAAGAAATTGACGAAGGTCGATTTAGAGAAGATTTATATCATCGATTGGCAGTTATTTTAATTAAAGTACCTGCTCTTAACGATCGCAGAGATGATATTCCTTTACTCGTTGATCATTTTTCTAAAAAAATTGCGGAAGAACAGGGAGTGGCTCATAAAAATTTCAGCGATAAGGCTGTTAAAAAATTACAAGATTACGATTGGACCGGTAATATTCGTGAGTTACGTAATGTTATCGAACGACTTATAATTTTAGGCGGTACAGAAGTCTCTGAAGAAGATGTGAAACTGTTTGCTTCAAAGTAAGAGTTCGTTCTTATATATTGTATGTTAACATGTACTCCGATTGCTGTAAATGTTAAGCAGCACTGCACTTTTGCTAATATCAAAAACCTGTTAATCAGTGTTTTATACTTGATAATCTTAACTTTGATAAAATCAAAAATATGTTAATGAAATCTTAAAATAGAATGTTAAAATTTTAACATTTATATCTTTTAGGAGCTTTTATACTTAAGCTCGTCGATTATTTTTTGTTTTCACTTTGTTAGGCTATAAAGAGATTGCATCTTTGACCAGCCAATGACCTATTGTATTTTAATAGACACTATAACAACAATAAATACAATAGATTATGACAACAATTTTACTTTTTAGAGACCTGTACGCTCAAGCGTTCAAAAAGATACAGTTTATACAGTTGGTTGTATTAAAGTCCTTAACCTGGTTCGCTTTAGGAATGATTGCTTTGGGTTTTTTAGCATTTGTTTTTAGAATAACCTCCGGATTTTTTACAATCTAGAGGTACCATAATACTAGTTTGCAAAAACAAGTGGCCTGAAAAGGATAAATCCTTATCAAGCCGCTTGTTTCTTTTTAAATCAGAATTTATTATTTACCACTTCCATGATATTTGTTCATGTAGCGTTTCCACAATTTGGTTTGATGTGTTTCTAAACTTAATTCACGACCTTGAATAAATGCATGACTAATTAAGTTAGTACGCATGTCTAAGGCATCACCTTCACTAATAAACAGGGTAGCACTTTTTCCCACTTCAAGACTTCCAAAATCAGTATCAATACCAAGTACTTTTGCCGCATTGAGTGTAATCATTTTTACAGCTTCTTCTTTAGGTACACCGTATGCCGCATAGGTGCCAGCATAAAATGGAATATTTCGTGTATTCATGCGTTCCATTTGTCCTTCCATTCCTATTGTGACCATGATACCCTTATCAATGAGTATTTTTGCCATTTTATAGGCTAACCGAACATCTTCGTCATCCATATTTGGATTACGGTGTGACCGATCTAAAACAACTGGAATCTTGTGTTTTACCAGCTCATCAGCTACCAAATGCGCTTGGTCGCCATGAACAAGCACCATTTTAATCCCTTGTGAAGTGGCAAAGTTTATGGCATCTACAATCTCCTTTTTACCGCTTGTGTGAACAAAGAGTTTTTGAGAACCATTATACAAGCCTTTTACAGCGTCATAAGGTAGGTTCTTTTTAGACTGTTCGCCATTTAAGTAGGCTTTTGCTTCCAGCATAAAGTTCTTGATCTTGCCAACATTATCCATGTATTTTTTGTCGGGCTTAGCTCCTGGCTCTTCTCCAAGCCACCAGCGTCCATAGGTGAAGCTGCTTGGCCAGTTCAAATGAATCCCATCATCTGCTTTTACAACCGCGTCTTCCCAGTTCCAGGCATCTAGCTGCATTACCGACGATGTTCCTGAAATTGTACCACCACGAGGGGTTATTTGAGCTAACAATACACCATTAGGGCGCATACTTTCTACCACTTTTGATTCAGCATTATAAGCTATTTTTGCTTTTACATGGGGGATGATTTCGCCTATTTCGTCAAAATCACGGGTGGGTCTTACAGCATCGATTTCTGATAAACCCAAAGAGGCATTAGGTACAATAAATCCAGGGTAAACATGCTTACCACTTGCATCAATTGTTTTACCTCCAGTATTTTGCGACTGGGTGCCAACATAGGTTAATGTACCCTCTTTAAAAACGATTATGCTGTTCTCTATAACCTGACCATTGCCTATGTGCGCTGTGGCACCGGTAATGGTTATTGTTTCGTTTTGCTTCGATGCCGGAGTTTGCTGGGCAACAACCGCTGATACTGCAAACATCGAGACTAATAAGCTTTTATATAAATTTTTCATCTTGCTTCGTATTAAAATTGTTCGACAGTATCACAGTGAAAATCTTCCTTCACTATTTTCTTAGGAGGCTGCGTTTTCATTCCACTATTTTTTGCTTTCAGCATCATATTAATAAGCATATTACGCTCTTTTGCAATATCCTTATTTAGTTGCTGGTCTCGACCCGAATCGAAATAGGTTACCCCTTCAATGATGGTTTTTTCTGCTTTTGCATAGATAGACATCGGATGATCACTCCATAACACAAGATCAGCATGTTTGCCTACTTTAATACTCCCAACTTTATCATCTATTTGCAACATTTTAGCAGGATTAAGGGTAACAAACTTCCATGCTTCTTCCTCAGAAACGCCACCGTATTTTATAGCCTTTGCAGCTTCCTGGTTTAATCTTCTAGACATTTCAGCATCATCGGAATTAAATGCCGTTAAAACGCCTACACTATTCATAATGGCCCCGTTGTATGGTATAGCATCGTTTACTTCGTACTTATAAGCCCACCAATCTGAGAAGGTAGAACCGCCAACACCGTGCTCTTTCATTTTATCAGCTACCTTATAGCCTTCCAAAATATGCGTAAATGTTTGTATTCTAAAATCAAATTGCTCTGCTACCTTCATTAACATATTAATTTCAGATTGTACATAGGAATGGCATGAGATGAATCGTTCTTTATTTAGAATTTCGACCATGGTTTCCATTTCAATATCATAGCGTGGTGCCTTAGCTCTCGATTTCGATTTTTTAGAAAGGCTATTATACGCTTTCCATTCGGCTTCATATTCTCTTGCTCTAGTAAAGTTATCTACAAAGACCTGTTCAACACCCATACGTGTCTGTGGGAATCGAGAAAAGCTATTCCAGTTACTTTGCTTAACATTTTCCCCTAACGCGAATTTTATGTATTTAGGAGCACCTTTAAATAGCAAACCGTCTGCATCTTCACCCCATTTAAGCTTTATGATTGCAGAACGCCCACCAATTGGGTTAGCCGACCCATGTAATATTTGAATGGTGGTAACACCTCCGGATAAGTTTCTATAAATTCCAATGTCATCAGCTTCCACAACATCTTCAATAGTAACTTCAGCAGAGTTATTGTGTCCTGCTTCATTAATAGATGCTGCAGCAATGTGACTGTGCTCATCAATAACTCCAGATGTTAAGTGCTTTCCGGTAGCATCTATTACTTTTGCACTAGGATCGCTAAGGTTTTTTCCAACCTTGGCAATACGGCCATTTTTTACCAAAACATCAGCATTCTGCATGATGCCTTCTGATTCATTAGTCCATACAGTTGCATTTTTAAATAATAGGTTTTCAGCAGTAGGTTTTGTTTTAAAACCAAATGCGTTGTTAGGATAGGTAAGTGGTAGTAAAACAGGATCGTCATCACCACTTTTACCGGCTTTGCCTCCTTTACCTCCTTCGCCACCATTTTCTCCATGCTTGCCACTTTTTCCATCTTTTCCTCCTGTATCGTCTTCTTTTGCATCTGCCGATTTATTGGCAGTCCATTTAGTTATCGCACCGCTGGCCAAGGTACCGTTACCAGATAAATTGTCAGAATTTCCTATAGCGGCAGTTAAACGTACAAAACGCTCTTCTTTTTCATCCGCAGGAATATAAAACAGGTTGAGCCATCCGTCTTTATATTTTACTTTAGAAGCCAATTTAAGGGTGTCCTTTTTTATCTCTGATTTTAGTTTTGATAACTCTCCAGAAAGTTTCAGACTATAGGTGTTGCCAACAATATTAAGATCATAATCTCCACGAATGTCTTTTACGTTCATATCATTAACGACATTTTTGTTGCCTTGAACCCAATTTTCATAGAGGGTTGTTTTTTTGTTGAAAATATCTCCAGAAGTGATTAAAAAGTTCGCGATAGCTCCTTTGTTGAGCGAACCGATCATGTTACTTTTTCCAAGAAGTCTTGCTGGGACCGTGGTTAATGCTTCTAATGCTTTAGTTTCATCTAAACCATACTTAATGGCTTTCATTAAGTTCGATTTAAAATCTTTAGTCGATTTTAATTCGGCAGTGGTTAATGCAAAGGGAATCCCATTTTTTGCCAAAACACTTGGATTAGTGGGTGCATGATTCCAATGTTTCATCTGGCTTAATTCTACCATCGAAGCAGCATAAGGGTCACTAACATCATAGGCAGCTGGAAACTTTATAGGAATAATAAAGCTGGCATTTGTTCTTTTTATCGCATCAATACTAGCGTATTCGTCACCGCCACCTTTAATGATATAGTTGATGCCAAATTCATTTGCAATTTTATCCGCCCTTAAGGCATTCGCAGCACTTCTTGCATCTATAATTTGCGGTAAGTTCATGTTTTTGGCAACAGCTTCTAACGACCTATCTTTCGTATCACTATTTCCACTTGCATACCATTTGGAATCGTGATACACCTGGCGTATCAATGCCATAGAACCCATGATGGAGGTAGGGTAACTTTGTCTTGAAGCCACACTTTTCCTAAACGATAGGTGATTGGCGGCGTCCTGATCTAAAATACGGGTTTCGTCACCATCAGTCTCATTTAAGGTAACTAACATGCTAGTTCCTCTCATAATACCATCTTCCATATGGGTGTTTACAGCACCAAAACCAGCTTTTACAAGTTCTCCCGCTTTTTTGCTGTCAAATTTAAAGGAAGATATACCATGTGTTTCTGGCATAATATGATCATTCCAATAAAAACCTTCTCGACTTCCATGATATTGGGCACTACGGCCATTACCGCTAGCTCTTTTGGGCTTGGCAATGCCAAAACTACTATACATATCAATAAAAGAAGGGTAAATATGTTTTCCTTCAAGATTGATAATCGTTGCGTTTTTAGGAATACTAACTGAAGATCCAACGTTTACCACTTTTCCATTTTGTATAAGGAGTGTACCGTTATTTACTACTTGAGTAGGTGTAACATAAATGGTAGCATTGGTAAATGCGGTGTAATTGTTATTCGCAGTTTTTACTCCGTCATTTTTTGGAAAGTAGTCTTGCGAAAACATCGAAATACTGCATAGCAAAAAGCTAAGCAGCAAGAGCTTTTGTTTCATAGGTTGGTTGTTGAATTTGTTAATCTATCGAGCTTAAAGTTAACATAAGCTTAATAAAGTGATGGCGAAATGAAGAATTTTAACGTTTAGCAACCGACTTGTGTATTGAAGAACTCAATGAAAATATCGCCTATAAAGGTTCCGTTTTATAATAATTTACCAAAAGCGCTACTACATGATTGTAACTCTTTATCCCGGCTGATTGGCTATTAGCTTTTAAGTAGGTATTAAACGTGAGTTTAAAAAGCGGTTCGAATACGTTTTGATGATTGCGCCAAAACATCCTTGCCTCTTCATAGTTTTTGAGAATTCCCGGATTTACTTTTTCCAAATATGAATCAATAAGTTCAGGCTCTCGTCGGCTAATTTCATTCAAACAATGCCTTAAGGCAAAAGTATAACCTGAGTATTTAAAATATTGATCCTTATTATTAATCGACGCCAAATAACCTAAGAAGTTTGCTTCGTTTTCTGCACTATATCCTAGTTGGTGGGCTTCTTCATGACAACTGGTTGTCGGAAACTTATGTCCCGGTATCATATAATCTACATGACCTTCTTGAGTGAATGGATTTAAATATCCACTAAATCCCATGTACGTTAAGGGGTAACTAAATAATGATTTTTTTATACTCTTAGGTTTGTATTCAAGCTGTGGATATTTCTTACTTAAAACAGCATAGCCTTCGGGAGTTTTTTTAAACACTTCAGATAAGGAATGCGGAATCTTAACAGGAATCGTATCATTTTTGGTAATACTTGTATGCAGGGTATTATTCTTTTCGATCAAAATATCGGTAAAAGCCAATAATTCTTCGGTAGTGTATTGGGGGCTAATTCCCAATGATTTATACAGAGGAAGTCTGTAATAATTCATTCCCCAAAGCAAATGAAAAATGAAATAAACTAATGACACTCCAACAAATACATCAGTAAAAAATGCCCGAGTTGACGAAAAGAATTTCTTGCCATTTTTGATCAAAAATCGAACAATCATTACGATGGCAAGCGCATATAATATATCACCAAAAGAGAAAGGAAGCCAACCAAGCAAATATCGAAACAGCTTAGAGATGAATGGATAAAGGCCTTGGCTGTAGTACTTTTCTACAAATTCAGGGAAACGAGCTAATGTTTTCACAATGATCACTTGCGGAATAATAGATAGCGCAATAATGATCTTGGTCTTTTTTTGCATGTAGCTAAAATAGGTTTTTATCGATTTATGAGGGCGTATTCAATATTTTTGCAACTCGGTATATTAAAGTTAGCAAAGCATAAAAATATGAATTCTGAAATAATACAACTAGAACCCACAGAAATATGGAGCAATTTTTCAAAATTAAATGCTGTCCCACGTGCTTCCAAAAAAGAGGAACGCGTTATTGCTTTTATTAAAAATTTTGGGGAACAGTTGAAGCTTGAAACAGTAGTCGACCATGCTGGAAATGTAATCATACGCAAACCGGCTACCCCTGGTATGGATGATAGGAAAATGGTGGTCATGCAATCGCATTTGGATATGGTACATCAAAAAAATAATGATACTATATTCGATTTTGATACGCAAGGGATCGATATGTTTATTGAAGGTGATTGGGTGAAAGCGAGAGGGACGACCTTAGGTGCAGACAATGGCTTGGGTGTCGCAACTATTATGGCAGTTTTAGAGAGTGCCGATATTGAGCATCCGGCTATTGAAGCGTTGTTTACTATTGATGAAGAAACAGGGATGACAGGTGCTTTTGAATTAAAAGGAGGTTTGTTAAACGGTGAGATCCTACTTAATCTAGATACAGAAGAAGATGATGAAATAGGTGTAGGCTGTGCAGGCGGTATTGATGTAACAGCAACAAAAGATTATGAGACTGAAGAAAAACCCGAAAACACCATTGGTTTTAAGATAACAGTTAAAGGTTTGCAAGGAGGTCATTCTGGGATGGATATTCATAAAGGGCTTGGCAATGCAAACAAGATCATGACTCGCTTATTATTTGATGGTTTTGAGAATTTCGGATTGCGAGTTCAGTCATTTGATGGCGGTAGCTTACGCAACGCCATTCCTAGAGAAGCTGTTGCTTTGGTAGTTGTTGATAAAATGCATCGGTCTTCTTTCCAATTTGAGATGAAACAACAGGCTGATCAGATTAAAAAAGAACTTCAGGCGATGGAACCCGAGTTAGAAATTGTATTGGAAGAAAACGATGCTACAGACCAAGTAATGGAACTCGGTATTCAAGAGGGTATCATCAAAGCGCTATATGCAGCCCAAAATGGAGTGTATCGAATGAGTGCTGATATACCGGACCTAGTTGAAACTAGTAATAATATAGCAAGAGTCCAGATAAACAAAGGTGCTATTCAAATAGGATGTTTGACAAGATCATCGGTTGAAAGCTCGAAAATCGATTTGGCAAATAGTCTAAGAGCAACTTTTGAATTAGTTGGGTGCGAGGTTGAATTTTCTGGGGACTATCCAGGGTGGACACCCAATATGAACTCTCCAATACTAAAAATAATGTCGAAGCTTTATGAAGAACTTAATGGAGAAAAACCAAATGTTGCTGCTTGTCATGCGGGCTTGGAATGTGGTATTTTAGGCCAAAACTACCCGGATATGGATATGGTGTCTTTCGGACCAACTATTAAAGGTGCGCATTCACCTGATGAACGGGCAAGCATTTCTTCAGTTAAAAAGTACTGGAAGTTTGTGCTAGAGATTTTAAAGAATATTCCTGGAAAATAAACATTAAAAAAGGTGCTATTTCAGCACCTTTTTTATTTGTGTTGCAAACTAAATGTTATTCTGGCTCATTTTCGAATCCGAGAATTTCCAGATCGAAAACTAAAGTCGATCCACCTGGTATAGGGCCGTAGTTGTTATCGCCGTATCCTAAATGTGGTGGAATAATCGCGCGAACTTTATCACCGACCTTCATCGATAATAACGCTTCTCTAAATCCAGCAGCTAACTGTGCTTCAGGACTATATTCCATTGGGAACGGAGTCATTGGATGTCTAATCTGTTTTGCAACGCCAAATTCTTCAGCAGCTTCAGTAACGTTAGTATCAAAAAGGGTAGCGTCTTTAGCTAACCAACCCACGTAGTTAACCATTACTCGTGGCCCACCTACTTTAGGTTTTTCGCCCCCACCGTTGACAAGTGAGACTACTTTTAGACCAGAAGGGAATGTTTTTGCGGTTTTTTCTTGCTTAGCAAGGGTAGCTAAAAAATCAGATTTTGCCTTTGTGATTTTCGCTGCGACCGCCTCCTTTTCTTTTTTCTCATCTTCTAAGGCTTGGGTAAAAACTTCAGCCGCATCAAAGTTTTTAGCATCACTACCAACCTTAATGATCTCTACTTTGTTTATTACCATAGGGGTTGTAGGTTTCGTATTGCTTACCTCTGTTGCAGCAATACTGTCTACAACAGCAATACCCTTAACAACCTCACCAAAAACAGTATGAACGTTATCTAGCCAAGGAGTTGCCTTGTGTGTTATAAAAAATTGACTCCCATTGCTGTCGGGACCGCCATTAGCCATTGATAACACTCCTTTGCCGCCGTGTTTTAAGTCAGGGTGAAATTCATCTCCGAATCGGTATCCCGGGTTACCAGAGCCATTACCGTTAGGGTCACCACCTTGTATCATAAAGTCTTTCATAACCCTATGAAATGTTAAGCTGTCGTAAAAGGGTTTTCCTTTAAACTTATCGGCTACAGCAGGATTATTTCCCTCAGCCAGTGAAACAAAATTAGCCACTGTTTTAGGTACTTTTTGGTATTCTAATTTCAAAAGAATGTCACCTTTAGTAGTTTGCATGTCAGCGTACAAACCATCATCAAGATCTTGATATTTGGCCGATTTGCATCCTACAACCAATAAGGCTACTAATAGAATAATATGGTTTACTGTTTTCATTTATGTAATATTAAAATTTGGTTTTTATTCAGTTTTTTCCTGTTCAATACTATGTACACTTACAATTGCTTTCACAGGAGTGTTCGTAGTTATTTTCTTATTGTCTCCATGATAGCCGTATACTTGGTTTGAAGGAAATAGAAATATAATTTCTTCATTAGCTTTCATCAGCTTAATGCCACTTCGCAATCCTTCTATGATATTTTGTTTATCAACATAATATTCTTGCTGACCAAGTTCTTCCTTCGAATAAATCACTTCGTTATTTAAGCTACGCAGTTCGTAATCAAAGGTTACTTTATCCCCGAATGTTGGTAGTTTGGAAACCACATTACTTTTCGTTTTATAATAATACCAATATCCATTCTCTGAAGCAATGTAGTCGTTTAAACTATCTTGTTTAATGATACTTTTAATAAGGGCTTCTTCTTTAGCCACTAACTTTTTATTTCGTTCAACGGACTCCTTCAAAAAAGATCCACTTGATATTGAAATTGGCTTTCTTGGAATAGGCTTACTACATGAGAGTGTTAGCGCAACCATGATTATAAAAACAATCAATCTAGTCTTCATAGGCCTCGTATAATTGGGTTTTATAATCAGGTAAAATGGCTTTAAACTTTTCAATAGTTGCTTCCATAGTGTGATCACTTCGACCACCTGCTGCGTTATCATGGCCGCCTCCATTAAAATGGTTGCGAGCAAATTGATTTACAGAAAAATCTCCTTTTGATCGCAATGAAAGCTTTATAAAATTATCTTGTAAGTCTTCAATAAAAATGACTGCAAACACAATTCCTTCTAGGGATAAGCCATAATTTACAAAACCTTCAGTATCACCTTTTTTAAAGTCATGGGCATTTAATTCTTCTTTTGAAAGTGATATAAATGCAGTTTTATAATCTTCAAGTACTACCAAATTCTTCAATGCGCAACCCAATAGCTTCATGCGATTTGTGCTATTGGTATCGGCAATTTTCGAATGAATCTTAAAACCATCAATACCGGTATCAAGCAGAGCGGCCGCGACACGATGCGTGGTTCCAGTAGTTGAAGCAAATTTAAATGAGCCGGTGTCGGTCATAATTCCCGTATACAAACAGGAAGCAATATTTTGATCGATTAATTTGATGTCTCCCAGCATATTAATAAAGTGGTATACCATTTCACAAGTTGAGGACATGGTGGTATCACTATACATATAGGTGGCGTAGTCTGCTGGTTGCTGATGATGATCAATCATAACACATGGGGCTTTTGCTTCTTCCACATCTTCGCCCATAGCGCCAATACGACTCAAGTGATTAAAATCTAACGTGAAAATCAAAGTAGCATCATTAATGAGGTCAATAGCGTGTTTCATCGTCTGATCATATTTGATAATTCGCTCCTCCGTCGGCATCCATTTCAGAAATTTAGGATAATCATTAGGTGCAATCACATGACAACTATGCCCTAACTTTTCTAAGTATAATGCAAGTCCTAAAGTCGAACCGATAGCATCACCATCTGGATTTTTATGCGGAATGATTACCACCTTTTGCGGTGAACTTAGCAGGTTTTTAAGGGCTTCTAGCTGGTTTTTATCCATAAGGGGCTAATATACAAATTTAATACACGCTTAACCTTTAATATGCTAATTTTGGAAGTAAACTCGATAGCAATGAAACGCATCTATCTACCACTTATTTTGTTACTATTTATTAAATGTAGTTTGATAAATGCACAGAAAGAAAAATTTGACTTTACCGTGGCATTTGGCTCTTGTAACAATCAAATCAGGACCAATAATTTATGGGATGATATTGTACAGGTACAACCGGATGTATGGATATGGGGCGGAGATAACATTTATTCCGATACGTATGACATGTCGGTGTTACGGTCAAATTATAACCTACAATTGGGAATAGATGGATATAAAAAGTTACGATCAATGACCCCGATAATGGGAACCTGGGATGATCATGATTATGGAAAAAATGATGGTGGCGTTGAATACAAAATGAAAAGAGAAAGCCAGCAGTTGTTTCTTGACTTTTTAGGAGTAGCTAAAAACAATGCGAGAAGAAAACAAGAAGGGGTTTATACATTTAAAGATTTTCATACAAAAAAGGGAAGTGTTCGAGTTATTGTTTTAGATACACGATATTTTAGAACAGGACTCACAAAAGCTAGTGGAAAAAAAAGATACCGACCCAACAAGCCTGGAGAAGGAACAATCTTGGGTGCAACGCAGTGGAAATGGCTCAGGCAAACACTTGAAGATAGCAAAGCGAATTTCAATATTGTTGTAAGTAGCATTCAAGTATTAAGTGGTGAACACGGTTTTGAAACCTGGGCAAATTTTCCGGCTGAACGTGATATGCTGTTTCATCTTATTGCCAATTCTGGTGCAAGGGGAGTAATTGTATTATCAGGCGATCGTCATATATCAGAATTTTCGAAAAAGGAAAGCATTATGCTGCCTTATCCGTTGATCGATTTTACCTCAAGTGGATTAACTCATGCCTATAAAAACTTTTCAGGAGAACCTAATAGCTTTAGGGTTGGAGAAGTTGTACATACTGAAAGCTTTGGGGTACTTCGTTTTAATTTTGGCACGAATACAATAAACATGCAGATGATTGGGGACAACAATGAAGTGCTCAACAGCTTGAGTCAGACTTTTAAATAACCGAGAGTTTAGTGTAAATATCACATGTAATTTGAACAGACTATTTCTTTACAGAAACTTTTTGTTTTAACAACTTTAAAACTGTCATAAAGTATTACTTTTGCACCACATTTTAAAAAGTAGAAATGGCAACAAACAGAACATTTACAATGATAAAGCCCGATGCAGTTGAAAATGGGCATATCGGAGCAATTCTTGAAAAAATCACAGCAGCAGGATTTAAGATAGTTGCGATGAAGTTCACTCAACTTAGTAAAAGAGACGCGGAAGCTTTTTACGCTGTACATAATGAGCGCCCATTTTTTGGTGAGCTAGTTGAATTTATGACAAGAGGCCCGATCGTAGCTGCTATTTTAGAAAAAGATAATGCAGTCGATGATTTTCGTGCATTGATTGGTGCTACGAATCCGGAAGAAGCAGCAGAAGGGACCATCAGAAAATTATTCGCTACTTCAATTGGTGAAAATGCTGTACACGGTAGTGACAGTGACGAAAATGCAGCTATCGAAGGCGCTTTTCATTTTTCCGGAAGAGAGATATTCTAAGAAATTATAATTCGATTTAAAAAAGCCATCTAAACGTAGATGGCTTTTTTTATCGTAACACCAGTTTACTAACCAGACTTTTACCAATTTCTTGATTGATCATATCGATGATCTTTTGTTTTCCGTAGCTTAGCTCTTCTCTCAGCGGTGCAGATCGTAGTGAAATATACAGGGTGCTTCCCTTTAGCTGCACATCGTCAGTGTAAGCAGCGACCGCTTGACCCATCATTTGTGTCCAAATATCTTTAACCTGTACCTGGTCAAGACCTTTTTCAAGCTTATTGGTGCTTACAAAATCTTTAAGCACATCACCTATGGTCTGTTCTTCTCTATTGCGTTTTTTCATTACCAAGGTTTAATGGTTCATATCTTTTGTAATAATACTGCAACCCTCGATCATTTTGAAGGATCATTGACAGACTATCAGCCTTTTTTACATAATCTTCCCAATTAGCGATTTTGTTTTTTTGTACGATAAATAAGCTATCATTTCTAATGATCAACTCTATTGCAGATTGGTTTTCGTTGCTCAAGAATTTACCATTTAAGGTTGGAGTTACTTTTTTTCGATAACCAATTGTAGGGGTTTCTAAATAAATAAAATCGATCGTACTACTAATAGTATATTCTTTTTTCTCTCCTTTAAACAACACTTTTTCAATTTCCCAATAACCGTCAACCCACTGCTTTTGGTCCTCTGGGGACGATTTTTTCGAGCATCCATAACAAAACACAAGAATAATCAAAACGAACAGTCTTTTCATAGCTTGAATATTTTATATGATTGATGCGTTTTACGTACTACTTTTTCCGTCCGGTCGGCATGGGTGTCGGAAATGAAAATTTGCCCGAAATGGTCATCATTTACTAAAGACACAATATGAGAAACTCGCTCTTCATCTAGCTTATCAAAAATATCATCAAGCAACAAAATAGGATTCACGCCTGCTTTTTCTTTAATAAAGTCAAATTGCGCCAACTTTAAAGCAATTAAAAAACTTTTTTGTTGACCTTGCGACCCAAACTTCTTTATAGGGTATCCCTCTATTTCAAAACCCAAGTCGTCTTTATGAATGCCCTGGCTTGTATATTGTAATGCTTTGTCTTTGTTTAAAAATTCTTTAAACAATATGGCTAGGTCACCATCATGCAATTGCGATTTATAAGTTAATCCTACTTGTTCACTACCACTAGAAATAGCTAAGTAGCGATCTATGAAAATAGGAACAAAAACGGCTAAAAACTCTTTTCGTGCCTTATAAATAGGTTTCGAAAGTTCATCTAATTGCTGATCGTAAATGTCAAGGTTGTTCGCATCAAATGTATTATTGGCGGCAAAATACTTAAGTAAAGCATTGCGTTGTTGTAATACTTTGTTGTAGGCAATTAGGCTAGATAAATACTGTTTGTTTTGCTGGGAAATTACACTGTCTATAAAGCGTCTTCTGGTGTCGCTGCCTTCAATAATTAAATCACGGTCTGCTGGGGAAATAATGACCAATGGTAAAAAACCAACGTGGTCAGATAATTTCTCGTAAGCCTTACCATTGCGTTTGATAATCTTTTTATTTCCTTTTTTAAGACTACAGATAATCTTTTCTTGCCGATCATTTTTTTCAAACTCACCATCGATCACAAAAAAATCAGACCCATGCATAATATTTTGAGTGGCTACAGGATTAAAATAACTCTTTCCCATAGCCAAATGATAAATGGCATCTAAGGCGTTGGTTTTGCCAACACCATTATTACCAACTATACAATTAATCTTTGCATCAAGCTCAAAATCTTTCGATTCGAAATTCTTATAATTTATCAGTGATAACTTTTTAAGATGCATTAAATGAGTTTATATATGTGAGAAGGCCTTAATTGATGGCAAATATAAATTGCAAAATATCGAAAAATTCAATAAATATTATATTTTTGCCCCGCATAAAAAATGACAAATGGCAACGTATAAAAAACGCGCTAGTAAAGATAAGAGAGCAAAGAGCCAAAAGGATTTGGTTGAAGAGCAAAGTACTACCGCCGAAGTTTTCAATACTCTTGATGAAACGGCTGGTAAGACAGAAGCATGGGTAGCTAAGAATCAAAAATATATTTTCATATTTATTGGTGTTATTGCCTTAGGAGTTTTGGGATATTTAGGTTACAATGAATACGTTCAAAAGCCAAAAGAAAAAGAAGCTGCCAATGAAGTTTACCAGGCAAATGAATTTTTTCAGGAAGCGATGACCGGAAGCACAGCAGCAAAAGATTCTTTACTTAACTTGGCGTTGAATGGCGGTGAAGGTAAATTTGGGCTAATCGATATTATCGAAAACTATTCAGGTACAAAAGCAGCAAATTTAGCGAATTACAGTGCCGGGATTGCTTACTTAAATTTAAAAGATTACACCAAAGCTATCGAGCATTTGAGTGATTTTTCATCGGACAATGCTGTGTACGGAGCGGTAGCTAAGGGTAGTATTGGTGATGCATTTATGCAATTGAATCAGCCTAAAGATGCACTTGAATATTATGAAAAAGCGATTGCGCATAATGCAAATGACTTCACAACACCAAAATATTTATTAAAGGCAGGTATTGCTGCTTTGGAAGCAAAAGATTTTACCAAGGCGTCTGATTTTTTCAATCGAATTAAAGAGGAATTTGAGAACAGTACTGAGGCTAGAAATATTGATGTATACATAGGTCGGGCTTCAACCACTAAATAATGGCAACGGCAAATAAAAATTTATCAGATTACGATAAGGCAACAATCCCTAACGCGAAAGACTTTCGGTTTGGGATAGTTGTTTCTGAATGGAACGATACTATTACCGAAGGATTGTATAAAGGAGCTGAACAAGCACTATTAGATAATGGGGTTCCAAAAAGTAGTATCGTTCGTTGGAATGTTCCAGGAAGCTTTGAATTAGTATATGGTTGTAAAAAAATGATTCAGACCGATAAGGCTGATGTCGTTATTGCCATAGGAAGCGTTATTCAAGGTGAAACTAAGCACTTTGATTTTGTATGTAGCGCTGCAGCTCAAGGTATTAAAGACCTAAATGTGGAATATGACACACCTGTAATCTTTTGTGTGCTCACAGATAACAATCTGCAACAAGCCATTGATAGAAGCGGAGGAAAGCACGGTAATAAAGGTACCGAGGCTGCTATTGCTGCTATTAAGATGGCGACATTACGATCTAATATCTAGATTATTAATTTCATGATCCTTCTATTGTAAGTGTTTGGTTTCTTCCATTAACAAGTACAACGATTACTCTTCATAAGATTTATTTTCTTAGAACGGTTTTCAGTCGTGAATAGGCTTTTTATCTAAAAAGATTTCTGATAATCGGGACATTATTTTATCACTTGAATTCGGCTGAAACATAATAAAGGACTTTTTTATCCTTTTTATGACGAATGTCATATCTTTCTTCTAATACAGCATATACTTTTGGTTGAAATCTTAAATCAGCCGAAGTCATGAAATTCATATTTAGAAGTATTGTTCTCCTTTTTACTCTGGTGATGTTTAGTTGTGGAGGAAAAGAAGAAAAAAAGAAAGAACAGATACAGATAAAGCGAAAAGCAGATGTTGAGGTCAAAGCCCAAGAAACTGCAACAAACGAAGTGCCAGCATCTCAACGAATTACATTGGATAATAAAGGAGTTGGTAAGATAAAATCGCTACCATTGGACCCGGAGATCAATCAGGAAATGGTCACCCGCGGAGCGGCTCTCTTCAAAACCAATTGTACTGCATGCCATAAACCTGATAAACGTTTTATTGGCCCATCTCCAAAGGGAATTATGAAAAGGCGCAGCCCAGAGTGGATCATGAATATGATTCTTGATCCTCAGTTAATGGTAGAACAAGATCGATGTGCAAAAGACTTATTGGTTGAATTTAACGGGGCAGCAATGGCCAACCAGAATATAACCGAAGAACAAGCGCGTGACATTCTGGAGTATTTCAGAACCTTAAACTAATAACATATGAAAACAAGACACCCTAATTGGCTCTTGAGCGTGCTCATCATGCTTTTATTGCTTTTTGTAATCGTTGGATGTAAGCAAGGAGCCAAGACAGAAAAACAAGAGACTCCCGCAGTAACGGAATCAGCGGAGACTTCTAAACAAGGTCAAGCATTCATTGCAGATGACGAATCGACGCCCAATGTACTTCAAATAGCAATGGGTTCACCAGATCATACTACACTAGTAGCGGCAGTGCAAGCTGCTGATCTTGAAAATGAACTTGTAAATGCCGGCCCGTTGATGGTTTTTGCTCCCACAAATGCTGCATTTGATGCACTCCCGGAAGGAACGGTAGCCGACCTACTTAAACCAGAAAACAAAGATGCCCTAGCCAATATTTTAAAGCACCATGTAACACCCGGTAACTATAGCAAGGACTTCCTGAAAAAGTTTAAAAAACTAGGACAAGCTAATGATCAAAATACCACCATAGAGGTAAAAGGTGATGATGTTTATGTAGGTGGGGCAAAGATTGTTGCAAGCGTAAAAGCAGGCAACGGTATTGTACACGTGGTAGATAAAGTAATCCTACCGCCTAACGGAGAATGAAAAGTATAGAAACAAATTAGTAATCATAAATACAAACCAATGAAAAAATATAGTTATCATATTATGTCACTATTGGGCTTATTACTGGTATTTGCAGGATGTGGCAACCAGCAAGGCCCATCTTCTTCAAATGGTGCGTTAGACTCTAGTGCGGCAGAAAAGGTATATGTTGCTCCTGGTCAACAGGATGAGTTTTACGCGTTTCTTTCTGGAGGATACAGTGGCAATCTAACCGTTTACGGCCTGCCCTCCGGGCGTATGTTTAAAGAAATTCCTGTTTTCTCTCAATTTCCTACCTCTGGTTATGGGTATTCAGAAGAAACTAAGCCAATGCTAAATACTTCACATGGTTTCGTACCATGGGATGATCTGCATCACCCGGACATTTCTCAGACTAATGGTGAATTAGATGGTCGTTGGATTTTTGTTAACGGAAACAACACTCCAAGAATTGCAAGAGTAAGTTTAAGCACATTTGAAACGGAAGAGATCATTGAAATCCCTAATAGCGCAGGTAATCATAGCTCTTCATTCATCACTGAAAATACAGAGTATGTGGTAGCTGGAACACGATTTTCGGTTCCTGTACCACAAAGAGATATGCCAATTGCAGAGTATAAAAGCAATTTCAAAGGCGCTTTAAGTTTTATCAAGGTGGAGCCGGAGCATGGTCACATGGATATTAAATTTCAAGTTTTAATGCCCGGGTTTAACTATGACCTTTCACACCCTGGAAGAGGCGATTCGCACGGATGGTTTTTCTTTAGTACTTATAACTCAGAGGAAGCCAGTACTTTGTTGGAAGTGAATGCTTCTCAAAATGACAAAGATTTTATTGCTGCTATTAATTGGAAAAAGGTAGAAGAGTATGTAAACAATGGTGGTGGCACCAAAATGCCAGCTAATTATGCGCATAACGTATACGATGAAAGTACGCATACAGGTACTAGTACCATGAAAAAAGAGGTGGTTACAGTAGATCCTACTAAAGTTCCAGATGCCGTGTTCTTTTTACCAACACCAAAGTCACCTCACGGTTGTGATGTAGATCCTTCCGGTCAATATATCATTGGAGCCGGAAAACTGTCGGCCGATCTCACCGTACATTCATTTGATAAAATGTTAGCTGCTATTGAAGGCAAAAAGTTTGATGGGGAGGCTTATGGTATTCCGATTCTAAAATTTGAAGACGTACTGGCAGGAACGGTCAAAAGTGGCGGTTTAGGGCCATTGCATACCGAGTTTGATAGTGACGGTAATGCGTACACCACATTTTTTATCTCATCAGAAGTGGTAAAATGGAAATTAGGAACGTGGGAGGTAATCGATAGACAACCTACTTTTTATTCTGTGGGTCACTTAATGATACCGGGTGGTAATTCAAGAAAACCATTTGGCAAATATGTAGTTGCCATGAACAA
This sequence comes from Spongiivirga sp. MCCC 1A20706, assembly GCF_046524175.1. Taxonomy (NCBI): domain Bacteria; kingdom Pseudomonadati; phylum Bacteroidota; class Flavobacteriia; order Flavobacteriales; family Flavobacteriaceae; genus Spongiivirga; species Spongiivirga sp. MCCC 1A20706. Next base: position 161,189 of record NZ_JBEFZF010000004.1, read on the forward strand.
AATTACCAAGGATCGATACTTACCCACAGGTCCTGAAATGGAACATTCAGCACAGATATATGATATCTCCGGTGAGAAAATGGAATTGATCTATGACTTTCCAACCCATGGTGAGCCTCACTACGCGGCAGGTTGCCCAGCTGAGCTATTAGCTCCGAAGTCCAAAAAGATCTATCGCTTAGACGAGAATAAGCACCCATATGCGGTAACAAGTCCTGATCAGGCTAAAGTGGTGAGAGAAGGGAAGAATGTTCATATTTATATGTCGACTATACGTAGTCACTTCACTCCTGATAATATTGAAGGAATTAAAGTAGGTGATAAAGTATATTTCCATATTACCAACCATGAGCAAGACTTTGACGTACCGCACGGATTTTCAATGATTGGTCAAAATACATCCGAAATTCTTATCATGCCGGGGCAGACTAAAACGTCTATTTGGGAACCTAAACAAGTAGGAGTATGGCCATTTTACTGTACAGACTTCTGCTCAGCTTTACACCAAGAAATGCAAGGGTATGTACGTGTATCACCTGCAGATTCAAGTATTGAATTAAGTTGGTCACTCGGTGGGGATTAAGTATTACTTAGTATACGCCTATAAGCTAAAATGGGCAGTGGAAAGCTGCCCATTTCTTTCGCCATTTCCATCTGTATTCACTTTATCTAAGACTATGAAAAAAGCAAGTATTTTAATGATAGTTGGTTCCCTCTTGTTATTGGGCTTATTTAAATTTCCGCTTTGGAATATTATGCTCGGTGCACCGCAATATCCGGAACCTTTAGGGATGAATATTTTTATTAATGGTATCGAAGGTCAAAACGAATTCGATATTCAAAATATTGATGGGTTAAACCACTATATCGGTATGAAAACCTTACCGAAGCCTGAAGATATGTGGGAGTTTAGGGTTTTTCCAATGGTAGTTGGCGGTATGGCTTTGCTAGGTGTTTTGTTCGGTTTTTTAGTCCTAACAAAGAAGATAGGATATCAATGGTTTTTAGTGTGGTTCATTTTGATGACTATTTTGGGTACGTTGGGAATGTATGATTTTAATGCTTGGATGATTGATTATGGGACCAATCTGGACCCGAATGCCATTATGAAACTTCAGAACCCTGATGGTACCCCAATGAGCTACAAACCTCCTTTACTCGGGCACAAAAAACTCCTAAATTTTGATGCATTTTCTTATCCTAGATTAGGAGGTTACTTAATGTTCGTAGGGATGTTACTCACGCTGCTGGCTTATATTATTGGAAGAAGGAATTTCAAATTAGAAAGGGTATGAAAAAGTATTTAAAAACCAATTTGTTTATAGCGGTCTTCATTTTAAGTACAATACTATCCTGCAGTACTGGGCCCAAACCTATTAAATACGGAGCTGACAGTTGTCATTATTGTAAAATGACAATTGTAGATAAAATTCACGCAGCTGAGCTGGTCACCAAAAAAGGAAAGGTATATAAGTTTGATGCGGCAGAGTGTATGGTCAATCATATTAAGGAAATTGATAAAAACACTATCGATAAATTACTGACTAATCATCATGATACCCCTGAAGAATTAATTCCAATTAGTACCGCCACCTTTTTAATTAGTGAACAGCTACCAAGTCCTATGGGAGCTTATTTGACCGCTTTTGATGATAGGCCAAGTGCTGAAGAAGTATGGAAAAATATTGGCGGCACGCTATACACCTGGGAAGAACTTCAAAATCACCTAAACAATTGAAAAACTTTCAGTTAAGAAATGCTATTATGAAACAAAGCATAGTTTTTATAAACGAAAAATTTACAATAAACACCTGCCTTAAATACACCATATTGTAGTAAATGTGATGACCTCGAAATTGAAGCATATTATCTTTTTTGTATGTATACTGTATTGGTTTATAGGAGAATCTAAAACCATAGACGTTTGCGCCGCATGCGATATAAAGTCCGTTAAGGATGCTATTTCGAAAGCTCAGGATACAGATACTATTCTAATAAAAAAAGGAATTTATAAAGAATATAATATACTAGTTGATAAACCTTTAACAATTATTGGTAATGAGTACCCTATTATTGATGGTGAAGATAAAGGTGAGATTATTAGAGTGGTTGCAGATAATGTAACTATTGACGGACTTTTTATCATAAACGTAGGCACCAGCTATACCAGTGATCATGCTGCCATAAGAGTGGTGCGTTGCGAGAATTTTGTTATTACGAATGTTGTTTTAGAAAAACTCTTTTTCGGTATCTACATTGAAAAATCAAATCATGGTAAAATCTACCATAACAAAATTATAGGCGATGCTAAAGACGAATATAATTCTGGTAATGGTATTCAGCTATGGTATTCAAAGCATGTGGAGGTAGACAGAAACATTGTACAAGGAGTACGTGATGGTATTTATTTAGAGTTTTCAGATAACATTGTGATTAACAATAATAGTAGTTCTAACAATTTACGTTATGGACTACATTTTATGTTTTCTAATGATGATGTATATACCAATAATACTTTCGAAAACAATGGGGCAGGTGTTGCCGTTATGTTTTCTAAAAGGATAAAAATGATCAATAACATTTTTAGAAAAAATTGGGGAACAACTGCTTACGGAGTGCTTCTAAAAGAGATTAATGATGCCGAAATTATCGGTAATACCTTTGAGGAAAATACCATTGCAATAAATACCGAAGGATCAAACCGAATTAATTATCAAAAAAACAGTTTTATTAAGAATGGCTGGGCAGTGAAGGTATTAGGAGCCTGTTACGCCAATAAATTTGAAAGTAACAACTTCCTGTATAATTCGTTCGATGTATCCTACAACAGCAAGCTAAATGACAACATTTTTGACGGCAATTATTGGAGTAATTATACGGGCTATGATCTAGATAAAAATGGCATTGGAGATGTTCCGTATAGGCCTGTAAAACTCTTTTCATATGTGGTAAATAGAACACCGGAGACAATTATTTTACTACGTAGCCTGTTTATGGATATTATTGATTTTTCTGAAAAAGTATCTCCGGTATTTACTCCTGATAATCTAGTTGACGCGAATCCTTTGATGAAGAAAATAATATGATTAAAATTGAAGGCCTACATAAAAAGTATGGGAAAAATCAAGTGCTTCAAGGTGTCGATCTTGAAATTGATAAGCCAGGTATTATTGCAGTTTTAGGTCCCAACGGCTCGGGAAAAACGACTCTAATTAAAAGTATATTGGGTATGGTAATTCCTGATAAAGGAAGCATATCAATTCAAGAAAGTCTTATCAAGAAAAAATGGAAGTACAGAGAAAGAATTCAATACTTACCTCAAATTGCGAACTTTCCTGCTAATCTTAAAGTACGTGAACTCATAAAAATGATTAAAGATTTAAGGCAACAGGAGAGTGATGATAAAGATTTGATCTCACTTTTCGGGTTAAAACCTTTTTTAGATAAAAAATTGACATCACTTTCCGGCGGAACCAAGCAAAAAGTGAATATTGTTTTGGCATTTATGTTTAACGCGCCTTTAGTAATTCTAGATGAACCGACAAGCGGTTTAGATCCTGTTTCATTGATAAGTTTAAAACAACTAATTAGTCGCGAACGTGAAAAAAGAAAAACCATATTAATAACCTCCCACATTATGCAGTTTGTCGAGGAGGTGGCTGATAACATTATTTACCTTCTGGAGGGAAACATCCATTTTAATGGTACCATTGACGAATTAAAAAGTATCACAAACCAAGCAAGTGTTGAACATGCTGTTGCAGCGATAACGAAGGAAACACATGTTTAAAATTCTCAAATACAGTTTTTTTGATTTAATGCGAAGTCGATGGAGTTACGTGTACTTTTTGTTCTATCTAATTTTGGGTTTTGTGCTGCTATTTCTGAACAATGATGTTTCAAAAGCTGTAATCACCTTAATGAATGTTATTATCATTTTAGTGCCATTGATTAGTACCATTTTTGGTGTCATGTACTACTATAACAGCAAAGAATTTACCGAGCTTTTGCTGGCGCAACCAATAAAGCGTTCATCGATTTTTATGGGACAGTTTTTAGGAGTTTCAGGTTCGTTATTATTAAGTTTAGTACTCGGATTAGGAATTCCTTTTATATCATACGGCCTTTTTAAAAGTAGTGCAATCTTCGATTTTTCTTTACTGCTGGCAGTTGGGTCATTTTTGACAATAATCTTTACCGTTTTATCATTTAACATTGCCATTTCAAATGAGAATAAAATCAAGGGGTTTGGTTATGCGGTGCTATTATGGCTATTTATGGCTGTTATTTATGATGGCCTTTTTTTAATGTCATTAATTGTTTTTGAAGAATACCCACTAGATACATTTTCCATCGCCGCAACCATGTTCAATCCTATTGATCTATCTCGTACATTGATCTTGTTAAAACTTGATATTTCAGCCTTATTAGGATATACAGGAGCTGTTTTTAAAAGTTTTTTCGGGACAAACCTAGGGCTGATAATTTCTCTTTTGATATTAACCTTGTGGGTAGTATTGCCAATTTGGAGGCTAGTAATTAAAGCTCTAAAAAAGGATTTCTAAATGTTTTACGAATCTATACCTAGTTTAGTTGTTAAGCCTATTCCTGTAAATGATTCTGTATCCTATGTTGTGCTAAAAGTTTTGTATAAAAAGAGGTCTTTTTGAAATCATCAAAATAATAAATCCTTTTATTATTGAATAGTTTACTCTTATTTCTAGCTGTATCTAAATAATAAAAAATACTGTCATTAATATCAAGTCCTGCAAAAACTACTGCGACCCGGTGATTTTTCATTCGTGTAATATCTAAATCTTTAATACTATCGATAATGCGGTATGCATTTGAAGTATCTTTTAATCGTCCATAGCTATATCCTAAGAACCGATAATAAGCCCAATCTTTTGAAGAAAGATATTTTAATGGTTCAATCGCTTTCTTAAAATCTGGTTTCGCCATATATAAGCGCATATAAAGTCGGTTAATAACAAAAGGATCACTTTCTTTGTTATTAGTCTTTATCTCTTCAATTAAAGCTTCAGCTTCATCAAATCTATTATTGCTAGTAAGAGCAGTGAAATAACTTGATGCTGTAGCAAAAGAAAGAGGGTCGAGGCTATAGGCGATTTTTGTCTGTTCTAGTTGTTTTTCATAATCCTCAGTATAGTAAAAGAAGGTCGCGAATTGATGTCTGGCTGTAACGTCATTTGGTGATAATTCTATAGCTTTTTCAAAAGCAGCTTTTGCTTTTTTAAATTGCTTAGTGTGATTATATAGTAATCCCTTGACTGTATATACTCTTGATATCGAGCTATTTATTTTTTCTGCACGTTCTAAATATTGCTCTGCTGTTTTAGCGGCAGTGTTTGGGTTGGCATTTCCATAGTATGTTTGTAAAAAGATAGAGTTTGCTATTTCTGCATAGGCTTCAGCATAATTAGGATCTAAAGCAATCACTTCTTTGTAAAGCTTTATACTTGCTTCAATACTCTCATTATTTCGTTTGTCTGCTTCTCTTTTTCCTTTTAAGAATAGTTTGTAGGCTGCTATATTCCTAGTAGGTATTCGCGCGATTTCTTTTTGTTTGTCTGAAGTTAAGTTTAAATCGAGGGCCTTCACGATTTCTTCAGAAACCTCTGATTGAATAGTAAAAATATTGGTAAGAGTCAGGTCATATTTTTCTGCCCAGATGTGTTTGTCGTTCTTTGTATCAATTAGCTGTGCTGTAATTCGAACCTGATCACCGTTTTTCTGAATACTCCCTTCAAGAATAAATGTGACATCCAGTTCTTTGGCGATGTCCCGGATATTTTTTTTAGTGTTTTTGTACTGTGTTACCGACGTACGCGAAATAACATGTAGGTCCTTTAATTTTGAAAGCTGACTTAATATATCTTCTGTAACCCCATCACTCAAAATATCTGACTCGCTATCCTTACTAAAATTGGTAAAGGGTAAAACAGCAATAGACTTATCAGTAAAGGTAATCTTTGCCGTAAATAGCTCTGCATTGTGGGCGACTAGTATTAGGGAAATCAATATTAGGGCAGCGATCGCAATTTTCTTTAATGAAAAAGTTGATTTTTTAGGTTGTATTGTTTGCTTTAGTTTTCCTCTTACTTGTTCCGGTTTTGGAATTTTTAAACCTTCTCCGGCTATCGCGAAAATAGGAACGGTATCTTCTACATTCTTAAGCTCATAAGCATCTAGAAACTCGGTTTTAATGTGCCTATGGCTTCGAAGTTGATCATTTACTTTATCAGAAATTAAAATACTACCAGAAATGGCACATGATTCAATACGTGAAGCGACATTAACAGCATCACCAATGATATCATCCTTACTATACACAATATCGCCAACATGAATACCGATTCTTACAGGAATTGTGGGGTCACTTATAAAAGCCTTTTGTAGCTGAATGGCACATTCAACGGCTTCTACTGAGCTTTTAAAAATACTTAATGTTCCATCTCCGAAATATTGAATAATCTTGCCGTTATATTTTTCAGTATTACTGTTAAATATATCACGATGCTTATTTCTTACAGCAATAGCTTCTAATTCATCCTGTTGCATGATAGAAGTGTATCCTTCGATGTCGGTAAACATGATAGCAGCTAATTGTCTGTGTTGAGACATTAAGAAAATTCTTAGGTTGGTTACCCTAAATTTAAGTAAATAGTTGCATATGCAACAGGTTTTGGTTTTTAGAACTATCTTTAAAAACGGAAAACAAGTATTCAATATGGAAATGTTGCCTACTAGAACCATAGTTTCTTTTTTAACACAAGTTCCTTTCTTTTCTGAGGTTGAAAAAAGGTCTTTAGAATATTTGGCAAAAGACACACAACAACAGATTTTTAAAAAAGATCAAGTTGTTTTTGAAAAAAATGACATTGGCGATGCATTATATGTTATTTATCAAGGTAGTGTTAAGATTCATGGCGAAGAACACCAATATGATATATTAAACAAAGGCGACTGCTTTGGTGAATATGCACTTATAGATAATAAAGAACGTTCAGCTTCAGTAACTGCCATTAAAGAGACCGTTGTTTTTAAAATAGGAAGACATCACTTTCTTAACTTATTGACAAATGATAGTGGGTTTACCCAAGGTATTTTATCTGTTTTAATAAGACGACATAGAGAGTTAGACCGTATTCAGGAAAATTTGTCGATTTCGAAAAAGGAACTAGAACTTGTGAATTCAAAAATGATGAGTTTAGTTCATGGCGCTATGGATAGTATTATTATGTTCAACAGCCAATTGAAAATAGTACTTACTAATCCTTCTGCCCTAAGCCTTTTTGAAAATAAAGATGTTACAAATCTCGATTTGCGTACGTTTCTTGACCATGAAGGAACTAAGATGATAAAATCAATTATAGAAGAAGACAATCCCGTTAAATTAAATAATTATTTACCCGGACTTTTGAAGATAGTCGGATCTAACAAAACTACTTCCATTAACGAAGGTACCATTAGTAAAAATGGTAGGGCAGAGGGAGTCTTTTATACACTCATTTTACGTAATATTGAGAATCGATTAGAGGCAGAGAATAAGATCAATTTACTTACCAATCAAACTGAGTATTTAGAGCGGGAAATTGAGGAGCTTACCAATACTTATGGCATCATCACCAAAGATATTGGAATGCAAAACGTACTTAATTTGATCAATCAAGTGGCGGGGACCAGTGCGACCGTATTAATAACAGGTGAGACGGGTACCGGAAAAGAGTTAGTTGCAAGAGCCATTCACCAAGCAAGTGAAAGAAACCATAAGCCTTTAATAAGACTTAATTGTGGGGCAATACCTACCAATCTAATCGAAAGTGAGTTATTTGGTCATAAAAAGGGTGCTTTTACGGGGGCAACTGAAGACCGAAAAGGGCGTTTTTTACTTGCTGACAAAGGGACAATTTTTCTAGATGAAATTGGTGAATTACCATTGGAATTGCAACCTAAACTGTTAAGGGTTATTCAAGAAGGTGAATTTGAACCTGTAGGTAGTTCTGAAACGAAGAAGATTGATGTCCGAATCATTGCTGCTACGCATAGAGATTTGCTTCAGTATGCTAAGGAAAATAAGTTTAGAGAAGATTTGTATTATCGTTTAAATGTATTTCCGATTATGGTTCCTCCTTTAAGAACTAGAGGAGAAGATATTTGCCTTATTGCAGAAGCAATGATTCACGATTTTTCTTCTAAACTAAATAAACAACACATTGAACTATCTGATACAGATAGATTATTATTTGAAAGCTATACTTGGCCCGGTAATGTCCGAGAATTACAAAATTTGGTTGAGCGAGCTGTAATTGTTTCTCAAAAAGGAAATGTAAACTGGGAGCGCATTTTGCCAACTAATTTGGATATTGAGAATCTCGAAAGTGACAATATTACTCAAAGAATACTTAGTTCAAAACAGATGCTCTTGTTTGAAAAAGAGAACATAACAAGAGCTGTAAAACAATGCGGTTGGAAAATATCAGGAAAAAATGGTGCTGCAGAATTACTTGATATGAAGCCTACAACACTCACCTCTAAAATTAAGGCTCTTGGCATTGAGCGCTCGTATTAAAATTACGATATCTCGTTAAAAATTTATGATTTTTCATAAATTAACGAAATGTCGTTACTATTTTATTTATCCTATTTAATTTTAGGTCATTGATTTTCAATATTTTAAATGTTTTGGCATGCAAATCGCATACTGGTTGTCAACAAAATGTCTAATCAATTTAAAATAGAAAAAATGACAACAACAGAAAATTTTACAAACGGAGTAAATGTAGACCAGTTAATGCAAACCATCAAGCATGTTCAAGATGATCCGGCTTTGGCCAAATTTGAATTTAGGGCAAAGAACAACTGGATTGAAGGAGGTAGATGTGTGTCGAGTGTTAAAGGCTTTTATGGGGTAGGACAAGAAGATACTACCCGAAAGGAAACCTTTACTATGGAGTGTGATCATCCTAACGTATTACTTGGTGAAGACAAAGCTGCTACACCGGCTGAGGTAGTACTTCATGCTCTTGGTTCTTGCTTAACTGGTGCGATGGCGTACCACGCCGCGGCTAATGGAATTGAAATTGAAAGCGCTGAGTCGACCTTAGAAGGTGGTTGTGATTTACATGGATTCCTTGGGTTGGATCCTGAAGTTAGAAAGGGTTTTGATGGAGTTAAATTCAAATTAAAGGTGAAATCTGATGCTACTGCTGAGCAACTTGAAAATCTAGCTAGATTTTCACCGGTATTTGACATGATTTCCAACCCTACCCCAGTTTCGATCGAGATTGTTAAATGTTAAAATCGAATCTCAATAAAGACCGCTCAGCAATTGATTGATTTGTTCGGGCGGTCTTTAATTTTTTCAATTATTACAACCGATGAAAACCAGCCAGCCATATCATTTTACTACAGCGTACGAAGCAGTTGCTTCCATTGCTTATAAAACCAACGAAGTTTTTCCTATTTACCCTTGCACACCAACATCGGAAATGTCGGCGTTAGTAGAGGAGTGGAGCAGTAAAAAAAAGAAAAACTTGCAAGGCGCCGTACCTTCAGTTTTTGAGATGCAAAGCGAATCGGGAGTTGCAGGTACCATGCACGGTGCATTGCTATCGGGAACATTGTCTTCTACATTCACTGCTTCTCAAGGTTTATTGTTAATGATACCGGCCATGTATAGAATCGCGGGCGAGTTGTTACCGAATGTGATACATGTCGCTACACGTTCAATTGCAACTCATGCGCTATCGATATTTGGAGATCACAGTGATGTCATGGCTGCAAGACAAACAGGTTATGCTTTTTTAAGCAGTGCTTCAGTACAGGAAGCACAGGATTTTGCACTGATAGCTAAAGCAGCGAGCTTGAATTCAAGAGTGCCGTTCGTTCATTTTTTTGATGGATTCAGAACATCTCACGAAAAGAATTGTATACAACCTATAGACGATCATATCATATCTCAAATGATAGATCACAAGCTAATAGAAGAACATAGAAATCGCGCACTGAACAACGATAATCCTAGCCTCCGCGGAACTACACAAGGACCAGATGTGTTTTTTCAAAGTAGGGAAGCGCAAAATATATTCCATAACCTTTGTCCGACCATCGTTCAAGACACGATGGATCAATTTACAGAACTAACAGGACGCCGGTATAAATTATTTGATTATGTAGGTAATCCCGAAGCAGAAAACGTAATCGTTACAATGGCATCCTCTTCATGCACGGTTGAAAAAACGATCAGTTACCTGAACGCTAAAGGATTTAAATTAGGATTGATCAAGGTTCGACTATTTCGTCCATTTAGCAAAAAGCATCTTCTTAATTCCTTGCCGAAAACAGTAAAATCGATAGCAGTTTTAGATCGGACAAAAGAACCTGGAGCTGCTGGGGAGCCACTTTATTTAGATATAGTTCAATCATTAACCGAAGCTTTTACAAATGATGAAATTTCTCATCTACCAAGAGTTGTAGGGGGACGATATGGCCTATCCTCTAAAGAGTTTACCCCCAATATGGCCGTTGCTATTTTTGATAATTTGACATCTAAGCTTCCTAAAAATAGTTTTACCGTTGGTATTGAAGATGATATAACCGACTCTCACCTAAACATAACTCACAATGTTCATCTTGAAAAAGAGATGAACGAAATTCTTTTTTTTCAGTACAGGTCCGCTGAAAATACCGAAAGCATAGATCGTGTACTTACAACGGTTGCTACAAGTAACCAAGTACAGATGTACACCGAATTTGATTATAAAAAGTACGAATCGAGAGAGGTAGTGAACCTCAGGATCGATTCAAAACCGGTTAGTGCACCGTATACCATTGCTTCTGCAAATATAGTTTGCTGTGAACACGACTCATTTATCATAAAGGATATAGCAGTCGAGAGATTAGCTTTCAAAGCAAGTTTAGTGGTGCTAACGGAAAAGTCCAGAGAGGCTTTTTGGAATGATCTTCCGGCAAAAAATCAGCGATTACTAATAGCTAAAGAAATTAAGATATACATAATTAAGTCTGACGAAATTAAAGAGGAGTACATTTTTGAAGGAAATAAAATAACGGCATTACATGCTTTCTTTTTGAATCTAACCAAAATAAAAACAAATAAGGTTGATTATTTTAATCCTGAAAGTCACCGAATAGAAATTGATACTGCCCAATGTGTTTTCAAGAAAAATGAAAGCACCGTTCAGTCTGATGTATTGAACAGATTAATGTCACTCAAAGGAAATGAGATCACCACAAGCGAACTACCCTTTGATGGGACCTACCCGACAAACACTTCAAGCTTCAATGAATTTATGTCAGTTTCGGAAATTCCTGTTTGGAATCCGGAGATATGTATACAATGTGGTGCTTGTTCGTTGGCCTGCCCACAAGGAGCTATACGAGCTAAGGTATTCGACAATGACCTAGTTCAAAAAGCACCTGTAGATTTTGAAAGTGTCCCTGCCCTTGATGCTGAGTTTGACCTATTAAACTTTACCATACAGGTGCATCCTGATCAATGTAATGGTTGTAATCAATGTATTGATGCTTGCCCGGTTAAGAATACACTAAAACTCGAAAGTGCTGAGGTGAAGAAGGATTTGAAAAGGGAAAACTGGGACTATTTTAATTCAATTCCCGAGATTGAAAAGGAGCGCATATCAATCAGCAAACTAAATCATATACAGCTGATAGAACCGCTTTTTAAGTATTCGTCTGGTGTAAAAGGATGCGGTAGTGCTCCTTATTTAAAACTACTTTCTCAACTGTATGGTGAGCGTCTTTTGGTTGCGAATGCAACCGGAGCCAGTTCGATTTTTGGAGGAGCTTTGCCAACGACCCCATGGTCTACCAATAAGGATGGGGTAGGTCCCGCTTGGGCTAACTCACTATTTGAAAATAATGCCGAATTTGGTTTAGGCTTTGGCATGGCAACCGATTTTTTGAATAGAAATGCTGGTAAAAAAAAGAAAAGCACTTGGATAGTAGGTGGAGATGGATGGGCGTACGATATTGGATATGGCGGTTTAGATCATGTACTCGCGAGTGGAGCAAATGTCAATATTTTGGTATTGGATAATGAGGTATATGACAACACCGGAGGCCAAATGTCAAAGGCTACTCCTTATGGTGCAACAACTAAATTTGCCTACAGATCAAAACAAGGACGAAAAAAAGATTTAGGGTTATTGGCAATGCAATATGAGGATGTATATGTAGCGTCAGTTGCTATAGGCGCTGATCAAGAACAAACACTGAAGGCATTTATTGAAGCAGAAAACTATGAAGGACCATCCTTGATCATTGCTTATTGTCATAGTGAATCACATGGTATAGATATGCGCCATCCTAGTAAATACCATAAAGCGGCGGTTGAAAGTGGTCAGTGGCTTTTATATCGGTTTAATCCAAGTCTCAAATTCAGAGACTTGAATCCTCTACGCTTAGATTCTCAAAAGCCAAAGATCCCAGTAATCGAATATTTAAAACAAGAAAACCGTTTTCAGAATTTATTTAAGCGCAAAAACGGTTTCAATACTGAAGTTTTTGAGTTGATACAAAACAATATAGATCGTCGATATAATAAATTTAACGAAATGTCTTTAAGTAATCTTAATTACTATTCCAGCCCGAGAAATAGATTGTTTTATGGTTCTTAGGGTTCAAATAAGCTTTGTTTTTACTTGTACTGCGTTATGCAATGTCTTATGTACAGGACATTTATCAGCAATTTGAAGAATACGGTTTATCTGCTTCTCATCAAGGTTTCCCGTGAGTTTGATCTCACGGTCAAATACATCAATTTTGGCCTTTGGGTCCTCACAATTCTCACAATCCGAAGCATGTTGTTTAGAATAGCTAGTGTGTACTTCGACATTTTGTAGATCCCAACCCTTTCGCTTCACGTACATCTGAATGGTCATCGCTGTACAAGCCGAAAGTCCTGCGGAAACCAACTCATACGGATTCGGTCCAAAATTATTCCCGCCTACTGATTTCGGTTCGTCAGCAGTAATAAAATGATCGCCAACTTTCAAGTTCGTAGTAAAACCATCTTCAGTATTTAAACTGGCAACTACCTCATGATTTGTTTTAAGCAAACCGGTTTCAGAAGTCTCGAGATATCTTGATGACCACCCTGCAATGACCTGACCAACATAATTTGAATCTTCTTTTCGCATTAACAGATGATCAGCTCCATCTAGACTAACAAAACTTTTAGGGTGTTTGGCAGCGTGATATATTTGCTCGGCATTTTTGATTCCGACTGTAAGGTCTTGAGGAGAGTGCATTACTAAAAGCGCTTTACCAAAATCGGAGATGATCGATGGCAGTGACTTACTTTTTAAATCATCAATAAACTGTTTTTTAATAGTAAAATCGCGTCCGCTAAGATTCACTATTGCCTTCCCATTTTGATTGATCTCGTCAATACTACTTTTTAATAAGTGTGTTACATGTTCAGGATCTGATGGAGCACCAATAGTAGCGACTGCTTTTACCTCTGGTAACTTACCTGCGGCAAATAAAACGGCCGCTCCACCTAAAGAATGCCCCACTAAAACGGTAGGGGCTTCATACTCTTTTTCCAGAAATGCTGCCGCAGCTACCAAGTCATCAACATTTCCTGAAAAATTGGTGTCTGCAAAATCGCCTTCACTTTCTCCTAAGCCAGTAAAATCAAATCGAAAAACACCAAATCCTTGGCTGGTAAGTGCTCGGCTAATATTTCTTACTGCAGATAGGTTTTTGTTGCACGTAAAACAATGAGCGAATAATACATAATTATGTGGATGCTCGTTCGCAGGAAGCTCCAATCTTCCCGAAAGTTGATGTCCTTCTCTATTTTGAAAATACAATTTTTGTTGATTCATCGGTCGGTTTTGTTACGGTAGTCGATAACAAGTTACGAAGCTTTCAGTAATAACCTAATGAATACACTTGGCTAAAAAACCAGAGGAATCACATACTTATAAAATATTATTAATAGGGCAACACCAATACAATTCAAAATGAAACCTGCCTTTACCATTTGCGATACTTTTACATGGCCGCTGGCAAATACAATGGCATTTGGCGGAGTTGCCATAGGTAGCATAAAGGCACAGCTGGAAGCTATTGTTATTGGAATAAGAACATGCAGCATTGGTACATCAAGTCCGATAGCGATTCCAGCAACAACCGGAGCTGCAATATTAATTAAAGCTACATTACTAAAAAGTTCGGTTGTAAATAATACTACTATAATCAAAGTGATTACAATTAGCGATATCCCCCAGCTTACATTACTTGCAATTCCATTTGCAATGGCATCTACAATTCCAGATTCTTTTAGGCCGGAGGCTAATGCCAATCCGCCGCCAAATAAAATTAAGATTCCCCATGCCATTTTGGCCGTATCATTCCATTGTAAGACAAATTCGCCTTTTCTTAATTTTTGTGGGATAACGAAAAGGGCAATAGCCGCGATCATCGCAATTTCGGTGTCATTAATATTAATAAACTCAAACTGAGTATTAAGTACTCCTTTAAATATCCACATGAAAATGGCAAATACAAATACCGCAATCACCTTCTTTTCTTGAGAAGAGATCTTTCCTAGTTTTTGTATTTCAGAATTGATAACTGCAGATGATGCTTCAAACTTACCAAGTCTATTAGGAAAAACGATTTTTACTAGTACGAAGTAGGTAGAAATAATCATTAAAATGGAAAATGGTAAGCCAATGACTAACCAATTTAAAAATGAGATATCTATTTGATATTCTTTCTCTAAGAATCCAACCAGAACGGCGTTTGGTGGGGTGCCTATTATGGTTGCAATACCACCGGCATTAGCAGAAAATGCAATGCCTAGCATAATGCTGAGGGCAAAATTTTTGTCATTTGCAGTAAAACCATCTTCATCATTAATTAATAAGGAAATTACAGAAAGCGCAATCGGAAGCATTACCAAGGTGCTTGCCGTATTACTTATCCACATACTTAAGACTGCTGTGGCAATCATAAACCCAAGGATAATTCGGTTAGGGCTTGTTCCCGTAATTCTAATAATATGAAGTGCAATACGTTTATGAAGATTCACTTTTTCTAATGCTAAAGCCATTATGAAGCCACCAAAAAACAGAAATACGATTCGATGTCCGTAGTTTTGAGAAACTTCTCCAATATCCATTACTCCGTTTAAAGGAAATAACACTAAAGGAAGTAATGCGGTGACCGATATAGAAACAGCTTCGGTAATCCACCAGGTAACCATCCAAGTAGCTACAGCCAATACTTTATCAGCCATTGGACTTACCATTTCCGGCATAGCTAAAAGAACAAAAAATAATATTGGACCTGCAAATAACCCAATTTGCTTGGACAAAGGGAATGCTTTCATACAAGCACTAAAATAGAAATTTTAAACTGCTTATTGTACTTTGTTTTTCCTACGTAAATCGGTATTAAAGATCAAACCTAGCTGCAAACGGTCGAAGTTTATTCCAGTAAAATGGTTTTTTAAGTATCCCAACTGCAATTGCACATCTTCATTAAACTTACGTCCTAAAGCAAAGTATAATCGGTTTTGACCGAATATAGGTTCTTGAAAATTAATAAACACTTCGTCATAGGCGTTTAAAAACCAGTTGTCATCAAGTGGATAAGTGATTTGAAGCCGATAGCGACCTCTATGTTGTGTGTCGGTATTGCTATTGCCGAAATTAAGAAAGCGCTGTTCTATGCGATATCGATGTTCGAAAGCAAATTTTCCCACCTTGTTTTTAAGTATGAATTGTTGAAAAATTCGATTTTCTTTTGGATCAAATTCACCTTCAAATTCCTCAAAAGTGGTGTCGGTAGCAATGTAGCCATATCCCAATGTCACTATCGCTTTGTCAGAAATATGATAGTTAAGTCCGGTACGAAGTAATAATTGATTGAAGTTGCCAAAGGTTTCATAAAAACGGAATTGAGCCTCGGAGTGAACACTGAGCTTATCAGATACTTTGTTGGTGCCAAAATACATATACCAGGCTCCTAATTCATCTTCACCAGTGTTTTGAGAAAATACTTGGATGGAGCTTAATAGAAATATTCCGATTAATAGTTTCTTCATTGGGTTACTTGTTTAAAAAAGATCAGGGTTTATAAAAAAATAAAGAAGTTCAGAAGTTTCAGGTTGAGCGCAGTCGAAATCTAATTCCAAAAAGGGTTTAGGGTTCTCGACTGCGCTCGAATTGACATGATAGGACGCTTTTTAGACACCCTAATCATTTAATATAGTTTACCAGTTATTATTCTACAGAGAATACTTTAGTTTTCTTAAATGGCGAAAGATCAATTTTCTTCATTTCAGTTTCATAGTTTTTCCATTTATCCGAAAAGAATGTGTTTGTTTTTGAAATGGCATCTTGCAACGCATCCTTCGCATTTTTGATCAGAGTCTGCTCAGTGGTAGTGATACCTTCAGGACGTGAACCTACATATCTGCTTGCAGTAAAAACCCTTTGCATTACTGTAACTTCTGGATTACGTGTAATACCTTGACGCTTGTCTACTTTACCGATGTAAAGGGCAATTATAGAGTCAATACCTTTCACTATGTCGTTTGAAGATTTAATTTCGGTTTTGTACTTTTTCTTATCTTTTTTGGTCAACTTGCCCTTGTATTCATTGGCAGTATTTTTACTTTCTACCAACTGTTTTACAGCATCTGCAGCTGTTTGGGTCATTTTCTCAATTTGTTTTCCATATGTATAAGCATCATTAATGGCTTTTTGAGAAACTTGTAGTCTTGGATCACTTTTTACGGTAATATTCTGCGTTGAAGTTTGGTCACCGTATTCCATAACCACTTTATAAGTTCCTGGTTTTACATCTACTCCACCTGGCTCATTTTTTCGTTTGCGAATGGTTCTTGATGGCCTTTCACTTCCTTTTTCATCCATAAACCAACGAGTCTTGTAGATACCCGTGCTATCTGGTGTTTTTCTCTTAAGAGATCGGATTAATTTGTCATTGTTGTAAATTTTTATCTTAATAGAATCCCATTTTACTTTCTTTTCGTCCTCTTCTTTATCAGTATCTTCATCTTTCTTTTTGCCTTCTTTTTTCTTCTTTTTCTTAACCTGAACAAAATAGGTCATATGAGCTCCACCGGATTTATTTTCCCCATTATAAAGCGCATCGCCTCCAAATCGGCTGCCAGTAGGCTGTTGATAAGCCGCTTGATATGCCGTAGGAGGTTCAAACAAGTGTAATTTTTTGTTTTGGATAGATGCGTCTTGTGCTAAAGCTCTTAGCGGACGAATGTCATCTAAAACCCATGCGGCGCGACCAAATGTGCCAATAACAAGATCGTGCTCTCTTTCTTGTATGACTAAATCTTTAACTGAGGTAGTTGGAAAACCTTTTTTGTCCCATTTGGTCCATTTTTTTCCTGCATTAAAGGAAACATACAAACCATCATCAGTACCTAGAAACATAAGGTTTGGATTAATAGGATCTTCAATAATGCAAAGGGCATAACTTATAACATCGCTTTGGTCAACAATTCGTTCCCATGTTTTACCATAATTTTTGGTACGGTAGGCATAAGGGGTATAATTATAGCGTCTGTAATCATTTGCAATTAACAATGCCTCACCTTTATTTTTATTAGATGCTTTTATTTGTGGAATCCAACTTCCTTTAGGGAGTCCTTTGATATTTTTGGTAACCTCAGTGTACGTATTTCCACCGTTTTGAGTAAAGTGAACGCGGCCGTCATCGGTACCCACCCAAAACATATCTTTTTCAAGAGGAGAAGGTTCGATTACTAAAACCGTGCAATGATTTTCTGCCCCGGTAGCATCCATAGTCAAGCCTCCACTTTCACCCTGTTTTTGCTTTTCCGGATCGTTCGTAGTTAGATCAGGGGAAATCACTTTCCAAGTCAGCCCTTTATCCGTTGATTTATGTACAAACTGACTTCCAAAATAAATGGTGTTATTATCAAAAGGGTCAATATTGATAGCAGCATTCCAATTGAAACGAAGCTGAACCTTAGGATCAGGATGCGTGGGACGAACGCTGTAATTATTTCCTGTTTTCCAATCGTATCGGCTAACAAAACCCTGTTGACTCATACTCCAGCCGTATTGCGAATTGTCTTTATCAGGCACTACATCAAAACCATCACCAAATGAGATTTCTTGCCAATAGGAATTTCGTATCCCTTGAGCACGCCATACATAAGAAGGGCCTCTCCAACTACCATTATCTTGCATACCGCCATATACGTTGTAAGGATATTCATTATCTACTGCGATATGATAAAATTGAGCCACCGGTAGATTGCCAATAAAACGCCAGGTTTTACCACCGTCTTTTGTAATATTCATACCACCGTCATTGCCATCAATCATAAATTGTCCATTTTCAGGATGTATCCACCAAGCATGATGATCAGGATGTACGCCATTACTTACGCCATATGCTGGCATTAATTGGCTAAAGTTTTTACCGCCATCTTCAGAAGCATTCACATAGGTGAAAATGGAAAAAACCCGATTTTCATTTTGCGGATCTACATAGATTTCAGAATAGTAAAAAGGTCGGTTGCCAATGTCATTTTTATCGTTGATTTTTTTCCATTTAAATCCGCCATCCACACTTTTATAAAGTGCATTCTTCTTTGCCTCGATTAATGCATAAACGATATTAGGTTTGTTTTTGGCAATTGCGATTCCAATTCGGCCAAGTTCACCTTTAGGAAGCCCATCTTTATCGTTTAGTTTTTTCCAGGTTTTACCGCCATCATGTGTCATGTGAAGTCCACTTCCTTTACCTCCTGATTTAAAAAACCAGGGATCCCGCTTGTGTTCCCACATCGCTACAAAAAGTTTGTTAGGATTTGATGGATCCATCACCATATCAGCCACTCCCGTTTTGTTGTTGGCAAATAATATTTTATTCCATGTTTTGCCACCGTCGGTAGTTTTAAAAACTCCACGCTCAGGATGCTCACCCCAAGGCGAACCAATAGCGCCTACATAAACTGTGTTTGGATCGGTGGGGTCAATGATCACCCTGTGAATATGTCTTGTTTGTTCAAGGCCCATTGATTTCCAGCTTTTGCCTCCATCTAACGACTTGTAAATACCAAAACCACCATTTAAACTGTTTCTGGGGTTACCTTCGCCAGTACCCACCCAAATAACAGAAGGATTCGATTGCTGGATTGCTATTGCACCGATTGATGCAGTTAATTCTCCATCAAAAATCGGTTCCCATTTAATACCTCCGCTGGTCGATTTCCAAAGTCCACCCGAAGCGGTACCAACATACATTACATCAGGGTTATTATGCACGACATCAATGGCAGTTACACGACCACTCATACCACCTGGGCCAATATTTCTAGGTTTTAGATTTTTTAGATAAGTGGGATTAATTTCTTGAGCACCAGAAATTAGAGGTATTAAACCTATTAAAAGAGTAATTAGAATACGCATGTTTTGGTTTGAATTAGTTTTTGGACGCTAAAGTTAGCAAAATGTAAAGCCGTATTTCTTAAAGTGATGTTAAGGTGTTTTTAAATGGAAAATGGAGTTTTTAGTTGTTGTAAACAGCATAAAATTATTACTTTTCTAATTTTTGATCAGGCGAGTATTTGTGCGGTATGTTCCTCAAAAACTGATACTTATTTACTATAAATTAATCCATAAGATTTGGTTTTTTTAGAAAAACTATTTAATATTGAAGTTCATTATTATCATTATTATAGTTTTTTATTAATTATTAAAATTTATTATTATGTCTTTTAAAGCTAAATTAAAAGTCGGTGGGAACGAGTACAATGTATTGAACTGTAACTACGGTTTGCACCAAGAAACAGACGCCACAGGACGACCTTCTTCTGTAACTCGTGGCGGAATGATTACCATTGAAGTAGAATCAACAGCTGACACTAGTCTTTCTGACTGGATGTTTAACAATTTCGAATTACGTAGTGGCTCTATTGTGTTTCTAAAAAGAGATACTGAAGCGACTGCAAAAGAGTTGGTATTTACAGATGCTTATGCTGTAAAGTATGTTGAGAACTTCGACTCTACAGGAAAAAACCCAATGACGGAGCGCATTACCTTATCGGCCAGAGAAATTGCAGTTGGTAATGGTTCGCATACTAACGAGTGGGTATAATTTAGATACTTACCACATTTGTGGTTCAATCGAAAAGTTACATTCTGAACAAACCAGTATCTGTATTTTCTAGGATAGTTACTGTGTAGTTAACCATCACTTGTTTTGGGATATTTTGTTAACTGTATTGCTAGGGGATGTAAAATGTTTCAACTAAAAAGTATCTAATTGCATTCAATCTTTCGAGACGAATCAGATAATAATGAGTTGCTATAAAATGCCCTAGGTTGGTAGGAAAAATTTGGGTGATTATTTAATAGCATATATTCGATAGATCAATGTTTGATGTTGCTTTTTGCAGATTCAAATTCATCTGTAGTTCAGATGTAACTTTTCCATTATTATTTTGCAATAATTTGTACCTTAACTAAAATAATTGGTAGATGTCTTTTTTAGCGAAATTAACTATTGACGGAGAAGAAATGAACGTGCTTGACTGCTCGTTTGGATTTCACCAACTTACGGATGCCACCGGCAGACCATCGGAGAAACCTAAAGGTGGTCAAATACGTCTGATTATTGAATCGACCTCCAAAACAGATTTTTTAGAATGGATGATTTCATCAACCAATGTCAAAAAAGGAGAGATTACTTTTTACAGGCGGGATAGTATGTCTAGTTTGAAAAAAGTTGTTTTTGTCGACGCATATTGCGTGGATTATGTGGAGCAGTTTAATGCAACCAGTAATCAGCCATTACAAATTCGTTTAGTGCTGTCAGCAAGAGAAATAAGCGTTAAGGGAACGACGTTTACTAATAATTGGCCGGTTAAAGGGTAAATACTATGAGCTATCATATTCCTTTAGATTATTGTGATATTTATATTGAACCTAATCGAGAAATAGTGACGGTTAGGCAAAGATGGAAATATTCGTGGTGGCGAGGGGATTGCGAGGCATTTACATATTGGACATACCAAAGAAGAAAGGCATTTCACGATGCTGCGGATAGACTTATTTGGAACCACTGGAGCAATAATTATTTCTTAATGGCTTATGGTGAAATTGAAGATGCAAAGTTGATTAAGGACTTTCGGGATAGGAATTATCGATTGGTTTTTGATATTCAATGGGTATTAGATAACCCCCATTGGACAGTTAATGTAGTACGTCAGGAAGAAGGATATAAAGATCGAAGTTCAGTGAAATGGAATAGTAAGGAAGTATGGTTAAATGAATCAGATCTACGTTTTTATGATTTAGATTGTGATATACCATTTAATACGGTTTTACATGAGTATACACATACACTTTATAACGATGATGAATATGGTGAAGTTTATGGTGGTAAATCAGGCTCTAGATATGAGTTTGACTATAGATCATTACAAAATATTGGTGTTGAGTTACGTGATCGCTTCGTGACTGCCATAGAGGAAGATATTAGTTATGGGGTTCCTGGTGTAAGCTTTTCTTTATTGTTAACCCAAAAGTATGTGAATTCAATTGATGGTAGGCATTAGACTTTTTTCTTACATTCTCGTTTTGTCTTTATTTGGTTGTAACCAACTTAAAGAAGAAAAAAAGAAAATTTCAGTAATACCAGAGCATAGAAATGGTTTTCTGGAAATTGAATTTTTGAAAGAAGCGCCTTTTTATGAAGCTGAACGAATAAATAATTTGTATTTATTTAATAAAGAGTATTTGTTGTATGAAATCAGGCCATTTTTTCGATATAGAATTTTATTGAAAGTTTATGATTCGTCTGATTTTGATAAACCAATTCCGATGAAAGAGGTAACCTGGGAGCGAAGTAAAAATTACAATGTCACAGTTTTCTATCAGAAAAAGGATACAACTTGGCAACCAGTTTTGGTCGATGTTGTTGGGAAGGATGTGAAATTTTAATATAAGATTATGGCATTACAAAGTAATATTCAAATATATATAGGAGGTAATCAAATTACGGCATTTAAGGAACTAAGTTTATATCAAGGTTTGGCACAGCATCATATGCTCGAACTGGTATGTCGTATGGATGTTCTTGAAGAACTCAGTGGAGAAATAGCTTCAGAAAGCCGTAATTTTCTTGGAGAAATCATTACACTTCAAGTAACCACCTTGGATACTTTAGAGGGTTATAAAGAACTAGAATTTAAAGGAGTAGTAACTGGAGTGAATAACTCCAAAGCTTTTCATCAAGGTGGAGGTGATTTGGTAATTATTAAAGCCCAAAGTGCTACAGTTTTAGCGGATGATGGGCCACATTATGCTTCTTACAATGATATGGGACTAGCTGAAATTCTCGACCAAACCTTTCAGGGCTATGATCAATCAAAATTAGAAACCAATTTTAGTCCGCAATATAACGATACACTTCACTATAGCGTTCAGCAACAGGAAAGTGCTTGGCAATATGCAAGTCGTTTAGCGGCTCAATATGGTGAGTGGTTTTATTATAACGGCAAGACACTAATATTTGGTAAACCAGAAGAAGTAGAAGCTACTCAACTAATATATGGGCAAGACCTAGAGGAATTTTCTTTAAAATTACAACCTTCGTCCAATAATTATAATTTCTTTACAAATGATTACTTAAACGCTGATCAAGTTGAGTCAGCGACCAGTGGTGTTAATAGTAATTTAAATGGCCATAATGCATTTACCAGCAATAAAAGCAGTGAGTTGTTTTTAAAAGAAACAGCAGTTTTTGTTAACACTTACAATGATGAGAAGCTACAGCAGCGATTAGATAAGCATGTTGAAAATCAGAAAAAAGCTGAAGAGGCTAATCAGGTAAAGATAAATGGCGTTAGTGATAACCCGGGTGTCTTGTTAGGAAGCATTATTAAAATTGCAGATGAAAATGGAGCCTATGGTAGTTACCGTATTACAAGAGTAACGCATACAGCCACTGAGAATGGTCGTTATCAAAATAGATTTGAGGGATTGACGTCAGATGCTGATGTGTACCCAAACACCAATATTATGGCGTATCCTCGTAGTCAAAGCCAGACTGCGGTTGTTACGGACAATGCTGATCCTGACGGATTAGGTCGTATTCAGGTTCAGTTTCCATGGCAAAAGGCTACTGGAGCAACTACTCCATGGCTTCGAATTTTGACCCCGCATGCTGGCGGGGAAAAGGGTTTCCATTTCATTCCGGAAATTGATGAAGAAGTCTTAGTAGGTTTTGAAGGAGGAAACGCAGAGCGCCCTTACGTGATGGGGACTTTGTATAATGGGTCAGCCAATGCGGCTAGTTGGAATACTCCGGAAAATGATATTAAGGCAATAAGAACCCGCAGCGGACACACAATTGAGTTTAGCGATGCTAGCGGAGCTGAGAGTATAACCATTACCGATAAAAATCATAATAAGGTATTTATTGATTCCGCAAATAACAACATTGAGATTACAGCGAATGAAAACATGATTTTGACTGCTAGAAACCTTCAAGTTAATGTATCTGAAAACATGGATGTTTCTGTTGGGCAAAATCAAAATGTATCGATAGGTGAAAACTTAAATTCGAGTATTGGCAAGGAAGTCACTACAACGGCTAAAGAGTCTAAAACGCTAATAGAAGGTAAAATAGGAGTCCAATCTAAAGAATTAGAGCAAAACGCTGAAAAGATTACAATGAATAGCACCAAAGACAATATGGAATTATCCAGTGCTAAGCAGGTAATTTCTAACAGTAGTGAAAAGAATATTCTGGTTTAATGAGGGATTTTGGAATCAACATATTACGTGATGAGAGCACTACCGAATTGGAGGATGGAAAGCTAAATTTGGCTCCAAATCCAATTTATCTTACTCCGGTTCCTGATGTAGAGTATGTGTATCTATTTCAGTTGATCATTACAAATCCACAAGAATCGAACGAGCACAAAACAGTCGATTATAAAATAGGAGTAAAGTGCCTCGAAATATTTGAAGATGATACTGCTTTGATATCGTTTTTTAAGTATGATTTTTTTATCAACAAAAAACAACCTTCGCTAATTATTGATCAGATTGCCGATGAGATTAACGATGCTTTGTATCCTATTACGCTCCTCATTAATAGAGTTGGAGCAGTATTATCTGTTACAAACCTTATCGAGATAAAAGACCGTTGGAAAAAGAAAAAGTCTCAGCTTAAATTAGAATATCAAGGATCACTGGCAGACAAAATATTTAGGCAAATAGACAATAGATTAGATAATGAAGTGAATTTTGAGTTGTCCCTTGAAAAGGATTTATTTTTAAAAACATTTTTGAGTAAAATCTTTGGTAGTTATAATTCCAATCTAAAGTCATATAGAGGCTTATTAGTACCATTAAGTTCTGGTAATAGTTCGTTTCTTATTGATGGTATGTACACGCTAAAAAGAAATATAACCACATACAGTACGATATTTGTCGAGTTCGAAGGAAGTCGACTTTTTACTCCTAAAGAGTTGAACATGTTCAACAACGTCCTTGATACAAAAATCGAAGTTAATTCTCAGGTGGTTTTTGATTTACATGAAGATACCTGTTTACCAAAATGGATTCAGCTTGAAACAAGTTTTACGGATACTTCTAGTAACGATAAGATAAAACAAATCACGCTTAACATCAATAAACTTCAAGGAGAACAAAACTCAAAGCGGCTAGAAATAGCGTCCAAAAAGGAAGAAGAACTTGAAAGGGAAAAGGAAGTACAGACGAGAAAAAAACGTTTTTCAATCTTTAAAAAGAAGTAATGAGCGAAAAAAAACTTGTTTGTCACGGTGCCTTGTGTAAATGTCAATTTGGAATGACACCGGATTCCCTTGTTGTTTTATCTCAGAAAAAGGTATATATAAACGATAGTGCCGGAAGCCAAAAATTAGTGGCGACTGATAAAGAATTAGGAATGCCCTTCCAGGCGAAAACATTTGGTCAGTGCAAGTTACAACCAACCACGGGCGGATTTTTACCATGTGTTCCTAGTATTACCGGATGGACCGGTTTTTTTGAAAAAACTCAAATTAAATCAAATCAGGGATATCCGTTAATTGAGGATAGTAAAGCCACATGCGCCATTGCTGGTTCCCCATGCGTTGAAATTACATTTCACGGACAAACAGCAGCGCCTTCTTCACAGAATGTAGACAATGCTGATGAAGAAGTATTAGCCCAGGTGTTACCACAGGTAAATATTAACGAAATCAAATATCCTTCTCCTTATGATGGAGTGAGTGTTTCGTCTGAAGAAACGAATGCTCAAAGTAATTCAAATCAAGAAGAAGAAGAAAAAGAAATAGCGGTTGCTGTAAGTGTTGTTAAAGATACGTTTGTACCCTTAGGAATTCCTGCATTTAATGGAAATCAAGAGAATGAATTCATAAAATTCAAGATTGAGGTGAAGGATAATGATGCTGAGCGGATGCTGGTGGAGGTGCGAAAAAATGGTAGTACCTATTTCAGCGAAGAAATTACTGAAGGAGAATTACTGACTGTTGGAGAAAGTGAATGGAAGTGGGACGGGTTTAGCAATGCTCAGAATCTAAGTACTAAAGAGCTAAAAGAAAACGAATTTGATATAAAGGTTACCGTTTGGTTAGAAGGTAATGAGCAGTCTGACACAAAAAAAATAGGCCAATTTAAAGGTGACGAGGTAAAGTGGGTCGATGTTGATATCCAAAAAAATACAAAACAGATTCTAGTAACCCTTCGTGTCAATTTAAAAGACGGAGGAGAACACGGTACCGATGTTGACTGCCGAGAAATGGGGGCATCAAGAAATTCACCGGTAGTTAAAAAGTGTCCATGGGATAAAATACCATCTAAAGATCTGATCAGTTCTAAACCAATAATAAAACAAAGAAATAAGAATTTTTCTGATTTAGAACAATTAGCCATAGCAGGCATAAATTATCACTGGGGAAGAAATTCAAATCATGTGGCTGCCAAATCAGTTCAATATAATGGCATTATGTATGAAGTATTAGTTGATACTGTTAATACGAAACAAGATTCAATGGATGATGTTTCATTGATTTTTAATACCAATAGATCTTGGATGCGATCCGGCAATCCTGGAACTGTGGAAGGTCCAATTTCATTAATTGGAAACTTAGTTTCTAGAGAAGCCGTTTGTTATAACGTGGGATATATTAAGGGAAAAAAATGGAGTTATCGCGAACCCAGAAATGAAGATGTTGTTTTTAAAGAGACAGCAGCTCATGAAATCGGTCATACCATTTTAAAAGCCTACGGCGGCACCTCGTACTCTTATGGTCACAAAGGAAGTGTTAATACAATTACTCAATCAGAAAGTTCTAGTGCTACTAAATATCCGTCGACAGGAGAAATAGATATTATGCCGTATTACACAAATTGGATTAGCTATTCTGACCGAGAGCGTATGGTAGCAGCTGAAAAGGATGTTTTGGGTCTTATTTGGTTAACAAAGCTTAAAACATGAGTTATTTTTTAAAAGTACATGAATTTGATAGAATCAAAAGCAAATTGTTTATCGCTTTAATAGTGGTAATTGGTATTAGTTGCAAGACCTCTTACTATTTTTCTCCAAATGTTATTGGAAAAGTAGTAGATCATGAAGATCAACCTATTGAACAGGTGTCAATATATTTCACAGATAAATCAGAAATGGTAAAAACTGAAATCGATGGGGACTTTTATATTAAGCCTAAAAAGATAACCACTTCGAAAAAATTAAATCTTAGTGAGCAGAGAATGATTAATAGTTCATTCATAATTTTTTATAAGAAAGGGTACAGCCCTGATACTATTGATATAAATAATTATGATTATGACAAAAGTGTTTTTGCAGCGGATACATTGGATTTAGGGAAAATTATTTTATCAAAAATGAAGTTGTGAGAAATTATTTCTATCCATCCTCTTTTTAGCTAGTTCCTGTTCGAGTTTGAATAGAGATAGTACGATAATAACAACTGTAGTTACTGAAAAATGAAAAAGAAGATACTAAGCATATTATTTTTAGCACTACTAGTGCAATGTTCAGGAAAAATTAAGTTTTATCATGGATATGTTTATGGTGAGGACGGGGTACCATTAGAAAATGTTAGAATTTTTGAGGATGATAATCTTCGTGAGAGCGCATTAACAGATAAAAATGGATACTTCAAGTTGGAAGAAAAAAACAGTTTTTCGGGTGACTTAGTAATTATGCTTAGTGATAGTACGGTGATAGATACGATAAAAACAGCATACGCGGTTCATGGTGAAAGAATAAGATATCAATTCATAAATGGTACGAGTGATACAATTTGGATTAAAGTGGTGAAAAAGAAATGAAACGATTTTTAAATAGAATGACCACTGTTTAAACGATATCAAACTTCAATAAGAAGTATAATAAAATGACTCAAGGAAACGGAAAAATCATATTAGTAGAAGCTGAGGGAGTAAACGAAGTGGCTGTTGGAAACAATAAGGTCATCGTTAAAAAAATGGGTAAATCTGCTACCCTTAAACCTGTCAATATCGATCCATCACAAAAAGTCCGTTGGATTTGGATAGCTGTTGAATACCTGGAAAAAGCAAAACAGGCACTTTCAGGCGAACACGTAGATGAATGGGGTGAATGGACCCAAAAAATAACAGATACTCCAATTGATAAATTCGGGATCGGGAAACAGTATACAACTTCGTTTAGTGTAGGCGCCAATTTTGGTCATGAAGACCATTATATACGTTCTGGAACAATTTTTTATTTTGAATCCTTTTATGATGAACCAACTCTTGACAAGGGAATTTTTGTCGGGGTTACCGATCAACCGAAAATACTTTCGGCATACTTTGCAAGTTATGCTGATGAGTTCATGTATCCCGGAGAGTCCGAAAACTCCAAAATATATACCTATAAGTCCGTTATCAGGCTTTATGTTAGCACACATCTAATCCCAAATCATACCGTCAAAGGGCACAATTTTGCACTGTTTGAAGTGGATATTTATGATGCAGATGGAGACAAAAAGGTGACAGATGAACCTTTAAAGTTTTTTCAAACAACCAACCCAGGACATTTTTCCATTAATTCTTTTACGGAATTAGACATTACGATTGATGAAAAATGGCGAGATGCTTCAGGTCATGAGCCGAAAACCCTAAAACGTTATTATGCGAAGATAAAAACAACCCTTTATCATAATGAAGATGCCGAAACCGGAGAAGGTGCGAAAAACATAGAAGATAATAAGTTACTAACAGGAAATCCCAATTATCAGGATGGGAGGTATCTAAAATTTACCAATCGTTTTAGAGGTGTTGCTCCAAATGGAGAAGCAGTAGGTATAACCTTTAAAACGGAGGATGAGGTAATTCATTGGTTCTGGGGAAGACAATTATCTAAGGGAAAAAGAAAAGCCGCCTCGTATCAAAAAACGACTTTAGACGACTATAACTTGTTGGAAGGGGAGGTGCTGGAAGGTCAAACTACTTATTTCGATGTTCGTTATGACAAAATGGATGTTATTCTAGAGAATTTTCAGGTGTCAAAAACCAATATGATGGCCGTTGTTGGTGATGTTGAATATACCAGAATGAATGGGCATCCTTGTAAATACTCTAAAGTTGTTATTAGCCACGAAAAGAAAAATGAAAAAAGAGAATTCGTCCTTTTTGATGAGAATGCCACTACTAAAAAGGTAACCGACAATACTGATATGGTATTTGGTATCGTAGCAGGTGATAAAAAAGAAAAGGTTTCTATCGTGGCCGAAGGCTTAGAAATACAGGACGTAAATAGTGGTGAAAAACCGAGATGTGACGGTATTACGATGCGGAAAGTGATACGTAAGGGAAAGATCGAGGCAAAACGTAAAAGGCATAAAGGTGATACTGAATTTGTACACAAATCAATACAAGATGTTTTTGATCTTGAAAATGTGCACATATTGTTTCCTGAAAGAATTAATAACAAAAATGCGACTGCTCAGGAGTCCTCTGGGAATGAAACAGTTGATATATCAAGTCAACGAATAGAACATTCTTATACAGATAAAGGAGTTGATTTAAAGCTGGGTTATCTCTATAATAAGACATACGACAGTAGAGCAGAAAAATGGTTGGGTGATCGATTTGGTAATTGGACCAATGATCTTTTAGATATTGCCTGGATAGTTCGATATTTTGTTCTAAAAAAGGAATATGGTCAGACTTATTTTGTACCCATTAGTACTTGTCGTTATCCCAATCAAACAGCCGTTATTGAAGTTTTTCCTGATGTTGAATGGTGGATTAATTTTAAGTTCAACTCGAAAAACGCCTTATATGTTAGACAACAGCCTAATTACAAATACAGAATTTTTCATCCTAACCCCACTTATAACCAAAAAAAAGCGGGCGAATATGGGTATGAGAAAAGCCAATCTGGTAAGGTAGATTTTGAAGTAGAATTTGAAGCTGGGTTTAAATATAATGGAAAAGAAATAAAATTTAATTCAGGAGAAGGCTTTCCACTAGTAAATGCTATTAACTTCTTTTTGATGGCTTATAAAGTCTTTAAAAAGATAAGTTTTGCAGATGAATGCGAGGAGGCTGAAGGTCCGGTTGCCAATGGAACAGCTCAAAGCTCTAGAGGAGCCGCGGCAAAAAAAATGACACAACGATATCAACAACGTAAAGGCAAAGGTTTTCCCTTTAGAATCGAGGTGTCTCAACCATCATTCAGTGGTGGAGTACATGGATTTTATCAGCAAAGCAAAAAAACAGAAGGCGCTTATGGAGCAATGTACGAAGCAAAATTCGCGGCTGATCCTCTTTTTAGTATCAAAGGAAAGCTTGACTTGCTATTTTTTGCACAATTTATTGGCCCTATAGGTCAGGCTCTGGATAAAATTGGTAAAGTTGTAAAACGTATCGATTACTTGACCTTCGGAGCAGTTAAAATAGACTACTTTTTGTATCTAGCCGCGAAAGTCGATTTAAAAATTGAAGTGAGTGGAGTGAACCATCATTCTATTGATGGCTGGGGAGGAGGAGAGCTAAATGCCACAATGCCAATAAAGGTCTGGTTAGAAGCGGGTGTTGATGTTGATGTCAAACTACAAGGAGTTGGAAGTTTAGATGCGGATGCAATCATTAGGGGAGAAGCGAATATGGACTTAAATCTATTTCTTGACAAACGAAATAGTAAAATGCCGATGGAGTTTCAGTTTAAAGGACTGGATGTAAAAATCTGGTTGAATTTTAAAGCAGAAAGCAAACGAAAGGAAGAAACTAAAAAGAAAGGAAATGATCAATCTGATCCTGTAAAAAAGCCAAGTGCTGTTCGGAAGCTTTTAGGTCCTGGTAAGCGATGGAAAGTTGAAATTTTATGATAAGACAGTTTTGCAAAATATTCTTTTTGGGGTTGACCATGTGCTGTTGTGTCCAAAATACTAATACTAAGAAAGCAGATAATAATATGAGTTCATTACCTAAATATGCTAAGGAAAAGCAAATTACTTATGCTGTGCATGTAAATGCTAAGACACCTTACGAAATTTTCATTGATGATATTCCTTTAGAACGCTTTTATGAAAGCGGAATTAATTCCACTATGGAATTAAACCCGTATCTATTACGCAATGGAAAACATATTTTAAAAGTACGATACCTTCCTTTAGAAACCGCAAAAGATAGATTGCTTCATCCTGGGGACGTATACTTTAATGAAGATGCCAAATGGAATATTTTTTTTGTTAGTTACATCAAAAATGAGAATGAACCACTTGGATATGAAGGCGAAATAGATTACGTAAATTCAGAATTACAGGTAGTTGCTCCCCCGGAACCGGTTCCCTTTTGGGAACAAACCTTTGAATTAGATATCAAATCGCTTCCATATAGTTTGAAGGGGTGGTCAGCTAGTAAAGATTTAAAGGAAATGGATCAGGATGTGTTAGCTGACGAGGTTTTTGATTTCTTCCAAGATTTACGCGCTGTAATGAATAATGGTAATTTTGATTCTTTTTTAGAAATGAATAAAAAAAGGGACTTTGAAATTGCGGTAAGTCAATATAAAGAAGACTTAGGCTGGTTTGGTGCTAAACAACAAAAAGAAGAGTTTCTGGCGGATTGCAAAGGCAATATGTGGTTGGTTAATAGGGATGATTACGTGGTAAAAATATACGGAAACGGTAAATTGGCTACCATAGAAAGAATATTTAAGTTAAAAAACCAATGTCTTATAGCGGAAACCGAAGAAAGTTATTTTAACTATAGTTTTTTGATCCATAAACCCCAAGGTTCTGAAACTTTTGAAATAATAAGAAAGTAAGAATGAGATTATTTTGGCTATTAATACTTTCTACTTCCTATGGCTTCTGCCAATCTGAGGTAACCAATCTGTATGAATGCGTTTGCGAGAATACGCCGAACGGTGAAGAAAAATTGGAAGAATTGGAAAAAAGTATGATATCTGACAATTTGTTGGTTTCGAATTCAGCAAAGCATTATAAGCAGTTTTTTCTAAAAGGAAATGGATCATATTTTGATTCATTTGATGAGAACGAAATAGCTAGTCTTCAATATAATCTGGGAGCCTTTTTCACCTCAAATATACTTGCCAATCTTAAAATCAATTGCTTTCACCAGAATAAGTGGGGTAGTATTGAGTCACAAAACCTTTTTAATAAAATTAAAGAAGTTGATAACATTTTAATGAAGGGAACGTCTCTAAAAGATAATAGGTATGATTCCATTGAAGATTTTTGGGATGGTGAGTTCAAGACTGAATGGTTTGTATCGAACGATACGAAAGTGTTATTATATATTTATTTATGTACTCAATATTGTGAGAATTGATTTTTAAGTTATGAGCTTCAAAGCTACCCTACACATTTTTGAAAAAACATACAATGCGCTGGATTTAAACTATAAAATCAATCAGCAAACGGATCTTAATGGTAGGCCGACAAGACGTGCTTTGGGTGGTACTATTCATGTTAAAATAGAGTCCACAAAAGATGATTTGGGATTGTATGAAGCCATGTTTTCCCCAACACAATCAGTTCAAGGATCCATAAGGGTGTATAAACGTGACGGATTTAGCAAATCATTTGATATTGAGTTCGCCAATGCCTATGTCGTTGGGCTAAATGAAAATTATAACGCCATTAGCAATCAACCACTGCATATGGATATTACAATTAGTGCGCAAATACTGCGAATCAGAAATACGGTGTTTGAGCTACCTGCTAATCCTAGTAATCCATTTAAGGAGTTTAAGGCAACCATAACAGAACGGGAAACAACCAATGATGAACCCGAATTATTAGATTATTACATAACGGATTTAGAGGAAAACAAGATAGACGAGGCGGTTCCTGGTGACAAAATCTTGTTAAATGTGTTGACAAAAAATTTAAAGGGAGAAGTGCTAACGATTACATTGGAAAACCCTACTGCGGATTATAAATACAAAGGGCAGCTATTGGAAAATGATACCTTGACTGATTATTCAGTGAAATATGATCATGAAAAAATTGAATTGGAAGTAATTACACAAGGGTCAGAAGAATGAGTGAAAATACGTTTAAAATAGAGGTTGGGGGGTTTACAGCCACTACTAGCATTGAGGTAAAAAGCCCCAAAGATGTAATTATGTTTGTGCCCGGTACTACAGATCCTACAAACATGAAAGCATTAAATCATGAGGCAAATAAGTCATATTGGAGACAAAAAGAAGAGGATGCTGATAATTTTTGGAGCGCTGTTAAAGATTTAAAACCCCAATTCCTTGATCTCCACATAGAGGATCAATTTTTTAGTTGGTCTGGCGATAATTCTGTCGAAGCAAGAACCGAAGCTGCAAATAGATTGTTGGATCTCTTTTTGAGGGTTTATAAAAATTGGACCGACCAAGAAGTTATGCTCCACCTCATTGGACATTCTCATGGGGGCAATGTGATTAATCAGTTTACTAGAATTATTGGTGAAAAC
Source organism: Spongiivirga sp. MCCC 1A20706 (assembly GCF_046524175.1). Classification (NCBI taxonomy): domain Bacteria; kingdom Pseudomonadati; phylum Bacteroidota; class Flavobacteriia; order Flavobacteriales; family Flavobacteriaceae; genus Spongiivirga; species Spongiivirga sp. MCCC 1A20706. The sequence goes on from NZ_JBEFZF010000004.1 coordinate 194,245, forward strand.
GCATCATTTCCTGAAAAATGGAGAGTGAAGAGTATCGTATACCTATCTACTCCTTTTTTCCAGAAGGAACATCAACTAGCTCATACATATTTACATGATGATTGCAAAATTCTTAATGTATACAATGAGTATGATATAACCCAAAGGTTTATAGCGAGTTTTTCTTTAAAAAACCTTGAGATTTTAATAGGAAACTTCAATAAAAAGTCTATTCAAGAAAAGATAGTAAAATTTAAAAAAGTAGATTTCAAGGCTTTTGAGCATCTAACAGATATCGCAATAAATAATAAGACAGAAGGGCCATTTTTATGGAGAGAGACAAATAAGTTATTAGATTGTATTAAAGAGGTATTTTGTGAAATCTCAGATTATATTGAAACTTTTGATGCGAGTTCGGTTTTGACTGATAAGAGCGAATTGATTCTTTTAATTAATAGAATAAGTAGTTGGGCTACGGAACGCTCAAAAATTTTTGCAGTAAATAGTAAAAATAGAAAAGGAGGTTATGGGCGATCTGAATATTTTGAAGACATAGATCTTTTAGCTACCTTAAAATTTTTAAATGAAATATTTCATGTTAAAACCGGTCCGATAGATAGTTATTTTCTGGGGATGCTTTCTAAAATTATAACCAATAAATCTTCTGGAATAACCGATAAAATTGATCCTACTGATTGGTCACCTCAAAGACAAGTAAATGGCGCTTTTGAGTTAATTAATGTTCCAATAACTGAAGAGGATGACTATTTTCTTAGAGGAAAGAAGGCTAACTATGATTCTTTTATTACTGGATTAGAGTCATGTATAAGAAGTTCGAAAGAAGACCTAATTCCTGATATTCTTATGAGACTGTTTAGTCAGTTTATATTACCCCAAGATATCCAGGCAATTTTAAGCAAAATTTGGTGGGTGGAGTTTTATTTTAGAGGAAAAAAGGATACCGAGTTAAAAAAGATTAGAAAAAGTCTAAAGGTTTATAAAAAACTAATAGCAGAGTACAACCAAAATCTCATTCTAAATGAAGACAAAAAAATTAAAGAAATATTTAATCAGCCTGGTAGTATTCCCTATTTAGCAATGACATCTCATAGTTTAAGCCATACTCAACTTTGGGATGAAGTACAAGATAATTTGAAAGAGAGTTTTGTGTCAGGAAAAAACCCTGGATATAAAGAATAGTCAATGGTAAAGAAATATTTTATTTGGTTTTTATGTTCGGTTCTACTATCTGTTGGGTTTTTCTATTTATTCAATGATTGGCCAATATTATTAATACTGGTAGGGGGGGTGAATGGTTTAATTACATTTATTCTATTCCTAGTAATAGATAGATTCTTAGTTACTAAATTAAACACTGAAAAGAAGCTCCTTATCCGACTAATAACTGTTATTACTTTAGTTCTGGTCGTTTATTATGTTCATAGCTTTATTGAACATGCCATTTAAGCTAGGATTATTCTTAAATAAAAATAACGGGACCTATTTTTTTGGAGGGTAAAACGGTATGACAACTATTATTTAGTCTCCTCCCTTCCATCAGCATGCAACGCAAATCGTCCTTTTTCTTTCTCATTAGTGGGGTCATGCTTGTCCCAGGGCCAACCACCAAATTCAGTTTTACGATACTCCATAATAGCTTCGTTTATTTCCTGATAGGTGTTCATTACAAAAGGACCTTGCTGTGCTACCGGTTCACCAATCGGCTTCCCTTGAATTAATAAAAATTTAGCGGGCTTGCTTGCGTTTTTGATGATGAGTTCTTTTTCCGATGAAACATGCATTCCATGCAAAACAGGAATTTCATATCCTTCAACCTGTATTTCATCTCCCTCAAAAAAATAAACGCTTCTATTTACTAAATCTCCTGAACCCGGAACTGTCCATTCAGAATTTGCCTCAACAGTAACGATCCAAATACTGACATGATTTGCAGAGTTTGCAGCCCATGAATTAGGGGTAGGAGATAAGGCTTTCTGATCTTGGTAATCACCGGCTATTAGTTTGATTGAAACACCGTTTTCAACCGTGATAATTGGAATATCTTCATTCCATAGCATCTTGTAATGTGCATCGACCATCTTATCTTTTGAAGGTAAATTGAGCCAGATTTGAAAGAGTAATAACTCATTTGTTGCATCTGTTTTGAGAAGTGGAAACATCTCACTGTGTTGCACACCTTTTCCGGCAGTCATCCATTGCACATCACCTTCACCAAATCGACCTTTGGCACCTAAAGAATCAAAATGATCAGCGATTCCTTTTTCCACTATGGTGACTGTTTCAAAGCCTCTGTGTGGGTGGTGTGGGAAACCGGGTACTGTTTGACCATGATACATATTCCATCCGTCCTTATTGGCAAAATCCTGACCTAAGTTTCTTCCTTCTAAGGAGGCATCGGGTCCTAACTTACCGTTTCCTTTTGGAAAGTAATCGTGATGAAATGCGCAAAATAAAAACGGATCTTGTGTTGGCCATTGATTGCCGAGTTGAAATATTCTGTGAATGCTGCTCATATCTTATTTTTTTTGAATAAACTACCAGCTACTTCGAGATTTGATCCCTTGAGCGCATAATCTGATAATTTCTTTAATTCGTTTTTCTCTTGTTTCTTGTCGTTTTGCTTGGTTTAACCAGTACAAATAACTTTTTCGATTGCTAAATGTAAAGCTGCAATAGTTTGTAAACGCAAGCTCATTATTGTCGAATGCTTTTTGAAGATCATCCGGAATCACCCCATTTTCAACATCATCCAAAGCAACCCATGAACCATTTTCTTTTGCTATTTTGATTGATTGATAACCAGATTCTTGCATTTTACCAAGGGCAATCAACTCTTTAATATGGGTTTTGTTCACTTTGCTCCAAACACTTTTTGATTTTCGTTTTCGGAAATATTGAATTCGCTTTGGTCCACCAACATTTTTCACCGTAGAATCGATCCAGCCAAAGCAGAGTGCCACACGAACCGCTTCCTCCCATCGCATCGTGGGTATTTTAGCCTCTAGTTTATAAAATACAAGATAAATTCCTTGGTCATACTGGTTGTGATTCTTTAATAGCCAATCGTACCATTGCTCATCTTTCTCAAAGTATAATTCGGGTTTTTCCATAGCTAAACAAAGATACTAATGAGAGCAACACCTGAAAACCCAACAAATGCTAAAATTGTGGTCATGACCGTCCATGATCTGAAGGTCTGCTTTTCATTGATATTGAGGTATTGACTTACTAACCAAAATCCACTATCATTTACATGAGAAAAAATAGAAGCTCCTGCTGCAATGGCTATTGTTATGCAAGCGAGCTGCATTCCCGGAAGGTCCGCATCGGTAATTAGCGGTGCAACAAGACCCGCAGCAGTAAGCATTGCGGTGGTCGCTGAACCTTGAATAATACGAACTAAAGCGGCAGCAATAAATGCAAAAAGCAAGATTGGAATTCCGGCCTCAATGAGCGCGCTGGCAATCATCTTGCCACCCCCAGTATCTACTAATACCTGTTTTAAAACTCCACCAGCTCCAGTGAGTAATATAATAGTGCCGGCAGGGGCGAATGATTTGTTACTTACGTTAAGTAACTCGTCTTTCGAATAGCCCTGTTTTCTTCCTAAAAGATACCATGCCAATAAATTTGCCAATATTAATGCCGTAAATGGGTGACCAACAAAACTGGATATCAACTTAATTTCTCCCAAGATGTTTTTATTAAAACTACCATCAATCAAGCCGCTATCAATTGTTGTATTAATCAATATTAAGACAATGGGAAATGCGATTATGGAAATAATTATTCCAATTTTTGGAAGTTTGTTGAATGAATCCTTTATCTCACCTTCCATAATTGATGGAGCTTCAACATGTATTTTTTTTGCAATATGTTTTCCAAATAGCAATCCCGATATAAGTACAGCTGGTAATCCTACCAAGAAACCAACTAAAATGACTTCGCCTAATCCAACCCCTAAAATATCAGCTACTGCTATAGGTCCCGGGGTTGGTGGTATGAATGCATGGGTAGCTGCTAAACCAGCCAATAACGGAATGGCATACAACAATAACGATTTTTTGGTTTTTCGTTGAATTGAATACAGCATTGGTATTAAGATGATAAAGGCAACATCAAAAAAAACAGGAATAGCAATAATAAAACCAGCCAATGACATAGCCAAGGGAGCTCGTTCAGTACCTAATTTACTCAGTAGGAATTGTGCAATTACTTTTGCTCCTCCAGAATGTTCCAGTATGGCGCCAAATAACGCTCCCAATCCCACTACCGTTGCTACAAAGCCCAATGTCCCTCCCATGCCTTTTTGAATAGTAGCCATTAATTCTGTAGGATCTAATCCTGCAAAAAGACCAATGAACATACTTGCTATTAATAAGGAGATGAAAGCAGATAATTTGGTTCTTAGAATCAAAAAAAGAAGTAGGGCCACTCCTAATACGATTCCTATTAATAACTGATAATCCATATACTATTATTTAACGAACCAGTCGGTGTGAAAAGTTCCTTCTTGATCTATCCGCTTATACGTATGTGCTCCAAAATAATCTCGCTGCGCTTGTATCATATTTGCAGATAAATTTTTTGTAACCATCGAATTAAGATAAGTAAGTGCTTCATTAAAACAGGGAAGCGGAGTATTGCTTTCGACCGATGCGAGAACAATATTTTTTAGACTTTTTTTGAGTGACTTTATTTGATTTACTGCTGTCGGTTGAAACAGAATCTCTTTTTCAGATATCGTAAAGGAATCGACTAGGCTTTCCATTAATTCTGATCTTATAATACAACCATTCGTCCAAATACGAGCAATTTCGCTAAGATTCAAATTCCAAGCATGTTTTTTTGAAGCTTCATTGATAAGACTGAAACCTTGATGATGATTAATGATTCTAGCAACTGTATAGGCTTCCTTTAAGGTATTAATATCAAATTGAGGAATTGTTTTTTCAAATTGATAAAGCCCAGCTAACTCTATGCGAGCTTCCTTGAAAGTAGATACATAACGTGCAAATAATGCACTTGAGATAACGGTAGCCGGTATTCCTAAATTAGCCGCAGATACGGTAGTCCAGTTTCCGGTACCTTTATTTCCTGCTTGATCTAATATTTTATCAATAAGCCAATCTTTCCCCTCTTTTTTTCTTAAAATATTGACCGTTATTTCTAATAGAAAACTATTTAATGCTGTTTTAGTCCATGGTTCTATAAGATCTGCAATTTCGAAAGGTGTCTTTTCTTGCATTCTTAATAGTTGATATACCTCTGCCAACAGTTGCATTTCAGCATATTCAATACCATTATGCACCATTTTGATATAATGACCACTTCCGTCAGGCCCTACATAAGAACAGCATCCTTTTCCATTCTTATCGGTTGCAGCAATTGTCTCTAAATAGGGCGCAAGCACTTTATAAGCTTCCTCACTGCCGCTTGGCATAATCGAAGGGCCTTTTAAGGCTCCCTCTTCGCCACCAGATACGCCGGCACCTACAAAGTGAATTGCTTTTTTGTTTAAATGATCAACCCTTCTTTTGGTATCCTCAAAATGAGAATTACCTCCATCAATAATGATATCACCTCGATCGAGTAATGGCAATAAATCTTCGATTACATAATCAACGGGTTTACCAGCATTGACCATTAGCATGATTTTTCGAGGTCGTTGAATAGAAGTAACAAAATTAGCTAAATCATCAAAGGCCATAGCGTTTTTAAACACTGGGAATTCAGCCTTAAAGTTTTTAGCAACGTTAACCTCTTTTTCATCGACATGCCTATTATACATCGATATAGTGAAGCCATTATTTGCTAAATTTCTACTAAGACTTTTACCCATTACCCCCAATCCTATAAGGCCAAATTCAGTTTTATGGTTAACAATGCGTACTACTTGATCAGTAATTTCTTCAGGTGTCATCGTAATTGAGAATGTTAATGCTTTTATGGGATTTTCCAAAGTATCAAATTGTGATATAAGGAGCACTGGTGGCATAAAATGGCCTTTACGTTGTTTCATTCTTTCGGTAATCAACTCAAAATCACCTTTTAAATGGACAAAATAAGTGGACCTTACTTCCCTTGAAAGTATTTGACGGTAGTTTTCTTTTAAGGCTGAACAGGCAATGATTGCACCTTCACTTTTCTGATGTCTAATCGCTAGGGCATTTAGTGCTTCCAACCAACCTTGGCGATCATGGTCGTTGAGTGCTTCTCCTGAAGCCATTTTCTGTTTGTTGGCTTCAGGATGAAAATCATCTCCATCAAAAAAAGGAATGCCAGTTTTTTTTGAAAGAAGTGTTCCTATGGTAGTCTTACCAACACCTGAAACACCCATTATAATAATTATGTTCTTCAATTTTGTGATGCTTAAATAAGCCTGTCAAGTTATGTAGTTATGCTACTTAACACATAATACTATTTGAGAATACTATGATACTTTATTAAACAGCGTTTACAGAAATTACTTTTTATCCGTAAATACGAATGACCTGACCGCTTATTTTTCCTTCAATACTTTTAACGTATGCATTGACAACCTTGTCCATTGATACCGGATTGTGGCCCGGAAAGTATTCACGGTACTTATCAACTGCATCCACTACCAAACCTGATGATACAGCATTAATGCGATGATTGTGTTCTAGTTCCAAAGCAGCAGCTTTTACAAAGCTGTGTATTGCACCATTAACCATTGCTGCACTAGTGGTCATCGGGACAGGATCGTCGGCTAATATTCCGGTAGAAAGTGTAATTGAGCCTCCTTCGGATAAATACTCCAGACCAATACGGGCCAGATTAACCTGCCCCATAAGTTTACTTTTTAGACCAATATGAAAGTCGTCTTCTGTTAGATCCTTAAATGGAGCCCACTTTGCTTCTCCAGCAATACAAACAATTGCATCGATCATTCCAACCGATTGAAACATGGTTTCAATCGATTTTGAATTAGCAATATCTACATTGATATCACCAATAGTTCGACCAGCGATGATCAACGTATGTTTCTTCTTTAGATAATTGCTTACAACCTTTCCAATAGTTCCGTTTCCGCCTATGATAAGAATCTTCATGTCTATGTAGTAGATTTATTTAGCTAACATAAAGAGTATTGGAATATGAACGCGAGCGCTCCAACTTTTTTCACTATGATCAGCCCCTTCAAACTTTTTGGTCACCCAATTTTCATTTTTAATATAGCCCTTGTCCAACATCATTTGATCAACTTTTTGTTGGAAAGGTTCGTATTGTGCATCCAGTGTTTCTGTGCCATAGTCAAAATAAATTTTATGGGTTTTGGGGTCTGGCAGTGATTTTGGTAATGTCGAAATATAAGCGTTACCAATCATTGGCACTGGCCAATGTGTTGAGACACAACCAGCGGCTCCAAAAACCTCTGGGTACTTTGAAATAGCATATAACGATATTAATCCACCCATTGAAGATCCCATAATAAAGGTGTCTTCTGTTTTGGTAGATACATTGTATGTTTTGTCAATAAAAGGTTTCAATTCGTTCACTAAGAATTCGAGATATTCATCCGATAATAATTTGTCACCTCCAAAGTTTTCTTTTAGGGCTTTTCTTGCCTGATCATTATCAGTGGCTTCCTTCGGTTGAGCTGGCATGTACTCAATAAAACGTGTTTTCACCGTATTCCAAGGAGCAACCACTATTGTCTTTTCTATAGCACCAATACCCATTAGGCTGTCAATTGTTTCGTCAACACCCCAATCTATTTTTGTATAGGAGGTTTTAGGATTGAAAACGTTCTGACCATCATGCATATATAATACATGATAAGGCGTTGACGCATTTTGATCATATCCTGAAGGAAGAAAAACTTCAACATTCCTGGATTGCACAATTTCAGATTTGAAGTTTTCATGCATAACCACTTTTCCTTTTTTGCTAGATATTAGCTGATTGTTAGAACTTTGGGAAATAGTAGTTGTAACAGTTGTACAAATTAGTATGGTTGTGATAAAAGAAGTTAATTTCATTTAAGAATAATTATCTGATTATTTGATTAGGAAAAACTACGGTACTTTCATGGCCATCCTTCCCGATGGCTGATACGCCAAAAAAGAAATTATCGATCACAATTCCGTCCAAGGTAAACTCGGTTACATTACCAACACTTCTGCTATGATCCCATGTAGGACTCGTGGTATCTCTCCAATAGATTTTATAACCTTTTGCACCCTCAACTTTATTCCATTTCAATCTGGCTGAAGGTTCAACAATGCCTCCAATGCCAACTGTTTTAGGAGATGGCGGTGCCCAAGCTAGACCTGCCATTGTAATTGCATTTACGGTAGTTAATTTTTTAGCATATTCAAAATTCACATGCTCAAATGTATCGCCATATGTAATGCCGTTTTCAGTACGAATATCCTGATGTTGTTGTGTATAGTTTTCATGAGCTTCCATTATACGTATTCCTGGATAACCAGCATCATTAAATGGTCTGTGATGACCACCACGACCAAAACGATCTAGACGATATACCATCATCGGATTCATTTCAGGCATATACCTTTCGGTTTGCTTGTGTACGTACCTTGCCAGTTGGCGCGAAACACCATCGACTTCACCGCCGTAAAAACGTCTTGCTCTTCGTTGTCTTTCTGTTTCGGTAGGGGGAACAGGTTCTGAGAAAATTCTGAAAGTTCGGTTATCAATAATCCCATCAACCCCGGTTATATTGCCGATCATATCATTGTTCAAAATGCCGATAATTTCCCATTCTTTTTCCTTAGCATATCTTGCTAAGCCTTGTCCACCAAATAACCCTTGCTCTTCTCCCGAAAGTCCTACATAAATGATACTGCTTTCAAATTGGTATTTAGACAAAACTCTGGCTGCTTCAATTGCCCCGGCCATGCCACTCGCGTTGTCATTTGCTCCGGGCGCATCCGATGTGTAATTATTAGGATCAGACACACGGCTGTCAATATCGCCACTCATTATGATATAGCGATTTGGGTATTTGGTGCCTATTTGAATAGCAACCACATTAACAACCATTACATCTTTTACAATACGTTGATTGGCCCCTTTTTTTACCAGGTCTTTTTGATAAAAAACATCTAAGCAATTGTTACAATCTTTTGAGATTGTTTCGAATTGTGATTTAATCCAACGTCTTGCAGCCCCTATTCCTCTGGTGCTGGAAAGGGTGTCGCTTAAAGTATGTCTTGTTCCGAAATCTGCTAATTTCTTTATATCAGCTTTAATGCGATCGGCTGATACGCTTTCTATGATCTCATACATACGCTGATCTTGCTGAGAAAATATTGATGTGGTAATTATTAAACTAAGAAGTAGTAATGTGGTTTTCATTTTTGGTGTGATTATCAACTTCTAAATTAAACAAAAGTGAACGCACATTTTTATTAAAGTTTGTTAGAACTTTTTTTAAGCAGGTGGTATAGTCCGAATATGGGACCAATAACTAAGGGGATGAATAAAAATTTAATGGGAATGAGCATACTTAAATACGATAATAATTGAATGCTTACAATGCTTATTCCGAAGCCAATACAGTTTACTATAGTAAGCCCTGTTCCCTTAAGCTCTGGTGGAGCGGATTTGGCTACAAGCGTCGAAAACTGAGGAGAATCGGCAATGACAGCCATACCCCAAATAATGAAAACGATCAAAAAGATAATGTAAGGAAGCTCGAACAAAAGGGGAGAACATAGGCAGCATATTCCTGATATTGCCAATGAGAAAATCGCCACTTTTCTACTGCCTTTTTTTAGAGAAATATAACCACCGATAATGCAGGACAATAATCCAATGGCGATCACAGTAAAAATTACATACGAACTTGAAATTGCTGAATTATTTATTGTATTAAAGTGTTGAAAAGCAATAGGTACAAAAGCCCAGAATGCATACAACTCCCACATATGTCCAAAATAACCAAAAGCAGATTTCTTAAATTGTTTTAATTTAAAAAGATTCGTAGTTGCCCTTAATTGAAGTTGCGTGCTAGGTTTGCGAAACGGACCATTTTTAACAAAAATAGCAAGCGCTAAGCTTCCAATTGTTGCTAGTATTGAGGTTCCTTTTATTATGAAGCTATAACTTGTACTCCAATTAATTCCTTTTAGAAAGTGAGGAAATGCTGTGCCTAACACTAATGCACCTACCAAATAACCCAACGCTTTTCCAAGGCCGTCTTCAAAATAATCAGCGGCGATTTTCATGCCAACAGGATATATCCCAGCAAGAAAAAAACCAGTACCAAATCTTGCTAGTATCAAACTTGTAATATTCAAATTAGGGTGTATAATAGAAATATTGCAAGCCGCAGCTAAAAGCCCGCAGCACAGAAAAACTTTAGATGGTGAAAACCTGTCTGCTACCATCAGCAAAGCGAAAGAAAGCGTGCCAATAATAAAACCAAGTTGTACTGATGATAATAGATACCCTATATATTCACTTGAATTGTTCCGTATAATTGGAATTTGACTAACTACCGCATTACCTGCAAACCACAATGAGGTACATGCAAATTGAGCAAATACAATAACAGGTAGAATATGTGGTTTTGGATTCAATTATTACTCTTGAATGCTGGTGACGGAAACAATCTTACCGTTTTTAATTTTGTAAACGGAAACAGCACGGTAATTTGCACCATTAAAATCATGATGTTCTTCATCAATAACAATGTCACCTATAATTATTCGTCTATCTATCTTCACTTTTATACCTTTTACATTCTTGAAGATATTTCCGTACAAATTAGATAATGTATTCTTACCGGTAGAAGTTTTTAGATTTGGGTAGTTATAAAGGGTAATTTTTTCGTCATAGGCCTTCAAAAAGGTTTTTAGATCCTGATTATTATAAGCTTCATTTTGTTTTAAAACAGGAGCTGGATCAATATTTTTTTGCTTTGGGCGGATGAAACGTGCCCGGATAATCTTTCCATTCTCCACTTCATACATGGCAACTATAGAATAGGTACGGTTATTTGCAGTTATAAATTCTTCATCAATTACCACATTGCCAATGACAATTCTGTTTTTAATTTCTGAATGAAGATTCGGTGTTTTTTCAAAAAATTCTTGATACCGTTTTCTGGTTGCTTCAGCACCTTCTGTTGTTAATGAATCGGGATAACTATATAGCCGCACATCTTCAAAAAACGTCCTCATGAATCCTTCAATATCCCGATTGTTATAGGCTTCTAACTGTTTTTGTACTACATGTTCGGGAGAAACTTCGGCCACAAAAGCCATATAAGTGCCAGCTTGGTTGACAGCCAAACGTGAAATGTTGTTGATCTCAGGGTTATTGAAGGTTTTAAGCACTTTCCAATTTAAACTTTCGTCGGGATTTAAGAAGTAAATTGTTTTATCTTTTGCCATGAAAATAGTGCCATCTGGGGTCCAACACATGTCTTCAACCTTGGGTATGGTGTTGATAATTGATTGAGTTTTTCCGTTTGTAACGTCAAGTGACCGTACCTCCCATTTTCTATTTTTCTTACTTATATAACTAATCAGGTTACTATTTGGAATTTTATGTAAGGAGCGCCCTATGTTGGTTTCAATTTTTTTATTGGTTTTTGCAGTAATATCTGAAACTACCAATGAGGATTCTTTACCTAATACAAACGAGGCTAATGTATGTTGATTGGCCCATGCATGATAACCAATTACCAAGTCGTTTATCAAAACCTCAGATGTTCCCATTAAATAATCATATTTATATAGCAATTGCTTGCCATCTTTATCTAGTCGTATTGATGAGATTGCTTGTTGACCCGGAATTTTAGTCGGAGAGTATTCACTACCGAATTCGGTATTGGTAATGTGACAAAAATGCCGCTCTAAAATGGAGTATTTTCCAATTTCTGTTTGCCCATTTAAGTTGGAAGAAAATAGCACCGTATTATTATTGTAAAACGAAGGTTGATTATCATAACCATCATTATTACTGATGTTTATGGGTTCAGAAAATTTGAATGAATTTCCACTTTTTTCTAAATATAAAAGATGTATCTCGGTATCGGTTTGAGCTGTAATTGTTAAACAAAAAACAAGGGCGAAAAAAGGTAGTATTCTCATTCCTAAATTATTTTGTTTAAAGGTAAGAAGTTTCCACAAAAAAAGCCGCTCAGTCACGAGCGGCTTCTTTGGTTTACGAATAAACCAGATTTGAATTAGTCAAAGTGATATCCGTTTTCTGCTGCAACGCTATCGGCGATTTGAGTACGCAAAGCGACTACATTAGGGTGGTTCATGTACTTAGTAAATCGCTTAAGCCCCATTAACATCATGCGTTGTTCATCTCCTTCGGCAAAAGAAACAATTGCTTCTTTTCCTTTCGATTGAATAATATCAACTGCATTGTATAGGTATAATTTAGACATTGCAATTTGTACTGCTTGCGATTCTTCGCCAAATCGTTTCGCATTCTTTTCTGTTCTTAAAATTGCCGATTCTGCTAAATAAATCTGAATTAAAATATCAGAAGAAGCCATTAGTAATTGCTGGTGTTTTTCTAATTCTGGACCGAATTTTTGTACAGCCGATCCTGCCACCATTAAAAACACTTTTTTAAGTTTGGCAATCATATCTTTTTCTTCAGATAATACCTCTGAATAATCAGGTGTATCAAATGATGGAATTCCTGTTAGCTCATCAGCAACTTTCATTGCAGGATTTAATAAGTCGACATGACCACGCATTGCTTTCTTTACTAACATACCCACAGATAACATTCTGTTGATTTCGTTAGTTCCTTCATAAATTCTTGAAATACGAGCATCTCTCCAAGCAGATTCCATAGGAGCTTCTGCAGAGAATCCCATTCCGCCAAAAATCTGGATACCTTCGTCAGAAGTGGATTGAACGTGCTCAGAAACCGCTACTTTCAAGATTGAACATTCGATGGCATATTCTTCCACACCTTTTAATTCAGCTTCTTGATGACTGTTTCCTTCAGCAACACGAATGGCAATACGGTCTTCAATATTTTTTGCGGCACGGTACGAAGCTGATTCGTCAGCATACGTATTTGTAGCCATAGTTGCGATCTTTGATTTGATCGCACCGAAATTCATGATTGGCGTTTTAAATTGAATACGCTCGTTGGCATATTTTGTCGCTTCGTCAATAATTCGGCGTTGAGCATCTAAACAAGCTGCGGCTAATTTAATGCGCCCAACATTTAACGCGTTCATTGCAATTTTGAACCCACCGCCTCTTTCAGATAGCATGTTCTCTACGGGAACTTTTGTTTCGTTAAAGAATACTTGTCTTGTTGACGAGGATTTGATACCTAGTTTAGGTTCTTCTTCACCCATAGTAATACCGTTACTCGGGTCGTTTTCTACTATAAAACCAGTAATATTTTTATCATCGCCAATTCGTGCAAAAACAATGAACAACTGGCAGAAACCAGCATTCGAGATCCACATTTTTTGGCCGCTTATCAAGTAATGTTTCCCATCATCAGATAGTTCTGCTTTTGTTTTACCAGAGTTCGCATCTGATCCGGCTCCAGGTTCTGTTAAGCAATACGCCCCAAACCATTCGCCAGTTGCTAGTTTAGGAACATATTTTTTCTTTTGCTCTTCATTTCCATATAGTGTAATAGGCATCGTTCCAATTCCTGTATGTGCACCATATGCAGTACTAAATGAACCAGTAGCACCAGATATGTAGTCGCAAACAAGCATTGTCGAAACGAACCCCATACCAAGTCCGTCATATGCTTCTGGTACTGAAATTCCTAAAAGCCCGAGTTCACCTGCCTTACGCATACACTCTTCGGTAAATGCATAATCCTTTTTTTCAAAACGCTCCCAATGCGCCCAAACCTCGCGATCTACAAACTCCTTAGTACTGTCGCGCATCATTTTCTGCTCTTCGTTTAGGTCTTCTAACGTAAATACGTCTTCACACTTGGTTTCTTTTACTAGGAACTGTCCTCCTCTAAGTATTTCTTTGTTTATTGTTTCAGTACTCATATTCTAAAAGATTTAAGAATCAAGATACAAGGGACAAGACTAAATGTCTAAATTCCTCATGAATCCCGAAATCATTTTTTGTAGTTGTTGAATTTTACTTTCTAGTAATTTAAATTGTTCTTTGTTTATGTAATTTCTTCTTTCTGCAATTATCAATTGGGTTTCCCCATTCAAAAGCAGATCCTAAGCTGCTTTCTAAATATTTGTTGAAATGTCTATCCGTTTTTTTACTTGTTCCTTCTGCAATATTTGAAGGGATTGAAACAGAACATCTTATTAATTGTTGCGTCAGATTAAACTTTTCAAGACTTGGAAAATGGGTAATCAAGTTATAAGTCTCATCAACTAGGGTTATACCTTCTTGCCAAATCTTTAGATTCTTGAAATTATGATTAGCCACTTTCCTGCTTCTTGTTTCTTAAATCTTGCTTCTAGTTTAAAAATTCAAATATTCCTGCTGCTCCTTGACCCGTACCTACGCACATGGTTACCATTCCATATTTCCCCTTCATGTCGCGTTTACGCATTTCATCGAAAAGCTGAACCGATAACTTAGCGCCAGTACAGCCAAGCGGATGACCTAATGCAATGGCACCACCATTTACATTGACGATGTCTTGATTTAAATCAAGTTCTCGCATCACCGCAAGGGACTGCGAGGCGAACGCTTCATTAAGCTCAATAAGTTCGATATCATCTTGTTGTAAACCAGCCTGTTTTAATGCTTTTGGAATCGCCTTTACTGGTCCTATTCCCATGATGCGGGGCTCTACACCAGCTGCCGCATAATTTACCATACGTGCTATTGGCTCTAGATTTAATTCTTTTACCATTTCTTCACTCATGATCATTACAAAAGCAGCACCGTCACTCATTTGCGAAGAGTTACCGGCGGTAACACTTCCTCCAGCCGCAAACACAGGACGAAGCTTTGCAAGAACTTCTTTGCTAGTGCCCTTACGCGGACCTTCGTCTTTATTTACCGTATATGACCTTGTTGCTTTTTTACCATTTGCATCGATATAGACTTGCTCAACATCAATAGGCGCAATTTGATCTTGAAAACGATCTTCTGCCTGAGCTTTTAACGCTTTCATATGCGAGTTGTAGGCAAACTCATCTTGGTCTTCCCGTGATACTTTGAACTGATTGGCAACGGCCTCGGCGGTATTACCCATGCCCCAATAATAATCTTCATGTCCAGATTTCACTAGGTCATAGTTTAACTCCGTTTTAAAACCTGTCATGGGGACGGCACTCATACTTTCTGCACCACCAGCAATAATACAATCGGCCATACCCGCTTGAATTTTTGCTGTAGCAATACCGATTGTTTCTAATCCTGAAGAACAAAAACGATTAACTGTTACACCGGGAACATCAATGGTATCCAACCCCATTAATGAAATTAAACGTGCCATATTCAGTCCTTGTGATCCTTCTGGCATTGCATTACCAACAATAACATCATCAATACGTGATTTGTCTAGTTGCGGTAATTCTTTCATCATATGTTGGATCGTCTCTGCAGCCAATTCATCTGTTCTTTTAAATCGGAATAACCCTTTAGGAGCCTTTCCTACCGCAGTTCTGTATCCTTTTACTATATATGCTGTTTTCATTTTGTTAGTATTGAGAATTGAGATATCAGTATTGAGATTTTAAAGTTTCTTTTGAAATGAATAATTCATTTTTTGAATTTCAATACATAAATCAATTACTGGTTGTATTTTGTTTTTATTCTTAAGATTTAATTCATCTAATAATATCAATTGAGTTTGCAACTCGTATGATGAGCCATTTGCAATACTCATAAAATGCTTAAATTCCTTATTCGAATTTCTTCCAGCACCCTCAGCAATATTAGAAGGAATGGAAACTGCACTTCTTTTTATTTGAGATTTTAATCCAAATTTTTCCTCAGAAGGAAGTTCTGCGACAAGAAGATAAACGGATTTGGCCAACTCAATTGACTTCTTCCAAATTAGTAAATCGTTTATTTTGTGCATTTTTCTGAGTACTCAATACTAAAATCTCATTACTAATTTCTTAGCGGCTTCCCTTTCTTCAACATGTGCTCAATTCGCTCTAAAGTCTTGCGCTCCGTACATAAACTTAAAAATGCTTCGCGCTCAATATCAAGCAAATATTGTTCACTTACCATAGTGGGTTCCGAAAGATCACCTCCCGCCATAACATATGCTAGCTTATTCGCTATTTTTTTATCGTGTTCAGAGATATAATGAGAAGCTTCCATGCTATCGGTTCCAACTAAGAACATACCTAAGGCTTGCTTACCAAGTACCTTAACATCTTTACGTTTTGGTGGTTGGGTATAACCTGATTCAGCCAATAACACAGCATGCTTTTTAGCAGTTGCTATTTGACGGTCTTTATTTACAACAACAGTATCTCGCCCTTTTAATAGTACCCCGAGATCAAAGGCTTCATAAGCCGAAGTAGATACTTTAGCCATACCTACTGTTAAGAAATACTCTTGAAGTACATTTAGTTCGACATCATTCTTTTTGAAAGTGTCTGCAGCTCGAAGGGCCATTTCTTTTGAACCACCACCACCAGGAATCACACCTACTCCAAACTCAACAAGTCCCATATAGGTTTCAGCAGCTACTACAGCTTTATCAGCATGCATGGTTAGCTCACAACCACCTCCTAATGTCATTCCGTGTGGTGCTGCAATGGTAGGGATTGATGAATAGCGCATGCGCATCATACTATCCTGGAAGTATTTAATGGCCATATTAAGCTCATCATACTCCTGCTCAACAGCCATCATAAATATCATTCCGATATTGGCACCAACTGAAAAATTGGCCCCTTGGTTACCAACTACAAGACCTTGATAGTCTTTTTCGGCCATATCGATTGCCTTATTTAATCCAGCAAGCACATCGCCACCAATGGTATTCATTTTACTTTGGAATTCAACATTCAAAATGCCATCACCCAAATCTTCAACGACTACACCACTATTTTTAAATACTTCGTTTGTCTTACGAATATTATCAAGGATTATGAATGAATCCTGACCAGGTACTTTTTCCTGAGATTTTTTAGGAATATCGTATGCATAAGTTGCTCCTTCTTTAACTGTATAGAAGGAAGGACTCCCTGCCGCGATCATGTCATGTACCCAAGCTGCCGGCTCTAGGCCTTCTGCTTTCATGATTTCAATTCCTTTTTCAACACCGATAGCATCCCAAATTTGGAAGGGACCATGTTCCCAACCAAATCCTGCTTTCATAGCATCATCAATTTTGTAAAGATCATCGGTTATTTCCGGAATTCTGTTGGAAACATAAGCGAATAATGCCGATAATGTTTTACGGTAGAATTCTCCAGCTTTATCTTTTCCAGCAACCAATACTTTAAATCGATCTACTACATTGTCGATCGTTTTTGTCATTTCTAGTGTTGCGAAGCTGGCTCTTTTCTTAGCTCTATAATCTAGCGTATCAAGATCAAGCGAAAGAATTTCTCTTTTTCCACCTTCACCTTTAATTTTCTTGTAAAAACCCTGCCCTGTTTTACTTCCTAACCATTTGTTTTCCATCATATGGTTGATGAAATCGGGAAGTTTAAACAACTCATGACGTTCGTCATCAGGACAATTTTCGGCAATACCATTTGCGACATGAACCAAGGTATCTAGGCCTACAACATCAACCGTACGGAAAGTTGCCGATTTAGGTCGACCAATAACAGGGCCAGAAAGTTTATCGACTTCTTCAATAGTCATACCTAATTCTTTCACCATATGAAATAAGCTCATGATCGAGAAAATTCCAATGCGGTTTCCAATAAACGCAGGTGTATCTTTTGCCACAACAGAGGTTTTGCCTAAAAACTGTTCGCCATAACCGTTCAAAAACTCAAGGACGGCTGAATCTGTTTTAGGACCAGGAATTATTTCAAAAAGTTTTAGATAACGCGCTGGGTTAAAGAAGTGTGTTCCGCAGAAATGTTTCTGAAAATCATCACTACGTCCTTCACTCATAAATTTAATAGGAATGCCTGAGGTGTTCGAGGTAATAAGCGTTCCAGGTGTACGATATTTTTCTAAATTCTCGAAAACCTTTTTCTTGATGTCCAAGCGTTCAACTACAACTTCAATTATCCAATCAACTTCTGCCACTTTTGCAATATCATCCTCCAAGTTTCCAGTAGTAATTCTACTTGAAAATTTTTGATGATAAATAGGAGAGGGTTTAGATTTTAAGGCCGCCGTCAACGAATCGTTCACTAGACGATTTCTAACAATTGTATCTTCTAACGAAAGACCTTTTGCCTTTTCTTTGTCATTAAGTTCTCTTGGGACGATGTCTAGTAATAATACTTCAACACCTATATTGGCAAAATGACAAGCAATACCGCTTCCCATAATACCGGAGCCTATTACAGCTACATTTTTGATTCTTCTGGTCATAACTTAGTTAGTGATTACTTCTTTTTGATCAAATATTTTTTTAGATGATATTAAATCATTGATTATTTCTGTTACCTCAAAAAAGCTTTTTAGTTGATTCTCTGAAACGCGTTCTTTTATAGTTTCATTGAATGTAACAACTACATCTTTTGACACCGCTCTCTTTTCTTTTCCGAAATCAGTAAGGTAAATAAGGACACCACGACCGTCTTCTGGATTGGGTTTACGGACGATTAGGCCCTTTTCTTCCATCGATTTTAGCGTTCTAGATAAGCTGGTAGCTTCCATGCCCATTCTTGGGCCAAGAGATGTGGATGGTGTGCCTTCATCAGGATCAATGCTAAGCAGTGCAAAGCCAGTTGCCATGGTGCTTTCGAACTTTGAGGCTTCTTCATTATACATTTTAGCTACGGCTTGCCAAGTAGCTCTTAATGCATAATCAATTGTTTTATCTTTCATAAATTTTTAATGGAATGCCAAATATAAAAAAAAATACTATGCATGCATAATAAAATTTAAATAAAACCTATAGATTGTTAATAACATGGGTGTTAGAATGCTTTATCAATAAAAAAGCCCCCTTGGCGAGGGAGCTTTTTGAGAATTTGTATGTTTTAAGCTTATTTAATGACCATATATTTCATTATATAGGTCTGTATACATTTCCTTTATAATTTTTCTTCTTAACTTAAGAGTAGGTGTTACATGTCCACCATCTATTGACCAAACTTCTGGTGTTAGTCTAAACTGTTTTACTTTTTCCCATTTCGCAAAATCAGCATTGGCTTCATCAACTTCTTCTTGAATTCTGTCAATTACTTTTTGGTTTTTAACTATGTCATTGTTATCTCCCAGATTAATACTATGCCGCTCGGCCCAGTCTTTAATAAACTCAAAATTTATTTGTATCAGTGCGGCTGGCATTTTTTCACCTTCACCGACGACCATAATTTGTTCAATAAATCGGCTTTGTTTAAATCTGTTTTCCAATAGTTGGGGTGCGACATATTTACCGCCAGATGTCTTAAACATTTCTTTCTTACGATCAGTAATCTTTAAAAAGTTGTCTGAATCTACTTCCCCTATATCCCCTGTATGAAAATATCCGTCTTTATTAATTACTTCATCCGTTTTTTCCTTGTCTTTATAGTAACCTTGCATTACGTTTGGTCCTTTGACCAGTATCTCGCCATCTTCTGCAATCTTCACCTCTACACCTTCAATAATTCGTCCTACAGTCCCCATTTTTAAACCATTGTTTATTTCTTCATTAACTGAAACAACAGGAGAAGTTTCTGTCAATCCATAACCTTCCATTACTGGTAACCCCGCAGCATTAAACACTCTCGCCAACCTTGGCTGAAGCGCAGCACTACCTGAAGAGATGACATCGAGTTCGCCCCCAAGTGCTTCTTGCCATTTTTTGAAAATTAATTTTCTAGCGATCTTTAATTGGAATTCGTACCAACCACCATTAGCTCCATAGGGCTCATATTTTAGTCCAAGCTCTACCGCCCAGAAAAAGAGTTTTTTCTTAATTCCTGTAAGTTCTGTTCCCTTAGCTATAATCTTATCATATACCTTTTCTAAAAGCCTTGGTACACAGGTCATCATATTGGGGTGTACCTCTTTTGCGTTATCACCGATCTTTTCCAAAGACTCAGCAAAGTAAATTCCAACACCCGCAAACTGATATACATATAAGGTCATGCGTTCATATATATGACATACCGGTAAAAAGCTTAATGCCTTGGATTTCCCTAATTCTATAGGGAGTCTTTTTGTGCAAGAATTCATGTTGCTGACGATGTTGTCATGTGATAACATGACCCCTTTAGGTCGACCTGTAGTTCCCGAAGTGTATATTAAGGTAGCGAGGTCAGTTGGTTTCACAGCATCTTTTAGCTTTTCAACTTCTTCTTGATTGCTCTCATCTGCACCAAGCTCTAAAACTTCATTCCAATTTTTACAATCACTAAGTTGATCAAATGAATACACTTCTTTTAAGGATGGGACTTTGTCTTTAATCGCCTTTACTTTTTGCAAAACTTCAGTGCATGAAACAAAACAATATTTGGACTCTGAATGTGATAAAACATATTCGTAATCTTCTTGAGAGATGGTTGGATAAATAGGGACATCTTGCGCTCCTATTTGTAAAACACCAATGTCAACAATATTCCATTCAGTTCGATTGGTCATTGAAATAATGGCAACTTTGTCATTAGGCTTAACACCTAATCTTAATAACCCTCTGCTTATAGCATTTGCCTTATCAATGTATTCTTTTGTTGAGGTAGCCACCCATTCCCCATCATACTTCGTAATCAAAGATTTCTCAAGATCATATTTTTCTAATTGATGGTAAGGTATATCGAAAAGGCGTGTGATTTGTGTCATTGGTATTGAATAAATTCAGTTTTGCAAAATAGAAAAATACCAACGGTTTTCAAACGTATTCGTAAAAAAACAGGCTAATAATTAAGAAATTATTGAATGGTTGATATTATTAATTCTAAATCAAAAGAATACAAAATAACACTTCCATTTGGATATGGATTTCTTACTACATGTTTTGTCAAATTGAACAGAATGTGTCGTTCATCTTGAAATTTCACAATCTTGTAGTAATTTGTTTTTTAATTGTAATATATTTTGGTAGTTTCACCCCATGATGAAAGATTATTAATTTTTTGTCATAAAAACCCATAATCTTACATTTCGGCTTTTCTGTTTTTGCATTGGTATGTTGACTATATAATTAATCATTAAATACTAATCTAAAACACTTACCATGAAAAAAAACATTCTAGGTATCGCATTCGCATTGGGTGCATGTGTTGCACTATCTGCTCAGGATAATACTAGTGACAACACAACAGAAGGTAATGACAACCAAGTAACAATCAATCAAACAGGTGGACGTAACAGTTCTACTACTGCACAAAACGGTGACGCTAATGTCGTAACAGTACGTCAAGGTTCTGATCTGTTCGCTTCTAATGGAGGTACTTCTGAAGTTTCACAAACTGGACGTTCCAACAACGCAAACGTTGAACAAGAAGAGTTCGGTAATGCGGCATCAGTTGCTCAGGCAGGCGGACTTAACATCGCTAACGTATTACAAAACTTATTCTTTTTCGGTGGGGATAACGAAGGAGTTATTTCGCAAACAGGTACAGAAAACGATGCGCTCGTATTTCAAGATGGTAATGCCAACTCTGGTGAGATTCGTCAGGGTTCTGACTTGTTCGAATCTAGAAATGGAGTTGCTGTAATCGACCAATTAGGTGATGAGAACGAGGCTTCTATTGCTCAAGAAGAAGATGCAAATGAGGCTTTAGTTGTTCAGGCAGGAAACGGCAACCAGGCTTCGATCAATCAAAATTTGTTGTTCTTCGGTGGAGAGAATGAGGCGGTAGTGAGACAAACTGGTGATGGTAACCAAAGTTTCCAAGACCAAGATGGTATTGCTAATACAGCCACTATTACTCAAGGTTCTTTCTTTTTCGCTGCAAATGACGGGATTGCTCAGCAAATTCAGTTTGGTGAGGACAACGAAGCAACCATTACGCAAGAAGAAAATGGTAATCTTGCTGGACAACTACAAGATGGTACAGGAAATAATGCCCTAATAGAACAAAATCTTTTTGCTTTTGGAGGTGAAAACCTTGCTGTGCAGAGACAAACAGGTACTGACAATCAAGCAGTAACTTTTCAAGATGGTACAGGTAACGAAGCACAGGTTACGCAAGGTTCATTCTTCTTTGCATCAAGAGGTGGATTAGTTGTACAAGAGCAGTTTGGTGATGATAACTATGCTGAAGCGAACCAAGAAGAAGATGAAAACATTGCTGACCAAAGACAATTTGGTAACGGTAATGTTATTGTTACTGAGCAAAACTTACTTTTATTTGGAGGAAACAACATTAGTGGTATTTTACAGTTTGGAGACCTTAACCAAGCAGGAGCTTTTCAAGATGGAAGCCGTAATATGAGTTCAATCAGCCAGTTTGGTAATGGTAACTTTGCTGTTGATTCACAAATTGGTGAAGGTAATATGTCTACTACTGTTCAGTTTGGAAACGGACATAGTAATGTAACAAGACAAGCAGGTGTTGGTAACACTGCAGTTGTAAACCAAAACAACGCAAACTAAAATATTTATTATATTCACTGCGCCATTTTATTGGCGCAGTGATATTTTCTAAAACAAATCCAATCTTTATGAAAAAGGTATTACTTCTATCTTTTCTCGTCATTACAACAATGATGTCTGGGCAGAATGCTGAAAAGCGACCCGATGCAGGTGTTTTTCTACCTCAGGTTGGATTAAATATAGGTCAATTTTCTGCTGATACTACTCCAACACAGAATGTGGTGTTTATTGAGCAAGCCGGTATTGCTAACTTTACACAAATAAATTCTTCTGGTCTTAACGCTATTTCAGTATTACAAGAGGGCGACAACAATTTTGTTTCAATTGATACAGGTAATGTTTCTTTAGTTGAAAGTATTGTGCAACGCGGCAGTAATAATAGTATTACAGCTAGTTATGGTACATATAACAGTGCACCTGTAAACTCTCAAATAATGCAAGAAGGTGTTGGCCTATCAGTGCTTCGTATAGGTACAAACTCCATTACTGAGAACCTCAAAATTAATATGGAAGGTTCAGGTAGAGAAGTCATTATCAGAAGTTATAAATAACCCTAAATCTTTAGGCATGAGATGGGTATCTTGTATCATGGCCTTATTTTTTTTCCTAACAGCACAGTCTCAAAATAAAGATTTACCTGATGTTGGTATTATCCCCAAAATTGTGGTGAAAGCAATAGGAGTTAACACCGATATTCAAGGAATAATAAAGAATGATTCAAACCTTTTCAAAACACTCTCTAGCGAACTTATAATTATAAGTAATATGGGTGCAAAAAATGCTAGCAAAGCAGAGCAAAAAGATAACTTTAGTATAGCACCTGATGAGGTTAAGATTGTTGCAACAAAGAATATTAATGTTGCTGACACGGATAATATTATTGTCTTATTCTTAATCTATGAGGATGAAAAACTTATTGCTCGAGATAGAAAAGAGCTTAGAAGACAAAAAAATGATCCGAATGTTTCTGACGGATTGGAAATAAAAGGTTTAGTTGTAGAAAATGTAAGATCTAAGGTTGGTAAAGATTTTTATGATTATTTTTATCAGCAATTCACACTTAAAAATCCTGAGAGTGATCAATTAGTGAAAGTTGAAGAACAGTTGGGTATTGGCATAGGAACACGAATTCAAATAAAAGTTCAGGAAGATCTCGTGTTTGAAAGTTTCGCGAGACCCAATGAAGAACAGCTTGTGAATTTAGCAAATTCAGCGGTTGCAAGAGTGTTACAATACTTTAAACAAAAAGAACGACAAAAACAGTTGCTTAGGCAATTTTAGGAATCATAAAAAATTAAAAAATGAAACTTCGTTTAGCTATTTTAACAGTAGTAATCAGTCTTTTTTCATTTGTTGATATATCTGCACAACAATTTGTTTACAGACCTGTAAATCCAGCTTTTGGTGGCGATACTTTTAATTACAATTGGTTATTAAATTCAGCTAATTCTCAGAACAAATTCAAGGAGCCTGAAGAAGAAAGGGAAGAGCTTACCGAACTAGAACAGTTTACACAAGATTTAAATAGGCAATTACTTAACCAACTATCTCGACAGCTTTTTCAAGATGAGTTTGGAGATGAAAGTTTCGAAGAAGGTACTTTTACTTTTGGTAGTCTTTTTGTGGAAATTGCACCAGGTTCGGGAGGACTTAATATTGATATATTGGATACCAATACGGGAGAAAAAACACAAATTATTGTTCCAGCTTTTTAGTGAAAGTTAGATGTTAAAAAACAAACTTATTATACTGGCATTTCTTGCCAGTTTTTTATTGAGTAGCTGTGGAGCTTACTTTAACCAACCTCTTGGCGTAGAGAAAGCAAGGCTAGGGGAAGAGACAGCATTAAATGATCAGCTTAAAACGCTACCGTTACCTAAAGAACCCTTAGTAGCTGGGGTTTATAAGTTTAGAGATCAAACAGGTCAATACAAAAATGTTGAACAGGGGACTAGTTGGAGTACAGCAGTTAGTCAAGGAACCACTTCAATTTTGCTCAAAGCACTTGAAGATTCCAGATGGTTTGTTCCAATAGAACGAGAAAATGTTGGAAATCTGCTTAATGAACGTCAGATTATTCGTAATACACGTCAACAATATAGTGGAGCCAAAAAGAATGCACAGCCCAACTTACCTCCATTGTTATATGCCGGTATTTTATTAGAAGGAGGAGTTATTTCATACGATTCTAATATTATAACAGGTGGGGCAGGAGCACGTTATTTCGGAGCCGGAGCATCAGCCAGATACCGTCAAGATCGAATAACTGTATATCTGAGAGCAATTTCTACTTCAAATGGTAAAATTCTAAAAACGGTGTATGTTTCTAAAACAATTTTATCCCAAGCGGTAGATGCGAGTATTTTTAGATTTGTTAAACTACAACGTTTGCTGGAAGCAGAAACGGGTTTTACTCGTAATGAACCCGTACAGTTAGCAGTCACCGAGGCTATTGAAAAAGCCGTAGAATCGTTGATTGTTGAAGGAGTAAAAGATAATATTTGGTTTGTTAAGAATGAAGATGAAAAACAAGCATTATTAGATCGATATGAAGAAGATGTTACTGAGGCAGAATCGACTGAATTGTACAATCGATTACTAAAAAAGAGACGGTCTTCAAATAGTATTAGTATTACGGCAGGTGCCGCTTACATTGATGGTGACTTTGCTGAAAGTCGGCTAACAGGGTCTTTTGGCGCATCGTATAAACATGCTTTTACGCCTGCATTTGGGGTGTCTGGAGCAATAAATGGATTCGCCTTGAAAAATGAGGGAGTATTTTCGGATAGTTTTGTTTCGTTTGATTTTAATGGAGAACTTACACTACTGCCAAAAGACTCTTTTTCACCATATTTAACAGCTGGAGTGGGTAGTTACTTTACAACTGCTTTGGATGATGCAAATATGAAATTCCAATATGGGATCGGTTTTGAATATATCGGATTTGAGAATATTGGTATAAAGCTGTTTGGAGAGAATAATATATCAATTGCAGATGATCTGGATCGCGTTGTAGCTGGACAACGCAATGACCATTTTTGGAGGTTCGGTATCGGACTTAACTACTATTTTTAAGAAGATGAGAGTATTTAATATAACATGCCATTTTAATAAAGTTATTGCTGTAGCGTTGACCTCATTAGTTATGTTTTCTTCCTGTAACGAAGACAAAATAAATGCGGTAGACACCGGAGATATCATAGGTACTGTGGTTCAAAAGGGGACTAATGAGCCTATCGAAAATGTAAAAATTTCGACTTCGCCGGTTAGCGGAACGGCCTTTACTAATGCTGAAGGTAATTTTCGCATAAAAGATGTAACAGTGGGAGATTACTCAGTAGAAGCTTCTAAAGAGGGCTTACTTACATCTTTTGAAGCAGCAAAAGTGCTGGCCGATGGTGAAGTTAATGTTGTTTTTGAGCTTGATATTTCTGAATCAGCCAATTCAGCGCCAACTACTCCTATACTTTCTAATCCGGTTGACGGGGCGACCAACATTCCAATTACACAAGAATTTAGATGGTCATCTTCTGATGTAGATAGTGATGATGTTTTAAACTATGTTTTTGAACTTAAAAATGAAAATGATAATGAGATTATCATGTCAGAATCAATTACTGATTCTTCATTTACGGTTAACAACTTAAAATTTGGGACTAAGTATTTTTGGCAAGTGCAAGTAACAGACGGTATTAACGAACCTGTTTTTAGTGCTGTTAATATCTTTACTACTGCTGAAAATCCAAATAATCGTTTCCATTTTGTTCGTGAAGAAAATGGATTGAGTCGCATAATTTCATCTAACCAAAATGGATCAATTGCGTTTGGCCTTACAGAGGAAGATCAAAATTCTTTTGGACCGAAGAAAAATAATACGGCGGGGCAGATTGCTTTTATGAGAACCGTGGGTACACAAACGCATATCTTTACAAGTGATCTCGACGGTGACAATGTTAAACAAGTAACTAATTCGGTACCTGTTGCAGGCTTTAATCTTGGTGAAATAGATTTTGATTGGTCTACAAATGGCAGTCAACTGATCTATCCAAATTTTGATAAATTATATGTGATCAATAAAGATGGAAGTGGATTAAGACAACTCTATGAAACGGCAGATGGTAGTTTGATAAGTCGCTGTGCATGGAGTTTTGATGGTAGTTTTATTGCCTTGCAAACCAATGATGTTAACGGATACAATGCCTCGGTATTTACTATTGATTTAAGTGGTACAGTTTTAGAAAATGTTTTAACAGGTGTATCTGGGGCTGCTGGAGGAATTGACATTTCTGTAGACGGAACTAAAATATTGTATACCTACGATGTTTCAAACTTTCAATCAGCAAGTTTTAGACGTCTAGATTCCAAGATATTCTCTTACGATTTGAATACCGATACCGCTACTGATCTTTCCACAGGAAAAAATGCGGGTACAAACGATTTTGATGCGGAGTTTTCACCTAATGGAGCAAACATCATTTTTGTAAATACATCTAATGACGGAATTTCTGCAAAAGGTATTTACGTACAAGCCATAGAAGGTGACGGAGAACGTACGTTAGTATTCAATAATGCAAGTGCTCCTAATTGGGAATAATTTATTCCATTAGAATTAAATTATTAATTATTTTCAATCCATTTTCTTGCATTGACAAAAGCCTCTATCCACGGTGAAACCTCGTCTTGTCTATCATTTGGGTAATGCGCCCAGTTCCATTGAAAGATAGATCGTTCGATATGTGGCATGGTCACCAAGTGCCTTCCGGTTTTATCAGTTAACATAGCTGTATTATAATCGGATCCATTTGGGTTTGCAGGATATTCTTCATAACCATAAGTCGCTACAATATTATAGGCTTCTTTTGGCATAGGCATACTAAATTTGCCTTCACCATGCGATATCCATACACCTAAAGTTGAACCGGCTAAACTTGATAACATAATCGAGTTATTTTCTTGAATAACTACTGATGTAAAATTGCTTTCGTGTTTATGAGAATCATTATACGTCATTTTAGATAGCTTCTCATGTTCAGGATTAATTAAATCGAGCTCTAAAAATAACTGACAGCCATTACAAATGCCAACAGAAAGCGTATTGGGTCGTGCAAAGAAATTTTTAAGCGCTTTGTTCGCCTTTTCATTATATAAAAATGCACCGGCCCAGCCTTTTGCAGATCCTAGCACATCACTGTTAGAAAAACCACCTACTGCACCTATAAATTGAATGTCTTTTAGGGTTTCACGACCAGAAATAAGATCCGTCATGTGAACATCCTTAACGTCAAAACCTGCAAGATACATAGCATGCGCCATCTCACGTTCGGAATTACTTCCTTTCTCTCTTAATATAGCAGCTTTGGGTTTGGACGATCCTATTGTTGGAACTAGGCTAGAAATCTTCCCGGTAAAGTTAGTTGGAAAACTAAAGTGAAGCGGTTGATTTTTATAATTTTGATATCTAGCGTCCGCTTGATTGTTAGCACATTGTTTAGCATCCAATAAGTACGAAGTTTCGAACCAAATATCACGTAACTTGGCTATATCAAATACTTCATTCTGATCCATATTTTTTAAGTTGATTCGATTGCCTGAAACTACCGATCCTATTTCGTAAAACTCCACTTCATTTTTAGAAAGTACTTCTTCTATTTCCTTGTTGGCTTGAATTAGTATGCTTGTGTTTTCAGAAAACAACAATTTTACGGTGTCTTCTTCATTTAATGGCGTTAAATCGATATTTGCACCGAGATTTACTTCGGCAAAACACATTTCTAACAAAGCAGTTATTAATCCACCTGATGAGATATCATGCCCAGCGTTTATTTGCCCTTTTTTTATTAAGTGTTGAATACAATTAAAGGTTTTCTTGAAATATGCTGCATCTTCAACAGTTGGAGCTTCATTGCTCACCTTATTTTGAACCTGTGCGAACGAAGAACCACCTAGTTTAAAGGAGTCTTTTGATAAATTGATGAAATAGATGTTACCGCCATCTGATTTCAATACTGGTTCTACGATTTTAGTAATATCATTACAATTGGCAGCAGCCGAAATGATTACGGTACCTGGAGATATTACTTCATCATTAGGATACTTTTGTTTCATAGAAAGTGAGTCTTTACCAGTTGGCACATTCACTCCTAGTGCAATTGAAAAGTCAGATACCGCTTTCACAGCCTCATAAAGCCGAGCATCCTCACCTTCGTTTCTGCAGGGCCACATCCAGTTTGCAGATAGCGATACTGAGGTCAGTTCATTTTTTAATGGTGCCCAGATAATATTAGTAAGTGCTTCAGCAATTGAGTTTTTAGAACCTGCTACTGGATCTATTAAACCGCTAATTGGCGAGTGTCCAATAGAAGTTGCGATTCCTTCCGTACTGTCAAAGTCTAATGCCATTACTCCGACATTATTAAGTGGAAGTTGTAAAGGTCCGGTACATTGTTGTTTTGCAACACGACCACCTACACAACGATCTACTTTATTGGTAAGCCAATCTTTACATGCAACTGCTTCGAGCTTTAATACTTGTTCTAAATACTTATGTAAGTCTTCTTGCCTATAAGATACCGCTTCGAACATTCTATCAACGGTTTTATCATTCATATATGTTTTGGGGGAACTACCAAACATATCAGACAGTGCAAGATCCATAGGTTTTGCACCTGTTTTTTTAGATGTAAAGGTAAAGCGATCATCACCTGTAACCTCACCAACGGTATACATTGGCGAACGTTCTCGATCAGCAATTTCTTTTAATGTATCGATGTGGTCTTTACCAATTACAAGTCCCATACGTTCTTGAGATTCGTTTCCGATCAATTCTTTATTTGAAAGGGTTGGGTCACCGACAGGTAAGGCATCCAGATCAATTAACCCCCCGGTTTCTTCTACAAGTTCTGACAAACAATTTAAATGACCTCCCGCACCATGATCATGTATCGAAACGATGGTATTTTCTTCGCTCTCAACCATGCCGCGTACGGCATTTGCAGCCCGTTTTTGCATTTCAGGATTCGAACGTTGTACCGCGTTTAGTTCAATTCCCGAACTGAATTCACCAGTATCGGCAGATGATACCGCCGCACCTCCCATGCCAATGCGGTAATTGTCTCCTCCAAGCAGTACTACCTGATCTCCTTTTTTAGGAGTGTCTTTCAAGCTTTGATCTTCTTTGCCGTAACCAATTCCGCCAGCAAGCATAATTACCTTATCGAAACCAAGTTTTCTTGCATGTTCTTCATGTTCAAAAGTCAATAAAGATCCAGAAATTAATGGTTGGCCAAATTTATTACCAAAGTCTGAAGCCCCATTGGAAGCTTTTATTAAAATATCCATTGGGGTTTGGTATAACCAATCTCGCTCTTCCATTCCACTCTCCCATGGGCGGTTTTCTTTAAGGCGGGAATAAGAAGTCATATATACCGCAGTCCCTGCTAAAGGTAGCGAACCTTTTCCACCGGCAAGGCGATCCCGAATTTCTCCACCAGAACCAGTAGCCGCACCGTTGAAGGGTTCAACAGTGGTAGGGAAATTATGCGTTTCTGCCTTTAGAGAAATAACGGATTTGAAATCTTTTTTCTCATAAAAGTCGGGTTTGTTTGCCGATTTTGGAGCAAACTGTTTGACCGTCGGACCTTTAATAAATGCGACATTGTCTTTATAAGCTGATACAATATTATCAGGATTAGCCTTAGAAGTTTTTTTAATTAGTTTAAAAAGAGAGCTCGATTTTTCTTCACCATCAATGACAAAAGTGCCATTAAAGATTTTATGTCTACAATGTTCTGAATTAACTTGAGAGAATCCAAACACTTCACTATCAGTTAATTTACGGCCCAGTTTATTTGCAAGATCTTCTAGGTATTGTACTTCTTCTGCACTTAATGCTAAGCCTTCCTTTTCATTATACGCCTGAATATTATCGATCTCTATAATTGGTTCAGGAGTAATATCAATATCAAAAATCGTTTGGTCTAGGAATCGATACTTTTGAGAAAGCATTGGATCATAGTCCTTATCATTTTCCGAGGAGGAATAAAACTCTTCGATTCGTTGGACGCCTTTAATGCCCATATTTTGGGTAATTTCAGTGGCGTTGGTGCTCCAAGGTGTAATCATAGTGGCCCGAGGACCAACAAAAAAAGCGTCAATAGACGCCAATTTTATTTGAGGTTGATTACCAAAAAGCCATATAAGTTTTTCAATGTCTTGGCTTGATAATTCAGAATTAGTTTGCAGGGCAAAAACCTTGGTTTTTACGTCTCCGAAGAAAAGGATCATGAACTGTTAGGTTGTGCGATTTAACAAAGCACAAAATTACTTTTTTTCAGTCTAAAGATAAAGACAATACTAAAGAAGTTACTTTACAACTATTCGTCGGGTTGCTACTGTTTTATTCATTTGAATGCGCAGCAAAAAAATACCCCTTGGGAGCTCTCCAATAGTTACTTTGGACCTAGGTGTAACCCTGGGTTTTAGAAGAAAAACTGATTTACCGAGAAGATCGAAGACCTCAATACGTTTTACAACAGTATTTTTTTCAAATTTGATAAATAGTTGATCACTTGATGTTGAAGGATTCGGATACAGTTTAAAGGAAGCCTCTTGAGGCTCTAAGGCTGCAAGTACCTTTTTCTCTTGTGAGAAAGCATTGAATGAAATTAACAAAATAAGTACAGGTAATAGTTTTTTCATCAATGGGATTAGTTGTTCTTTTTTAGCATAGCCATATAAAAGCCATCAAAACCAGTTTGATGTGCTAAAATCTTGCGATCATCCACAAAGGTAAAATCTTTTCCGGGTTCTGTACTTAAAAATTTTTTTATTTGCGACTGATTTTCAGAAGGTAAAATAGAGCAAGTGGCGTAAATCAGATTTCCGCCAGGTTTAACCATTTTTGAATAATCGTGTATAATTTTTGACTGAGTTTCTTTGATTTTTTCAATAAATTCTGGGGTTAGTTTCCATTTTGCATCTGGATTTCTTTTTAAGACACCAAGACCACTACAAGGGGCATCAATTAAAACAATGTCGGCTTTAGCATGTAGTTTTTTAATAACCTTGTTGTTTTCAATCCAACGGGTAGTAATGTTATGGGCACCTGCACGCCTAGCTCTTCTTTTTAATTCCTTTAATTTGTTCTGGTAAATATCTAAAGCAATTATTTGTCCTTGATTTTCCATAAGGGCTGCAAGATGTAAGGTCTTACCACCCGCACCGGCACAAGCATCTACAACTTTATTTCCTGGTTTTGGGTTAGCAAATGCGGCTACTAATTGTGATGAAGCATCCTGTACTTCGAAAAGGCCTTTCTTAAAGAGTTCCGTTTTGAAAACATTAGCGCGTTCTTTTAATAATAGCGCGTCTTTACTTCCGGAAACAACATCCGTTTCGATTTCAATCTCTTTTAATGCCTTCTTGAGATTTTGCTTACTACCTTTTAACGTATTGGTTCTAAGAACTACATCGGCCTGTTCATTTAAAGCTGAAATCTCTTTGTTCCAAACCACTTCACCTAATTCTTGTTCACCTATTTGGTCAAGCCAATCGGGTATAGATTCTTTATATTTTCTAATTTTTGAAAGTTCTTCAAACTTCCCCTTAATTCTTCGTGTCGGTGTATTTTTTAGTTGAGGCCAATCGGGTAGTCGTATCCCTCTAAGTACCGCCCAAACGGCAAACATTCTCCAAAGGTCTTCGCGACTAAAAGGTTGTTTTACATCCGCAATAGAAGAATAAAGGCGTTTCCAGCGTACCATTTCATATGTTGTTTCTGCAATAAATGCACGATCGCGCGCTCCCCATCTTTTATCTCTTTTCAACAAGCCTTCAACTACTTTATCGGCATATTGTCCATTTTCAAAAATGTCATTCAATCCATCGATTACCGCAAAAACAAGATTTCTATGCAGCCTCATAAGCTTTTTTATTTGAGGGCAAAGGTAATTGTTTTAACTTGGCTACAATTCAAATTAATTGCTTTGTTATGACCAGACCGAACACCAGATTGCTACACATAGAACTGATCGCTTTTGTTTTGGTGTTACTGACCTTTTTTATGGTTTCAACCTGTAAGAAGGGGCATGAGATAGCGCCTATTAAATCGGTTAAGGTCGAAACTTTACTCACCGATAGTATAAGCATTCGCGCCATAACTGTTATGGGAAATAATCTGGGTTTTGCGGGAAATAAAGGGTATTATGGGTTATAT
Organism: Spongiivirga sp. MCCC 1A20706; assembly: GCF_046524175.1. Taxonomy (NCBI): domain Bacteria; kingdom Pseudomonadati; phylum Bacteroidota; class Flavobacteriia; order Flavobacteriales; family Flavobacteriaceae; genus Spongiivirga; species Spongiivirga sp. MCCC 1A20706. The sequence continues at coordinate 227,063 of NZ_JBEFZF010000004.1, forward strand.
GATGACAATAAAAATACGGTTCGAACCAATATCATAAAATATGATTCCTTAACGCCAAACTTTAGGGCTGTGGCAAGTACATCTGATGATTTTTTAATGTTGAGCATCCAAAGCCCTGCATTGTTATATAAAACTGGTGACCAAGGATCGATGGAATTAGTTTATCAGGAAGCAGATGAGAAAGTATTTTATGATTCTATGACCTTCTGGAATGATGAAGAGGGAATAGCCATGGGCGATCCAACGGATGGATGTTTATCAATAATTATTACAAGAGACGGCGGTAAAAGTTGGTCTAAAGTACCCTGTGAGAAATTACCTCCAGTCGTTGATGGAGAAGCGGCTTTTGCAGCTAGCGACACCAATATAGCCGTAAACGGCGCTCATACATGGATCACAACTGGAGGTAAAAAAAGCAGGGTTTTTTATTCAGCTGATAAAGGGAAAAAATGGGAAGTATTTGATACTCCTCTCATTCAAGGAAAGGAAACTACAGGAGGCTACTCAATTGATTTTTACAATGATCAACTAGGCTTTATTATTGGGGGTGATTATACAGATGTGAATTCAAATTCAAAAAATAAAGCAATAACTACTGATGGAGGGCGTAGTTGGAGTTTGATAAGTGATGATAAAGGTCCGGGATATCAAAGTTGTGTTCAATTTGTTCCAAGAAGCGAAGGAAAGCAATTAGTAAGTGTAGGTAAAACGGGAATTTGGGTCTCTAATGATACTGGTAAAAATTGGAACAAATTAACAGATGATAGTTTTTACACACTTCGTTTTTTAAACGATTCCACCGCTTATGTTGGGGGAAATAATATTTTGGCTAAACTTTATTTTAAATAAAAAAGAGGCTTTTAAGCCTCTTTTTGAAATAACTAAACGGTAACAACCGTATATTTCCTTCCTCTTTTTTTATAATAAATGCCTTTATAGGTGAAATATCTTTTACCTCTTACCTTAACTATTTTGTAGCCTATGGGCAAAGTTTTTACTCTTATTCCAACAGGAGGTCTTACTACAACAAATTTACTTCCTCGAGTCTTATACCAAACGCCATTGGCGATAGTGTAATTAATTCCTTTATGAATAATTACCTTAGGATTATTAACTTTCTTAACTACCACACCTTGTTTAGGGTATACTTTTATGACTGTTCGCTGAGCGTTCAAGCTTAAACTGAATAGAGCGATGAATACAATGCCAAGTACTAGTTTAATAGTTTTCATAATAATTGTTTTAGGATTATATTATTATGACTTTTATTATGAAAAAAGGTTTAAACAACAACGGAAAAATTTCAAAATTTTTCCGTTGTTGTTATCATTAGTTCTTTTTACGTCGATCTCTAAAACGTTTGATAAGTTGTTTATTGAACTCCTCTTCAACCCGGCGAAGTTTAATGATCTTTTTTGCAGGAATTACTTTTTTAAGATCAAGGATTAACTGGGTTTTTTCTTGATGTAGTTGATCTTCAATTTTTAGTAACCGATCTAACAAAACGGTAGCTTCTGCATCGCTCATAGAATCACCTCCTTTAGCTTCAAATTCTCTTCTTAGTTTTCGCATTTCTACTCTTCTAAGTTGATGAGTACTTTGGTCGAACTTGTTATAAATAGGCCAGAATTTTTCGGCTTCATCAACAGTTAGTTTTAACTGGTCTGTAATAAACGCAACCTTTTGTGCCTTTATTCGCTCTCTAACTGGACCTTGAGCAAAGCTGATACTACTAAAAGAAATGAATAGTAGTAAAATGGTTTTAGTAATTGAGTTCATAAATATTGTTTTAATGTATGATATTAATTAATATCATCGATTAATGTGTTATCTATAATGACATCATAGGTTTCAGTTTGATCGGTCAGATACTCTATGACGGTATCATCGTTAAAATTCAATTCGTTTAAATTAGATAATTGATCATTTTCCAATTCTAGTAAATCAGCAAGCTCATAGCTATCATAATCAACTAGGTCATTGTCCAAATATTCCTGCATATCCGCATATGCTAATTGCTCATCAAATTTGTCATTGTTTGTAATTATACTAGTGGCAATTACAAATGCTAATATACTTGCAGCAATACCAATATAAACCCATTGGTTCAAGTTTATAACCCGATTGGTAATTGGCTTTTGCTGATTTTTGAGATTGACCTTATTATAAACATTGTCAAAATAATGAGTAGGCACCATGAAGCCATCACCGTTCTTCTTAATGTTATTAAGAACAGGTGTGTCTTCTATTTCATTGATTTTTTGAAATAGCCGATCTTGAAAATTATCAAAATAACCTTCAGGTATGTCAAAGTCTTTCTTGTTTTTAAAATTGTCCTTGTTCATGATACCGGTATTTCACGTGCTTGTTAAATATGTTTCAATTTTTTTTGTGGCTATATGATAAGAAGCTTTTAAAGCACCTACAGAGGTTTCCAAAATCTCTGAAATCTCATCATATTTTAATTCTTGAAAATACTTCATATTAAAAACCAGCTGTTGCTTTTCGGGTAAAGTGGCAATTGCCTTCTGTAATTTTAATTGAATTTCTGTACCCTCAAAATATACATCTGCTCTTAAATTATCAATCATCTGATCTTTAATTTCAGAAGTAGATATTTTCATTTTTTGTGCTTTACTATTTAAAAAACTAATCGATTCATTGGTGGCTATACGATACATCCAAGTGTATAATTTACTGTCACCTTTAAACTTTGAAATCGACCTAAAAACTTTTATAAATGTGTTTTGCAAAACATCATCCGTATCATCATGATTTAATAGCATACGCCTAATGTGCCAATACAAGCGCTCTTGATACTGTTTCACAAGCTGCTTAAATGCCTCTTGTTGGGTATCAGGCTGTTGTAGCAATACTATAAAATCTTGTTCTGTTGTTTCTAGCAAGCGCCCTTTATTTAGTGTTATAAGTTAGACCTAATCTATTTAAAAAGGTTTAAAAAGGGCTTAAAAAACGCCATAATGTTAAAAAATAATGCATTTCATCGATTTTTTAATGCTTTTTAACGGTCAATTAAGATTTAATTATACTTTAGCAGTGGTTACATAGTAATCATGTTATTATTTGAATTTGTCAGTTAAGTAAAAGTAAGTTTCCCCAGATCTTATCGAGACGCCCCCAAAATCTTGATAATTTTTGCCCAATCTTAAACTTGCTTACAATCAAAAAGGATAGACTCCTACTTGTCTATCCTTTTTTTGTTCTTATAAAAATCGGTCACAGGAATAATTTCTAATACTAATACTTTTAAGGTTTTACATTCCAAGCGCTTCATTAACTTAACGACTGCATATCGACCAGCTTTTTGTAAACACCATCTTTTTTAAGTAGATCTTGGTGTTTTCCTTGCTCTACAATTTTGCCTTTCTGCATAACAACGATGGAATCCGCATTTTGAATGGTAGAAAGTCTATGTGCAATGACAATAGATGTTCTATTTTTCATCATATTTTCTAATGCATCTTGAACAAGTCGTTCTGATTCTGTATCAAGTGCTGAGGTTGCTTCATCGAGAATCATAATAGGTGGATTTTTAAGAACTGCTCTTGCTATGCTTAATCGTTGTTTTTGACCGCCCGATAATTTGTTTCCGCTATCGCCAATATTGGTATCATATCCATCAGGTAAATCCTTGATAAACTCATGGGCATTGGCAATTTTTGCAGCTTTTATAATTTCTTCATTGGTAGCGTTTGGTGAACCTAGGGCAATATTACTTTTTACCGTGTCATTAAATAAAATTGAATCTTGAGTTACAATTGCTAGCAGAGAACGAAGCGAATCTTTTTTCAAGTTTTTTATATCAATTCCATCAATTTTGATCGTGCCTCTATTCACATCATAAAAGCGAGTGACTAAATTTGCAATGGTACTTTTACCACTTCCAGATTGGCCGACAAGGGCTACCGTATGCCCCTTAGGTACGTTTAGCGTAAAATCTTCTAGGACGAGGTCATCTTCATATTTAAATGAGATATTCTCCAAAACAATCTCCTCAGCAAAATCAGTTTTGATTTTAGCGTTTGGAATGTCAGCGATGGTGTTTTCAGTTTCCAGAACCTCTAAAACACGTTCAGCAGCGGCATTACCTTTTTTAACGCCATAACTAGCTTTGCTAATGGCCTTAGCAGGGGTTAAGATATTATAGGCCAGCCCCATGTAAGCAAGAAATTCAGTGGCTTCTAGTGTTTCATCTACCAAAACCATTTGACCACCAAACCATAATAAAATTCCTATTACTAATATGCCTAAAAATTCACTAGTTGGTGATGCTAAATTTTGTCTATTTAACAACGAATTAGAGAACTTGAAGAACCGACTGGTAGAATGTTGAAACTTTCCTAGAAAAGTCTCTTCTGCATTAAAGGCTTTGATCACTTTTAGTCCACCTAATGTTTCTTCGGTTATGGATAAAAACTCGCCTTGTTCTTTCTGTACCCTATCAGATTGCTTTTTTAACGACTTACCAATTCGAGATATGATAATTCCCGTGATTGGAATAAAAATAAATACGAATAGTGTAAGTTTTGCGCTTAAAAAGAGCATCGTGATAATTGTGAAAATGATAGTAAGGGGCTCTCTAATAATTAGTTCTAAGATGGATAAAAAGGAGTGTTGAATTTCCAATACATCAGATGTAATCCTTGCGATGACATCACCTTTCTTTTTTTCTGAAAAATAGCCAATAGGTAATTCAATAACCTTGTCATACAGGCTGTCACGTATGTCTTTTAATACACCGTTTCTAAGAAAGGTGATAAAAAACATAGCGCAATAATTAAAGAAGTTTTTTAGCAGAAACAACACTAAAATAAGCCCAATGCTAATAATGAGGGCTTGCATTTCATTGTCCTGAGCGTATTGTGTTACCTGATAATTAAAAGAATCACCTAGGAACTCTTTAATACTATCATAATTTTCATAAATAGGTTCCTCATGTACTTGCTTGTCTTTATCAAATAGTACCTGTAGCATAGGGATTAAGGCCACAAACGACAATGCGCTGAATAAAGCATACAATACATTAAAGAAAATATTGAGGTAGGCATACTTTTTATAAGGACCTACAAATCGAAGTATTTTCTTGAAATAATCCATTTAAAGATTCATTTCCTTTTTAATTCGGTCGATTTTATTTTGTAGACTGGTCGATACCGTTTGGAAATCGGAAACTTTTTCCAAATCAGCTTGTACACTAAAGTAAAACTTGATTTTCGGCTCAGTACCACTAGGTCGCGCCGCTATTTTGGTGCCGTCTTCGGTATAATAGATTAGCACATTGGACTTAGGAATCTCCATAGTAGTTAAAGCGCCGGTATTCATATTTTTTGAAGTGGATGCTTGGTAATCTTCCACTTTGATCACTTTTGAGCCGTCAATTGATTCAATTGGATTTTCGCGCATATTAACCAACATTTGTTTGATTTCTTCAGCGCCGGCCTTTCCTTTCTTAACCAGTGAAATTAAATCTTCTTTAAATAATCCGTAATCGACATAGCTCTTTAGTAATTCATTGTAAAAAGAGCTACCATTTGCCTTTGCGTCGCATGCTATTTCGCAAGCGAGTAGTGTAGCGGTCACTGCATCTTTATCACGCACAAAGTCACCCACCATATATCCAAAACTTTCTTCTCCTCCTCCTATAAAGTTCAATTCAGGAAAATCCATAATCATCTTAGCGATCCATTTGAATCCGGTAAGCCCTTCTTTGTATTCAACGCTGTAATCAGCTGCCATTTTAGCTAGCATCGGAGTGGAAACGATAGTACTACCAATGAATTCTTTTCCCTTTATTTTTCCGGCATCTTTCCATTTATCTAGAAGAAAACGAGTCATCACAATCATGGTTTGATTTCCATTTAACAACGTCATTTTGCCCTCGTTATCTCTTACTGCAATCCCTAAACGATCACAATCAGGATCGGTTCCCACTACCATATCAGCACCTGTTTCTTCTGCCAATTTGGTAGCCATTGCTAAAGCCTCGGGTTCCTCAGGATTTGGCGATTTTACGGTAGGAAAATCGCCATTAGGTTCAGCCTGTTCTTTAACAATGACAACATTATTGAAACCAGCTTTTTTAAGTGTCTCAGGAATCGCCGTTATCGACGTTCCATGTAATGAAGTAAATACTATTTTAAAATCGTCTTTTCCATTTGCATCAAAACTTCCATTCACTACACTTTCATTAATGAATGCCTCATCAACCTCTTGATCAATATATTCGATTAAGTTTTCATCAACATTAAAACGTATGTCAGAAAAATCAAGACTGTTGATCTCGTTAATAATCTCACCATCTTGTGGAGGTACAATTTGCCCACCATCTTCCCAATAGACTTTGTAGCCATTATATTCAGGGGGGTTGTGTGAGGCAGTTAATACAATACCACATTGACAGTTTAAGTAACGGACTGCGAATGATAATTCAGGAGTAGGTCTAAGATCAGAAAATAAGAATACCTTAATTCCATTTGCTGAGAAGACATCAGCCACTACCTTAGCAAGTGTTTTACTATTATGACGACAGTCATAGGCAATAACTACTTTAACTTGTTGGTCAGGATATTGTCGTTTCAAATAATTTGATAAGCCTTGTGTATTTTTGCCAAGTGTGTATTTATTTATACGATTGGTACCAACACCCATTACACCGCGCATACCTCCGGTCCCAAATTCAAGGTCTTTGTAAAAACGGTCTTCTAACTCTGCCGGATTATTGGTAAAAAGTTCTTCTATTTCATTTTTCGTATCCGCATCGAAAATATCAGTAAGCCATGATTTAGCTTTTTTCGATACAGCGTCAGTAAGTTGTGCCATTGATTATGATTGATTTACAGTACAAAATTAGCCAAATACAAGGGCTATGTACTAAAAAGATGGTTAAAAATTTCTTTTTTCGGCTATTCTATATTGCTTGTTGTCCGGTCGTGTTCTTAGTGCTATTTCACCTAAAAAACCTGCTATAAACAATAAGGTGCCTAAAATCATTGTGGTTAGTGCTATATAAAACCAAGGGTTTTGAGTGACTAAAATGGCAGGTTGCTCATTGTAAAGTCTATATAATTTCAGTCCACCAATATATCCAGCAGATACAAAACCAACAAAAAACATAAGAACTCCCCATAATCCGAAAAAATGCATTGGTCGTTTCCCGAATTTCGATAAAAACCAAATAGTAATGAGGTCTAAAAATCCGTTGGTGAATCGGTTAATACCAAATTTGGTAGTACCATACTTTCTTTTTTGATGTTGTACTACTTTTTCGCCTATTTTATGAAAACCAGCATTTTTAGCTAGTACAGGAATATAACGATGCATTTCACCAGAAACATGAATGTTCTTGATCACTACATTTTTATATGCCTTTAATCCGCAGTTAAAATCATGAAGTTTTAGTCCTGATGTTCGTCTTGCGGCCCAGTTGAATAACTTAGAAGGAATATTTTTCCCGATTACAGAATCGTAACGTTTTTTCTTCCAGCCTGAAACCAGATCGTAGTTGTCGTTTTTGATAAGTTCAACCAATTCAGGAATTTCCTCAGGACTATCTTGTAAGTCAGCGTCCATCGTAATAACGATATCGCCTTGAGCAAGTTCGAAACCGGCATGCAAAGCTTGAGATTTACCAAAATTTCTTAGGAAACGAATACCTTTTACTTCGTCATTCGAAGAAGCCAGATCAGAAATGACCTTCCATGAATCATCACTGCTGCCATCATCAATAAAAATGATCTCATATGAAAAACGATTGGATTGCATCACTGATACAATCCAATCATATAATTCTTGTAAAGATTCTTGTTCGTTAAGTAGTGGTATAACTACTGATAGGTTCATTGGCTTTGTTGAATATCGATAAGCCAAAAATACAAATTTAGTGGCTTAGTAAGCAGGACGCTCTTTTTTCATAATTAGTCCAGCAATCAAACCAAATATTAATCCAATAAGAGCGCTAACGACTAGACCAAATCCATATTGGATAAGTGGCGATCTGAAATTACGTCCCATTTCTATCTGACCTTCAATTTGCTCTTGTGATAAGCCATATTCCTGTAGGGATTGTGTTTGAAAAGCTTCCTGTTTTGTGAAAAACTCAGGATCAATCACATTTTGAACAATAAGTTGAAAAGTAATGCCAATAAGCCCTCCTATAAGACAGAGCCCTACTGCTAATTTTAAAGCTTGACCAAGTTTCATAAAGCCCTCATTACTTTGTTTAAAGGCTCTGAGCGCTAAAATGACAATTATTAGTGTAATTACTAAGTTAACAGCAAGTACACCAAAGCCGCCTTGATAATGCATATCAAGGAAATAAAGCATTAGTAAAAATGCAACACCTATACCCCCTGAAATTAAGCCCCAGGTGATAGCGTGTTTTCTAGTTTTAGGTTCTTGATTTTCCATGTTTTTATTATTTAATTAGTTAGATTCAGTTAGTAAGTATCAAGTTAGGGCAAATTGTTACAGAATAAAAGAATTAATTTTTAAAAAAACAGCTTGTAGTTTTATGAAATAAAATTATCTTTGCACTCGCTTTTAAAGCACGATAGAAAAGTATTAAGAAGATGAAAAAAGGTTTACATCCGGAAAATTATAGAATGGTAGCGTTTAAAGATATGTCCAATGAAGACGTATTTATTACAAAGTCTACTGCCGATACCAAAGAAACAATCACTGTAGATGGTGTTGAGTATCCATTAATTAAAATGGAAATTTCTCGTACGTCTCATCCGTTTTACACTGGTAAATCTAAGTTGGTTGATACTGCAGGACGTATCGACAAGTTCAAGAATAAATACGCGAAATTTAAAAAATAGAAATTTCGTTTTTAAAATAGTAAGCCTCTCGATATTCGAGAGGCTTTTTTTTGTCCTGTTATGATAATGTAAAGTCTTAACAAAAAGACGCTGTGCAACCTTGTGCTAATTTACATGACTTGTCTATAATAGCTGAAACCAATAGTTCTCGGTAAGATTAAAACAAGATTATTTTCCAAGTGGTAAGAATCTAAATTCTTTCTTCAAAAAGTTATCTTTACCATTAAAATCGTAACTAATGAATTACATCCTTTTCGATGGTCCATACCGCAATGCATTGCTACCTTTTACCTACACACGACCTGTTGCTGATATTCGCATGGGTATTTTGACAATACGGGAAAAGTGGGAGCATTTTTTAGGTAATACCACAACTACCGTAACCGAGGACTATTTAGCAGACAAGTATCCTATGGTTGAATTGGAAGAGAATGTTATGATCAATGCTTCTTTTTTGCCAAATGAAAATTTAATAGTCTTGTTAAAGGATTTAAAGGAAAATCAGGCTATTTACAAGGGTGATGAAGTTGTTGCGTTTTTTACCACTGATTCCCAAGAGGAAGTTGATCTGGAATCCTATGAAAAAATCAATTTTCAATCAGATGTAATAACCGTCAAAAATACCTGGGATATTTTTTCAAAAAATGCTGAAACACTTCAAGTAGATTTTGATCTTATCACTAAAGATAGAACCTCCCAACCAATATCGGAAACCAATCAAGTGCTGTCCCCCGAAAATATTTTTCTGGAAGAGGGTGCAAAGGTTGAATGTTCAATTTTAAATGCATCCAATGGCCCGATATATGTCGGTAAAGATGCCGAAATTATGGAAGGGTCGATCGTTCGTGGTGGACTTGCTATGTGTGAGCACTCGGTTTTAAAACTCGGGGCAAAGATTTATGGTGCAACTACTTTAGGACCTTATTGCAAAGTAGGGGGAGAGGTTAACAATTCAGTGTTATTTGGATATAGCAACAAAGGGCATGATGGTTTTTTAGGGAATTCGGTTTTAGGAGAATGGTGTAACCTTGGTGCAGATACAAACAACTCGAATCTTAAAAATAACTATGCTCCTGTTCGACTTTGGAGCTACGAAACCGAGGGCTTTGCGAAAACAGGCTTACAGTTTTGTGGACTCATGATGGGAGATCATAGTAAAAGTGGAATTAATACAATGTTTAATACCGGAACAGTTGTAGGGGTGAGCTCAAATATTTTCGGAAGCGGTTTTCCAAGAAATTTTGTCCCAAGCTTTAGCTGGGGTGGTGCTAATGGTTTTACTACTTATAAAACCAATAAAGCTTATGAAGCAAATGCGGTAATGATGTCTAGGCGTGGCGTTGAGTTTGATGAAAAAGAACAAGCTATTTTAGATCATGTTTATGAAGATACTAAAAAGTGGCGCAAGGACTAAGACAATTCAGAATTCAGAATTTTGATTTTTTTACTCTTTTTAAAACCAATAAATTAATCGGATTGATCCCCAATCCATCGACATTCTTCTGTGTAAACCTTACCACTTGGTCATAATATAACGGAACAATCGGTGCATCGGCAATCACCATGCTATCCATTTTGGTATAGAGATTTTCTCGTTCGGTTTTATCAACAATAGTGAATGATTTTTCAAATAAAGCATCAAAATCTGGGTTGCTGTAATGGTAGTAGTTGGGACCACCCGGGGTAAAGTTTTTTGAATAAAATACGGATAAGTAATTTTCTGGATCAGGATAATCCGCTATCCAGCTTCCCCGAAAAATGTCGAGCTTCCCCGTGCGCTTAGCTTGACGCAACGTTACCGCGGGCATGACATCTACTTTTGCAGTAAGGCCTACCTTTTGTAATTCACGTTGTATATATTCGCAAATGTCTAGGTATTGGCTATTGGTAGCGATGGTGATGGTAGGGTTTAAATCACCCGTTTCTCGTTTATATTCGTTGATAAGCTGTTTTGCTTTTTCGGGTTTAAATTGATACCCATTAATCTCAGCAAAACCCGGCATTCCCTTTGGGATGAATCCGCTATATGCAGGAAAACCAATTCCGTTTCGAATGTACGTAATCATTTTCTGCCTATCAAATCCGTAGTTGATGGCTTGTCTTATTTTTAATGAATTAATTGCTGAATTGTCTCCCTCTAAATAAAAACCAAGAAATTCTGAATTTAGATATGGTCCCTTCATCATGTTTACGCGCTCAGCATATCGAGGTCTTATTTTTCCATCAGCAGTGAGTAATTCATCTTTGTAACTATTGTCTATGCTATTTACAAAATCTAGATTTCCTTGAGTAAATTGTAAAAACTCACTTTGCTTATCGGGTAAAAAGGTTATGGCCACTGCTTCTAAATAAGGTAAAGAAATATTTTGGTCATCAACTTCGTGATAATTTGGATTTTTGCGTAAAACAAGTTTCACGTTTTCTTCCCATAATTTAAAATAAAAGGGACCTGTACCGATAGGGTTCGATCTGAATTCAGCGCCGTAATGGTCAGCGACCTCCTTTGGCACAGCAGCGCAATATTGCATGGTAAGAAGCCCTAAAAAAGCAGGAAATGGTTTTCTAAGTTGAATTTGAAATAGGCTGTCATTCAATGCTTTGTAAGAAGCAACATTATTCAGTACCCAGCTTCCAGGTGAGGCAACTTTAGGATCTTTTAAACGGCTAAAGCTGTAAACAAAATCAGTAGCATTAACAGTACGAGTGCTATCTTTTCCAAAAAGTGGCGATTTATGAAAATAAACATCAGTTCGTAAATTAAATTGATATGTCAAGCCATCAGCACTAATCTCCCATGATTTGGCAATGTCGGGTTGCGGAATCAGTGAATCATTCATTTGAACAAGGCTGTTAAACAGCTGATTGATAGGCCAAATGTTTTCAGGATTTCTGGCAAAAGCGGGATCCAAACTCGTTGTATTTTTATGCTCATTATAACGGAACACTTGGTGATCACGTTCTTCCTTGTTGCTTTTAGAACAGGAAGTAGCAATAATCAATAAGCAACTAGCTGATAAAAGGTGTTTTAGGAAGGTTATATAACGGATTAGAGATTTTAACATGCGAAATTTAGTTGGTATCTTTGCGCCCGAAAAAGCATATATAAAGCAGCTTTTGAGCCAGTGAAGATACCAATTTCTTCATTGGTAAAAAAGAGTAGGTCCTGTTGATCATGAATAATAAAAAAGTCGCATTTTACACCTTAGGTTGCAAGCTAAATTTTTCTGAAACTTCTACCATTGCCAGAAGTTTTACAGATGAAGGATTTGATCGTGTTGATTTTTCTGAAACAGCAGATATTTATGTGATCAATACCTGCTCTGTTACCGATAACGCCGATAGGCGTTTCAAGACTATAGTCAAGCAAGCTCAAAAAGTGAATGCAGAGGCTTTTGTAATTGCAGTAGGTTGTTATGCACAATTGAAACCTGAAGAGTTGGCCGCTGTTGACGGTGTTGATCTGGTTTTAGGGGCTACTGAGAAATTCAAGATTACCGATTATTTGAATGATCTTAGCAAGAATGACCATGGCCAGGTACACTCTTGTGAGATTGAAGAAGCGGATTTTTATGTGGGTAGTTACTCCATTGGAGACCGTACAAGGGCTTTCTTAAAAGTTCAAGACGGTTGCGATTATAAATGTACCTATTGCACCATACCCCTTGCGCGTGGAATTTCTAGAAGTGATACTCTTGAAAATGTATTAAAAAATGCAAAAGAAATCTCAGAAAAAGGCATCAAAGAAATTGTGTTGACCGGTGTAAATATTGGGGACTATGGCAAGGGAGAATTTGGTAATAAAAAACATGAACATACGTTCTTTGAGTTGGTGAAAGCTTTAGATCAGGTTGAAGGTATTGAGCGTTTACGAATAAGCTCAATCGAACCTAATTTGCTTAAAAACGAAACGATCGATTTTGTTGCTAAAAGTAATGCCTTTGTTCCTCACTTTCATATACCGTTGCAAAGTGGGAGCAATGAGCTTTTGAAGCAAATGCGACGCCGCTATTTAAAAGAATTGTATGAAGATCGGGTAAATCGTATTAAGTCTGTAATGCCCCACGCCTGTATCGGTGTTGATGTGATTGTAGGATTTCCCGGAGAGACCGATGAACTTTTTCTGGAGACCTACAATTTTCTAAATGAATTAAAGATCTCCTATTTACACGTTTTTACCTACTCTGAAAGAGCGAACACTTTAGCTGCAACCATGAATAATGAGGTGCCTAAAAACGTACGCAGTAAGCGAAGTAAAATGCTTCGCGGTCTATCCGTTAAAAAGAGGCGCGCGTTTTACGAAAGTCAAATTGGAACTACCCGATATGTGCTTTTTGAAGGAGAAAATAAAGAAGGCTACATTCAAGGATTTACAGAGAATTATGTAAAGGTAAAAGCACCATGGAATCCAAATTTGGTAAATACCATTCAACAGGTTACCTTGACTAAAATAGATGAAGATGGGTTGGTTCGCTTTGATTTTGTCACTGAGCCTGTAGCAGAATTTACTGCATAAAAAAAGATGGCATTTTAAAGCCATCTTTTAAATTCATTCTTTTTATGTGTTTCACTTAGATCCGTACACCCACTGGTAAAAGTGATTTATACTGTCTATTTCTACGCATAAATTTAACGATCTTAGGACTTGTAGGCATCACACGAAGATTACGTTCTTCAATGTGATTTAAAATCTGAATAATGAATTCGTTTTCAAAGTCATCATTTTCTAAATTTTCAGGAACGATCATTTTAGTTAAAAAAATCTTTCGTTCTTGAAGAGAATACTCAACCTTTGCTAGGTTGTCATCAACTTTTAGTTCAAATTGGCGCAAAAATTCATTGTCTTTCAGAACAGCCGTCTCTATCATATTCATTTATTTAAAGTTTACCAAACGGTAATTATTATTTCAAAATAAGCCCAACGCCATAGCACTAAGCCATACATATGTATTAAACTACACATGCAGGTTTGTTTTCCTTTTAAAAGATGGTTGTTGTGTTAATGTGTGTTGGTTGGGAATTCGCTATTTTTGCGAGGCAAAAGTACGAAAAAAACTTCGATTTTTTCGTTATTCTCTCAAAATTAACTAAATGCAAGAATTAATACATGTGTATTTAATGCCTGGTATGGCTGCTAATCCTAGTATTTTTGAATATATTCAATTGCCAGAAGAAATGTTCGAGATACACTTATTAAGCTGGAAAATACCACAAAAGAACGAGACATTATCTTCTTATGCAAATAGAATGTGTGCCGATATCACCCATGCAAATCCTGTTTTAGTTGGAGTTTCTTTTGGAGGTATTTTAGTGCAGGAGATGAGTCAGCACATTAAGACAAAAATGGTAGTTATTGTTAGTAGCGTGAAGCACGAAAAAGAATTACCTTCAAGAATGAAACTTGCTAAGCAGACAAAAGCATATAAACTATTGCCCACTGGGCTAATCAACAATATCGATTTTTTAGCAAAATATGCTTTCGGTGAAGTTGTTACTAAACGTGTTGAGTTATATGAAAAGTATCTTTCTGTTCGAGACAAGTATTATTTAGATTGGTCTATTCATAATATAGTTAATTGGTCTGCTCCAGATAATGTAGACAATCTAGTTCATATTCATGGAGATAAAGATGGTGTTTTTCCCGTATCTAATATTGATAATCATATTAACATTAAAGGAGGAACACATGTTATGATTATTAACAAATACAAGTGGTTTAACGAGAATTTGCCTAACATTATCTTATCGTAAGCTCACAAAACATGGTCAATTGCCTAATTTGCTTATATTTAAAAAAATTTAACCTATGAAGTTGCTTAAAAAATCACTTATCGGTGTAGGTGTGGTTGCCTTACTTTTTATGTTGATCAATGCTGTTGGGACAGATAAGAGTAGTGCAGCGACATCAGAAGAAAATGAACCAGCTACTAATGCTGCAAAGCTTGCTAGCGATTATAATGTGTATGCACTTTCTATTCCCGACGATCTTGATTTTGCCGGAGAAAAAATGCCATTAGATGATCCTGATGTATATGAGCGAATGGATCGCGAACTATTGGTAAATACCTATTGGCAATCAAATGGTCTTTTAATGTTTAAAAGGGCACATAAGTTTTTCCCTATTATTGAACCTATTTTAGAAGAAGAGGGGGTGCCTAACGATTTTAAGTATCTAGCTTTAATCGAAAGCGGGTTAGAAAATGTGACCTCACCGGCAGGTGCAAAAGGGTTTTGGCAAATAATGAAAGCCTATGGTCGCGAAAATGGTTTAGAGATTAACGAAAATATCGATGAACGAAACAACTTAGAAAAGGCCACAAGAGCAGCTTGTGCTTATTTCAAAAAAGCAAAGAAACGTTTCGGTAGCTGGACACTGGCTGCTGGTTCATATCACAATGGCCAATTTGGAATTTCTAAAGAGCTAGAACGTCAAAAAGCCAACAGCTATTATGATTTGTTGTTAGGCCCTAATGGTAGGCGCTATGTCTTTCGCATTGTTGCTTTAAAGGAGATTGTGAATAATCCGAAAAAATATGGTTTCAATTTTACCGAGGATGATTTGTATCAACCAATCCCCACCTACAAGATTGCGGTTGAAGAGCCGATTAGCAATTTAGCAGAATGGGCTAAAGATAAAGGAATCAATTATAAAGTATTAAAAATTCATAACCCCTGGTTACGCGAAAATAAGTTGAACAACAGATCAGGGAAGCTGTATTACATTACCTTGCCTAAAGAAGGATATTATACCAAGGAATAAGATGAGCACCCAAGTAGTTGTTTGGCTCATTGTAATTGGTATTCTTGCGGGTGTACTTAGTGGTGTAGTAGGCATAGGTGGTGGCATCGTAATGGTTCCATTACTAGCCATACTACTTGGTTTTACGCAACATGAAGCTCAAGGTACAAGTTTAGCTGCCATGTTACCTCCAGTAACTATTTTGGCCGTTCTTAATTACTACAAAGCGGGACATGTAAATTGGAAATATGCGCTTTTAATTTCAGCTACTTTTATCATAGGAGGTTACTTCGGATCTAAAATTGCGGTAGACATCGATCAAAAATTACTTCGAAAAGTTTTTGGAGGTGTCATGCTTGTAGTCGCCGTAAAAATGATTTTTGGGAAATAGATTTCCAGATAAACGAAAATTAAGAAGAATAGTTTTTACAACAATCAACAACTAAATTCGCTTCATCTGTTGTTGCATCATCTTTATTTGCTCTTTCAGCATACCACGCTTATCTAATTTTTTTGCTTCCTGAAGCAATGTAGTAGCTTCTCTCTTTCTTCTTTTTTGCATCGAAATACCAGCCAAACTTAACTTTGCCATGGCAATATCATGGTCCATCGATAATCCAAGTTTTAATGCGCGCTTGAAGAATTTTTCAGCCTTAGTTAAATTCGTTTGCGAGTGAATAATACCATGTAAGTAATTAAAATAACCTTGCTGTTTTGTGGTCAAGGCCGCCTCTGGCTTCTTTATGTAGGATAGCCATTTCTGCGTACCAACCATATCTTGTTTTCTTAATTTAAAGAAAGCTAATAGTATAAATTCATTCCTAAAATAAAGAAATACAAATATTAAAGAAAATAATATGAGTGCTATACCATTACCAACATAACCTTCAGTAAATTGCCAAACGGCTAAACCGATGATTAAAGCAGTAATAACGAGTTTTATGTTTTTATGAAACATTTAATTACTATTATTTTGAAAGTGTAAAATTACCTAAAAACGCCAACCATTTCCAGGCGCTGCAAAGAAACTAATTTTTTTCAATATATTTTTAATTTACTAGCTTGTCAAAGTAAAAAGTTGTTGTATATTTGCGCACGATTTTGCAGACAGATAGTTGCAAGTAGAATAATTTGAAGAAACGATAGCGTAAAAGCACATATACAATGAAAAGAACATTTCAACCATCAAAAAGAAAGAGACGTAATAAACACGGTTTTAGAGAGCGTATGGCTTCTGTTAGTGGTAGAAAAGTGCTAGCTAGAAGACGAGCTAAAGGAAGAAAGAGAATTTCAGTTTCATCAGAACCTCGTCACAAGAAATAATGATTAACAATTGTTAATAATAAAGGTGTTGCTTTTGTAAGTAACACCTTTTTTTGTACCCGGTCAGTTTATAATTTTGCACACCACATAGATTTAATTTCCATGCCAAAAAACGAAAAACTTAAGTCAATCCTAATCATCGGTTCAGGACCAATTGTTATCGGACAAGCGTGCGAGTTTGATTATTCAGGTAGTCAATCTTTACGTTCGTTACGAGAAGATGGTATTGAAACCATTCTCATTAATTCAAACCCTGCAACGATCATGACCGATCCTTCAATGGCCGATCATGTTTATTTATTGCCCCTGACCACGAAGTCAATTATAAAAATATTAAAGGAACATCCTCAAATTGATGCTGTGCTACCTACTATGGGAGGGCAAACAGCGCTTAATCTATGTATTGAAGCAGATGAGAAGGGCATTTGGGAGGATTTTAATGTGGAACTCATCGGTGTTGATATTAATGCGATTAATATTACTGAAGACCGCGAAAAATTTAGAGAGCTTATGGGTACTATTGATGTGCCAATGGCTCCGCAGTTAACGGCTACATCGTTCCTAAAAGGAAAAGAGATCGCACAAGAATTTGGTTTTCCTTTGGTAATTAGAGCATCGTACACGCTTGGTGGTGCCGGGGCATCAATTGTATATGATCCTGAAGATTTTGACGAATTATTGCGTAGGGGACTTGAGGTTTCACCTATTCACGAGGTGATGATCGATAAAGCAATGATGGGGTGGAAGGAATACGAGCTGGAACTACTTCGTGATAAAAATGATAATGTGGTAATTATCTGTTCTATTGAAAATATGGATCCAATGGGAATCCATACTGGAGATTCAATTACCGTGGCACCAGCAATGACCTTATCAGATACTACGTATCAACGTATGAGAGATATGGCCATCAAAATGATGCGTAGTATTGGTGATTTTGAAGGTGGATGTAATGTACAGTTTGCAGTAAGTCCGGATGATAAAGAAGATATTATTGCTATTGAGATTAATCCCCGTGTTTCCAGGTCATCGGCACTAGCATCTAAAGCAACAGGTTATCCTATTGCTAAGGTTGCTACAAAGTTAGCCATCGGCTATACGCTTGATGAGTTAGATAATCAAATTACCAAATCAACATCGGCTTTGTTCGAACCGACCTTGGATTATGTAATTGTTAAAATACCGCGATGGAACTTCGATAAATTTGAAGGGTCGGATAGAACGCTGGGACTTCAAATGAAAGCAGTAGGTGAGGTAATGGGTATTGGCCGATCATTTCAGGAAGCATTACATAAAGCAACACAATCGTTAGAAATTAAAAGAAATGGCTTAGGGGCAGACGGAAAAGGATATAAAGATTACAATCAGATTATTGATAAGTTAACGCACGCTTCTTGGGATCGGGTTTTTGTAATTTATGATGCCATACAAATGGGAATTCCACTGAGTCAAATATATGATATCACAAAAATTGATATGTGGTATTTACGGCAGTACGAGGAATTGTATCAGTTACAAAAAAACATTTCTACATACACTATAGATACTATTGAAAAAGACCTGTTGTTAGAAGCTAAGCAAAAAGGATATGGTGATCGTCAGATTGCTCATATGCTTGGTTGTTTAGAAAGTGAGGTGTATAATAAAAGAGAAGAGCTTAACATTCAACGAGTATATAAACTGGTTGACACCTGTGCAGCGGAATTTACGGCAAAAACGCCATACTATTACTCCACTTTTGAAAATGTAATAGAAACTTCGTCAGGAGAAACATATTCACATAATGAAAGTATTGTCAGCGATAAAAAGAAGATAGTTGTTTTAGGATCAGGGCCTAATCGTATTGGTCAGGGTATCGAGTTTGATTATTGCTGTGTGCACGGAGTTTTAGCCGCTGCTGAATGTGGTTACGAAACGATCATGATCAACTGTAACCCGGAAACGGTTTCTACTGATTTTGATACCGCCGATAAGTTATATTTTGAGCCTGTTTTCTGGGAACATATTTACGACATTATTCGCCATGAAAAACCAGAAGGTGTTATTGTTCAATTAGGAGGACAAACAGCATTAAAGCTTGCTGAGAAGTTAGATAGATATGGTATAAAAATAATCGGTACGAGCTTCCAGTCGTTAGATTTGGCTGAAGATCGTGGTAGTTTTTCTACCTTATTAAAAGAGCATAACATTCCTTATCCCCAATTTGGTGTTGCCGAAACTGCAGATGAGGCATTGGCACTTGCTGATGAGTTAGATTTTCCTATTCTTGTACGTCCTTCATATGTATTGGGTGGGCAAGGAATGAAAATTGTAATCAATAAAGAAGAGCTGGTTGAACATGTGGTCGATTTATTGCGTAAAATTCCTAATAACAAACTCCTACTGGATCATTATTTAGATGGGGCCATTGAAGCAGAAGCAGATGCAATATGTGATGGCGAGAACGTCTACATAATCGGAATAATGGAGCATATTGAACCTTGTGGTATTCACTCAGGAGATTCAAATGCTACTTTACCACCATTTAATTTGGGTGAGTTTGTAATGCAACAAATAGTTGATCATACTCATACCATAGCAAAGGCCTTAAATACCGTAGGGTTGATCAATATTCAGTTTGCAGTAAAGGATGACACAGTTTACATTATTGAAGCAAACCCAAGAGCTTCACGCACAGTTCCATTTATTGCAAAAGCTTATGGCGAGCCCTACGTTAATTATGCAACTAAAGTAATGTTGGGTGAGAAGAAGGTAACCGATTTTGATTTTAACCCACATCTTGACGGGTATGCGATTAAACAACCAGTGTTCTCATTTAATAAGTTCCCAAATGTAGATAAACGTTTAGGACCGGAAATGAAAAGTACAGGCGAAAGCATTTTGTTTATTGATAGCCTAAAGGATGACGAGTTTTACAACTTATATTCCAGAAGAAAGATGTACCTTTCAAAATAAAATAATGACGATGTCATTAAAAAAATCAGGTTACACCAGCTTAATGGTGTAACCTGATTTTTTATTCAGACTCTTTTAGTAAGAAATCAACTTGCACGTTAACCTCGCTAGCAATTTTTTTAAAAACTAGTTTTGGTATTTCGATATCGTAATCTTCAGGTTTTAATATGAGAGAAGAACTGATTTTTAAATGTTCGTCTTGTTGTTTGATGGTAACGTTAGTTTTTACTGGGCGTTCTACACCATGAATCATAAAATTACCCTTTAGAATGTAATCACCTGCGGGTTTCCTATGGTCAAAACCTTCTATCCTTCCCAAAAAAGTAGATTTTGGAAATTTGTGAGATTCTAGATAGTTCTCGTTAAAATGCTCTTGCATTAAAGTATTTGGGAAGGTAAACTGTCTTACAAAAAGTAAGGCTGCAAACTCTCCGGTTTTTGTGTTTAAAATACCTTTTACTCGGATGTTTTCTGCGGAAATATTTTCTAACGGAGTTGACGCATTGAAGTTTACGATACCATTATTGGTCTCGTATTTATTTTGCGCCATAGTATTTGTAACTACAAGCAGCAAGCAACATAACAAACGCATTGTTTAGTTTTCTGGCATACCTGCTTCAACCCATCGTTCAATAGTTTCACGTAGAGTAGCACTCATTCTACCAGTTTGCGGCATAGGAGCTGACGTACTATTAATTCTACTCACTAAATTACGATTGTTGACAGCATCTACAACCTGATTATAAGTAACTAACGACATAGGCGCGCCATTAGTGGGCGTACTTGCATGACAAGTGGTACAGTTACCAGCCATTATACCCTCAATGTTTGCTGTGTAAGTTGGAGTCTCTGTTTCTCCCATTTCTTCTGGAGAGTCATCATCTTTATTACAATTATAAAATAACAGTGTACTTAGAGTAAGAGCAACAATCGTAGTTCTGCTTAAAACTTTTTTAAAGTCCATATGAAATTGGGTTTTATGTATTGATTAACTTATTATTGAACCAATTTATTGTTTTAGCTATTTGAATAAATTTTCTTTAAATAAACCTGTAATGAAAAAAATGCTTTTCTTTTTTACGTTGTTTTATGTTAATATGGTACTTTGTCAGGATACCTTACTTGATGAGATAGATCAAGATTGACCAGATAATTTGTCCGTTGTATCTGCATTTAAAGGCTTAAAAATTGTAAATTTTGAGTCAACAAAGATGGTTGCGAAAAAGGATTTTTACTTCGTGGTAGCGCACCGTTTCGGAAGTGTAAAAACTGGAATAAAGGATTTCTTCGGCTTAGATAATGCAAATACCCGTTTAAGTTTTATTTATGGTTTTGAAGATTGGCTTAATCTAGGGGTGTCCAGAAGCTCTTTTAATAAGACTTATGATCTTTCAGTTAAATACCGATTGATCTCACAGGAAGAGAACGGATTTCCGGTTACAATTGTAGGGTACTCACAAGCTGCAGTCAATACCTTGTTAGACGATGATTTAATCCCCGAAGTGAACTTTAGTGATCGCTTATCTGTTACCCAACAAATTCTGATTTCAAGAAAATTCTCAGATCAGTTTTCTTTTGAGATAATACCAACTGTTTTCAACGAAGGCTTTGTTGACTTTGCTCAGCAAGACAACACACAATTTGCGCTCGGTTTTGGAGGGCGTTACAAATTAACAAAACGTTGGAGTTTTAATGCAGACTATGGGTGGCATCTAAACCGAGCTATCGGTTCAGAGTTTAAAAATCCCCTTTCAATCGGATTCGATTTGGAAACTGGAGGTCATGTCTTTCAACTTCATTTTACTAATGCACAGCCCACATATGAAAGCGGATTTCTAGGAAATGCTATTGGAGATTGGTCCGATGGTAATTTTTACTTTGGTTTTAATTTAAGTAGAGTTTTTTAAATCCAGACAATACTAATTTTTAGTTTTTCTGGGTAATTTCTTCAAACCGTATTTATATGTGTATATCATAAATCCGATAATGATCATGACTGCTAAAATGGAAGGAATGTATTGACTGTGTGGTTGATATTGGTCCAATACTGTACCTGTAAATGCTGATAACAAAGCTGAAAATGCGCTTGTCATTTTGTAGATATGCTCATAAACCCAAATACGGTGTTTCTTGTATTTTTTCTTTGGGATTAGATATCTTAAAAAATCATATACAACAACAAAAAGAAAGGCCCCAACGGTACTATATATAACTATTGGTGACCATATCATGCCAATTGATTTAAAATAGTATAGAAAGTACCCTAATACTACAAGGCTAACTATTGCAACTAAAATGTCGATGACTTGAATAGTATTCGATTTCAATTGTAGAATTCTATATCCTGAAAAGGAAACATAACCGCTTAAAACAGTAATGACCAATAAAAAGGTATTTCTCTTAAAGACAAATACCCCCAAAAGACCCGTTATAATAACGATGATGATTAGTTTTAAAAAAAACCTGCCGCTCTTATTATGAAGTGTTGCTCCTTTTATACTTAATAGTGCGATTATTCCAAGTAAAAGTGCTATGCATCCGGTTATTACGTGAACTACAATATTAAACTTGTGTGCGATTTCCATATTTCATTCTTTTTGATTATCCAATTTTCCCATTAGAAAGGAAATATGTTGGCAAATAATCAAAGTACAAGTGCAGATGAAAGTGAAATTTGGTAAACAGCCCAAATAAGCAGTAAGCGATCTTAGAAAATGGGTGAAATTGTTTTAAAAAAAGACGAAACGATGATACTTATCGTATTTTAATTAGATTCTTAATCGTCGACAAGTATCCTTTGCTGCTGGTTATCTGCCCAATTTTAACATCATTAAATACGATTACATAGCGGCCATTTAAGTGCGGTTTAATTTGTTTAATATAATTTTCATTGACGATGTATTTACGATGCACACGTGCGAAGTTTTCGCTTAAACGGCTTTCTAAAAACATCAACGAATAATCACAAAGTTGCTTTTTTCCTGTCTTACTGTATATAAAGGAGTAGTTATCATAAGCTTCAAAGTAAACCACGCTTTCAATAGGAATTAAAGCAATGTTTTCTCCTTGCTTAATCGGAATCTTATTAATTGGATTTGCGGTAGCGGATTCGCTGTTTGATTTTTTTAAAGCTGGCGAAGACTGTTCACTATGTACTGGCTTTTCGTTTTTAGCCTTAATGAGATTATTTTGAAAAAAACTATAACCAAGAATTAGTGCAATAATCCCGTTAAATAAGTACATTTTACCACTTGTAAATAGTTGAAATTGTATATTTTGAAAAATAAGAGACCTTATCATATGCTCAATTTCTGTTGCTAAAACACCAATTAAAAAGAAAACAAGGGTAAAGAAAATATAAAGTTTAAGCTTGGTTTTAAGATAAAATAAGAACCATGATTTGTTCAAAACAATTAGTACCAGACTATAACCAATTACAAAACTGGTAGATAAGGATTGGATTACCCATTGTATCCAATTTAGGTCTCCATTCAATAGGTAATTTGCACTGCCTATTCCTATACCAATCACTGCAATAAATGGTATAAAGCGGTTTGCTTCTTTAAAGAAAAATGGATTGGAAGTCAATAGTGGCTGCTCTACTTTTTAATTATTGGATGCTTTTTATACTATATTCACACCTTATTCGTGTAACGAAAACTTCGGCTTAGATTGCCAGACGATATTAATTATTTTCCAACCTTCCTTCGTATTAACAAGGTTTAGATAGTCAATCCCCCAAACCGCGGTAACTTTTGCGACGGCTATTTTGTCAGAAACTTCTAAAATCTTTACCTCCCTAATACTATTTTTATCCGCTCTATCTCCCTTTAAATTCCATTTTTTTGCCAGATCGACCAGTTTATCAAAAGGCATTTCTAAGGCGTCACTATAGCTTTTTGTTTTATCGCTATACCACCATCCAACTTTGCGCAGGTCTTTATGAACACTTTGGTAAGCCAGACTAGTGTCAACCTGATAAAATGCGTCGATATAGTTATAAGACGCTTTCGTAACATTTTCAATAGCCATTTCTTTTGCTTGAGCAGCAATTTGAAGGCTTATTCCCATTAAAAGAGCAATTAATAAGGTTTTCATAGTTATAGTTATAGTGATCGATCTAGTCGATCGTTCCTGATTGCATTACTTTCACATTATAATTTTCCAGCTGATCAATATATTTATTAGCGTCAAACTTTTCTTCGTTAAATTCTGATTTTCGTGCTCGAGCCATTTCTTGTCTTTTTATCGATCTGATAAAACGTCTTATTTCTTCGTCACTGTCAATTATTAGTCCCGGAACAGAGACAGTATTACCCATTTCATCTTTTGCGACCATAGTAAAGTAAGAAGAATTGCAATGCTTTGTGAGTCCGGTTTGAATATTTTCAGAATCTACGCGAATGCCCACGACCATTGAGGTATTACCCACATAATTAATAGATGCTTTCATGGTCACTAATTCACCAACATCAATCGGGCTTCTGAAATCAACAGTATTTACAGATGCCGTTACGCAATATACTCCCGAATGTTTTGAGGCACACGCAAATGCAATTTGATCCATTAAAGAAAGGATATAACCACCATGAATTTTTCCGCTAAAGTTGGAATGAGAGGGGAGCATTAACTCGCTTATGGTGATACGAGATTCTTCAACGTGCTTATACATACGCGATTTAGTCATCATTTTCAGCTCTTTTTAAAATAGGCTCGGGAAGCGATTTTTTAGCCTTAGCACCCATTTTCTTCAATTTTTCAACACTAGTGATTAGATTTCCACGACCCTCAACAAGTTTATTCATGGCTGCACTATAATCTTTTTTGGCATCATCTATTTTTTTGCCAACACCGGTGAGATCTTTTACCAAGCCTTCAAATTTATCGTACAAAGCTCCCGCTTGTCTAGCAATCTCAATGGCATTTTGTTGTTGTTTTTCATTGTTCCACATGCTATCTATTGTGCGCAATGTGGCCAGTAATGTTGAAGGGGTAACGATAACAATATTTTTTTCAAAAGCCTTATTATATAGCGAATTATCCTCGTTTAACGCTACGGCAAATGCAGGTTCAATTGGTACAAAAAGTAATACGAAGTCCGGTGATTGGATATCGTATAAATCCTGATAGTTCTTGGCCGAAAGCTGATCGATATGCCGTTTAAGCGAATTTACATGAGCATTTAAATGCGCTTGTTGTTCATCATCATCAGCATTCGCATACCGCTCGTAATCGGTAAGTGACACCTTACTATCGACAATCATTTTCTTATTTCCAGGAAGATTAATAATCACATCAGGCATCACACGACTGCCATCTTCACGAGTAAAACTTTGTTGCACCACATACTCTCGGTCTTTTTCTAAACCTGATTTTTCAAGTACACGTTCTAATACTAATTCCCCCCAATTACCTTGCATCTTGCTATCACCCTTTAGCGCCTTGGTCAAGTTGAGTGTTTCTTTACTCATTTGTTGATTCAACTCTTTTAAACCAAAAATCTGTTGACGTAGTGCCGCGTGGTAATCGATACTTTCTTTATGGGTTTTATCCACTTTTTCTTCAAAGGTTTTTATTTTTTCTTGAAGCGGGTTTAGAATATTCTTGATGTTTTCCTTGTTTTGTTCAGTGAATTTTGTCGATTTTTCTTCAAGGATTTTATTGGCCAATAGCTCAAAATCTTTGGTAAATTTTTCCTGGAGCTTATTTACTTCTTCTTTTTGCTCATTATTTTTTTGTACCAGACTGTCGTATTCTACTCCTTTTATGCTGAGTTGGTTCTGGGTAAACTCTTTGGCTTCGCGAATTTTTTCTTTTTCAGCTGCTAGTTGTTGATTAGTACTTTGTAGCTCGCTAATACGCTCATTTAACTGTGATTGCCGTGCTTCTAAAGTGCTAGTACTTGCCTTATTTTTAAAGTTTGATAAAAAGAAACCTACAACACCGCCGACACCGGCGGCAACAACGATAATTAAAAGAAGGTAAAGAGAGTCATTCATGCCGATAAAGATACGGTATATCGCTTATTTAGTTATTGGTTAATAGTTATAAGTTAAAGGTGTGTTTTTTTTAACTCTTAACTCTGAAGGATGCTGTGTTTTTGTCAAAAATGATCAAATCATCTGGGAAAAGTGATTCAAAAACCTGTTCTTTAATAAGTTCCTCAGGAGTGCCAAACTCAACAGTGTTTGTTTTCATTACCAATAAATGGTCAGATAATTGAAGTGCTAGTTCTATTTCGTGGGTTGAAAAAATGATGGTTCTGTCAAAATCAGCACATAATTTTTTTAGTAAATTTAGAATGTATGCTTTATGATACATATCTAAATGTGTGGTTGGCTCATCTAGAATGATCAAAGGTGTTTCTTGTGCCAATGCTCTTGCTATCATCACTTTTTGAAACTGTCCGTCACTTAATTGATGACATTTTTTATCAGCAAGTTCTAAGGTGTGCGTTGCTTTTAACGCTTGTTTGATTAATAATTGATCTTTTTCTGATAGTGTACCGATCCAATTAGTATAGGGTTGTCTACCTAATGCAACAATCTCGCCAACGGTTAAATTTTTTGAAGCTATTTGCTCCGTTAACACTAAACTTAGTTGGGATGCTAGCTCATTTGGTTGAAATTCTTTAATCGATTTCCCTTCAATTTTTATGGCTCCTAGAAGAGCGGGTTGAAGGTTTGATAAGGTTCGTAATAAGGTTGATTTACCAACTCCGTTAGCGCCAACAATGGCAATTAATGTTCCTTTTGTAAAGTCAACATTAATTCCTTTAGAAATGACGCTTTGCTTGCCAGATTCTTTATAGCCGATACTTACATTTTCAAGCGCTAAAATGGATTTATTTGTCGCCATTAAAACATCATTTTACGTTTTTTTACGAGTAGCCAAATCACTACAGGAGCCCCAACTAATGAAGTGACCGCATTAATTGGTAAGGTATATTGACTAAACGGAATTTGCGCAATAACGTCGCAAATTAACATTAGTAACGAACCATATAGTGCAATTGCCGGCAGCAGAATCTTATGATTTGTTGTATTAAAAATTTGTCTGGTAAGATGAGGTACTGCCAGGCCAACAAATGCAATGGGGCCTGCGAATGCCGTAATACTTCCCGCTAACAGACTTGTCGCAATAATGATGGTGAAACGGGATTGCTTAATTTTTAGTCCTAAGCTACGAGCATAATTTTCACCTAATAATAAACTGTTTAGCGGCTTTATGGAAATGATGCTTAATAACAATCCTATCAAAAAAACAAAGGTAAATAGCAAGAGTTCGTTCCAACTTAAATCACCTAAACTACCGTATGACCAGAATACATACTTTTGGAGTTGCTCTGCACTGCTAAAGTACGCCATGACGCTTACCACCGCAGCAGTTAAACTACCAAACATTAATCCAATGATCAATATAGCCATGGTATCTTGTACCTTGTTCGCAACCGATACGACCAATAGCAAAACAAGAAAACATCCTAATGCTGCCGCCACGGTAATACCCCAGTATGATAATAAGGCTGTAACAAGAAACCCACCAAAAAGTCCACTCCCCATAATTAACATCGCGACCCCCAAGCTCGCACCTGAGCTGAGGCCTAAAACAAACGGTCCGGCTAATGGATTTCTGAATAGGGTTTGCATTAACATACCGCTAACACCAAGCCCCGCGCCAACCAATATAGCGGTTATTGCTTTAGGAAGTCGGTAACTCTGAATAATATACGATTGTGTATCAGCATCTGCAATACCAAAAATAGCCATAATGACCTTTGAAAATGGGATTTTAACAGAGCCTAGTGATACGTTAAGGACAAAAAAAACTAAGACCAACAGGCTTAATATCAGGAATCGCGTTCGGTATGTTCTTGGTTTTGACAATTAGTGTAAAGGCTTAAAAAAAGTAGGCTGATAATTGGTTAATAATCCCGGATGAAAAATGGTGATCATGTCCTTTAAAACGAGATCTGGTCGGTTTTGTCCTAGTTCATAGTATAGGATGCCACCGGTTTCCCCTTTAGTCAAGGTAAAGTTGAAAATATTTTTGTTTTTAAATGCTCTAAATTGCTCGTAATGTTCGCTGCCATTTTCCATGGCTTCGTACGATTCAAATTGCCCAGGGGCGATCCAGAAATCAGCATTTTTGCCTTTATCGAGTACCGTTTCAAGGTTCAACGATAAGCTTCCTGTGCCCTTTGAGTCTTTCCATAAATAGTCAACGTTGGCATCTTTTAAGAACTGTGCCTGAAAACTATCCCCAGCAGGTAGATACCAAATATCTTTATACATAGCACCGCTTAATACCGTTGGTCCTTTTTCTACATTAGCGGCTAAATTTTTAGCTTTTAAGTAATCAGTTTCTATTTGATTGAAAATACGATCGGCCTCTTGTTCTTTTTCAAACAATACTCCAAAAAGTTTAATCCATTCGGCTTTACCTAGTGGGGTTTTTTCAGTCCAATCGCCGTTATATAAAATAGGAATTCCGGCTTTTTTAATAGTTGAATAGGTTTTATTACTGTCATTAATAGAAAAACCAACAACTAATTCTGGTTGAATGGATAATAATAGCTCAGTATTTAGACTTTCATTGTTACCGATTTCTTTTATTTCGCCTTTCTCAATTTTTTGTCTTGCTTTAGTCGAAGAGATGTATTTTGTGTCAGGGAAACCCACTAAGGCATCTAGACTATTTAAGGCTTCTAACGATGGTATATGCGTAGTTGATGTAACAACCAGTTTTTCAATTGGGGTCAAGATGATGCCGTCGAACTCGCCTTGAGCAAAAGTGGTTAAGGAAGCTTTTTCTCTATTGATAAGGGCGTACTTAAAACTTTTCTTAGCTTTTGGCCAAGGCTCATTGATTATTACAGTGGTATAATTTGAGCCTTTATTAATCACAAGACCCGTCGCATGTCTAACACTGTTGATTATTGCAGAATCTTTGTCCGGTATACCTTCTTCTTTAATGGTTTGTTTCTTACTTGCCTGATTACAAGAGAAACTTAAAGTAATCGCTAGAAATAAAAGAAGGTATTTCATCAGTTTCGGCTTCATACCTCAAAAGTAAGATTATTTAAAATTTCAGTTTAGCTGAATGCTAAATTGTTTACTTTCGCAGCGAATTTTGGTTTCAATTTCACTTTTGTGAATGCGAATTAAAAGGGAATCAAGTGGAATTCAGAATTCTGAATTATTCTTGGGCTGTTCCCGCAACTGTGATTCTATAATGTGATCATTACTTCTTTTGATAGGAAGGTAGTATTTACTTCAAAACCACTGTCTTGATCCCGAGCTATCGGGAATGATGGGAAGGTGAAATGCTATTAGATAAGCCAGGAGACCTGCCTTAATTCATTATTTAATGTCAAACTTCGGGATAAAGTTGACGTATGGGTAAACTCATACTTTTTCCTTTTTAGAAAATTAAAAAATGATTAAAAGATTATTGTCTTTTGGCACACTATTTTGTGCATGTGCTGCTGCAATGGCACAACAGTCAGCAGTAAAAGAACAACAACTAGAAGAAGTTGTGGTAAGTGATTCTCGTTTTGAACTAAAGCGCGAAAATTCAGGTAAAACCGTAATTAAAATCAATCGTAAAGAGATTGAACGTAATCAAGGACGTACGCTGGTTGAATTGATCAACACTAAAAGCGGAATTGAAATTAATGGTAGCCGCAGTAATGCTGGAGCCGTTTTGGGTAGCTTTATTCGTGGCGGTAATAACAGACAAGTGCTTGTTGTTATTGACGGTGTTCAGGTTTCTGACCCAAGTAATGTAAATGCCGAGTTTGATTTGAGACTAATTGCATTGGATCAAATAGAAAGTATTGAGATTTTAAAAGGAGCGGCAAGTACGTTATATGGAACGGCAGCTGCAAGTGCGGTAATCAATATTACCACTCAGAAAGCAAGTGTTAATGGGCTAAGCGCAACTATTAATTCATCCTTTGGAACCAATCAAGCTGAAAATGAAGACGAGTATCGCCTTAATGATTTCTCGAACCAGGTGAATTTGTTTGGGAAATCGAATAAAGTGTCTGCAAATATTGGTTTTGGACATCAAAGTACAGACGGGTTGTCAGCTGGATTAAATGGTGAGAGTGATCCGTTTTCGCGAATCAATGCAATTGCTGGTATAGGGTATCAGCTTTCTGATAAATTGCATATTGATTTCGGATTCAATTACGACAAGTTTAATGCTGCATTTGACAATTTTGATGGAGCTGACCGCGACTTTGAATCATTTACCGAACAGACCCGTTTCAGAATAGCCCCAAGCTATACATATGCAAAGGGAAGTGTAACCGCTAATATATCCATCAATAATGTAGATAGAGAAATTGAGAGCGATTTTCCTAATACATTCGATTCACAAAGTGTTATAGCAGATGTATTTAATAAATACACCTTTAATGATAAGCTATATACCATAGTAGGTGTTAATTATATAAAACAAAGAACGCGTTTTAATACTGTCGAAGAAGAGACCACAACAGTTGATCCCTATGCCAATGTCGTATTCGTTTCAGAATTTGGATTGAACTTGAATGCTGGAGCCCGTTTTAGTAATCATAGTGAGTACGGGAGTAATGTCATTTATAATTTGAACCCTTCTTATGTTTTTGCAACAGGTGAAGGCTATACTAAGGTATTTGGTAGCTACGCAACTTCGTTCATTGCACCCAATTTATCACAGCTATTTGGACCTTTTGGGGCAAACCCTGATCTAGATCCTGAAACCAACACCACGTTTGAGCTTGGGGTAGAATATAAAGCGAGTAACAAGTTTCGAGCAAGTGCGGTGGCCTTTAACAGAAAGGAAAAAGACTTTATTGATTTTGTCGTGGTCGACTTCACCACATTTGCAGGAGAGTTTCAGAATGTAACTGATGATTTTGAAACGCAAGGTATCGAGGTTGAACTAGATTATCAGCCAACCGAGGCATTAAATATTACAGCTAATTATACATTTACTGAGCGACCAGATCAAGTTCGATTGCGATTGCCTAAAAATAAATTTAATGCGCTGATCGGATATCAATTTAATGAAAAGACGTTTGCTTCTATTCAATATCAATATACCTCGTCAAGAATCGATACAGACTTTAGCACCTTTACCAATATCGAATTAGAAAGTTTCGGGTTGTTAGACGTTTATGCCAATCATCAGTTATCTAAAGAGATCAGATTATTTGTAGGGTTATCGAACCTTTTAAACGAAGAATATGTTGAGGTAACTGGATTTAGCACGAAGGGAAGAAATTTCCGTCTTGGTTTTACATTAAATCTGTAAAAAAAAGATACCATATAAACCAGCACCCCCTTTTTTCACGTACATAAGATCGAAACCAAATAATCTAAAAGATTTTTAAATGAAAAAAGTAGTAGTACTGGGTATGGTAGCCAGCTTATTGTTATCGTCTTGTGTGGCTAAAAAGAAATACGTGGCCCTAGAGACAGAATTGAATAATACAAAAAGTACTTTAGTTAAAACTCAAGTTGAAAAAGAAGAATTGGAAACAAAAGTTTCTAAAATTGAAGCTAGAGTTGAAGAGTACAACAATCGTATTAATTCCTTAAAAGAATTGAATGATAATCAACTAAATGTCGTTGGTGATAAAGCAGTAATGAGCAATACAACCAAGCAGAAAATGAGAAATACGCTTTCAAAAGTTGATCCGTCATTACTTGCTAATGCATCAAGCTTAGAAGATTCTATTAATGTAGCAATCTCTCATAACTTAAAGAAAACCATCGCTGATAATGAGGATGATGTTGATATTAACGTCGATAAGACCGTCGTAATGATTAATATATCTGACAAATTATTGTTTAACAGCGGTAGTTATCGTTTGAACGAAAAAGCTAATGTTATTCTTGAAAAATTGGCCAATGTGATCAATCAAGAGCCAAGTATTGAAGTGATGGTTGAAGGTCATACAGACTCTAAAACAATTAGAACACCTGATATGTTTGATAATTGGGATTTAAGCGTGAAACGTGCTACTTCAATTGTTCGTTTGTTACAGGATAAGTATGAGGTTGATCCTTCAAAATTAATTGCGGCTGGTAGAAGTAGCTATGTGCCGTTGGTAGAAAATGACACTAAAGAAAATATGGCAAGAAATCGCAGAACGCGCATTGTGATTATTCCAGATCTTGATAAGTTTTTTGCACTGATGGAAACCGAGTTATAAAAATCGGATGACATATAAAATAAAAAAGCGGTCATCTTATCTAAATGACCGCTTTTTTATTTTTCAAGGCCTTGATGTTAGTTGGTTTTTAACTCTAACATCACTTTCTTCATTTTATCACCATCGATGTACATATTGTCTTTTAAAACGGTCATGACCTCTGAAGACATGATCGATTTAATAGGGTCTTTTACAGTTTGCAAGCCTTTTGTAGTCGATCCGGTGATTTGTGCTAAGGCGGCAGCCAATAAGGGCTCGTTTTCATCACCCAAAATACCTAAATTAGATAGAGATTCTTCCGCAGTAACATCAGGAGCTAAACCCGAAGTATAATCGAAGAATCCATCCGCATTTTCATTGCGTCCAAGTAATGGTACTATGGCCCAAAAATTCCCTTCTGCAATTCCACTAGTATCGTTACGATTAAAAACAAATTGATTCTCAACGTCATCAACTAAAGTAAGAGAAAACTCATTTTTACCAACTGTCGTTGTACCTACATGAACAACATCGATATAAGGATCAAGGCCGTTTATTACTAATTCACTAGCAGATGCGGTGTCGTCTGTGGCTATTATATACACTCTTTCTAACCCAAGACTGTTTAATGAGGTCCCGCTAATGTTATCCACAAAATTATCAGTTATTTGGGCTTCGGAAAATTGTGCTTGTAGTTTATCATTATAACGCTGTCTAAGCATTAGTTGTCCCGTGAATTGTCCCGTAATCATGCTCGCTAATCTTACTGAGCTACGAACACTTCCTCCTGGGTTGTAACGCATATCTAATACTAGCTCATCAACTCCTGCAAGACTTGCAAACGCGGTATTCAATTCATCATCAAAATTTGAAGTGAACCTATTGTACATTAAATAACCTATACTTTTTCCGTCAATATCAAATGTTTTGGTAATTAAAATAGGATTAATGTCCTGTTCTACTTTTGTAAATTCAATATTTTTACCATTAGAGACAGCACTCCCGTTTTCGATGGTCGCGAAATTCAATGTATATGTGTCCGGATCTAGAAGATCTAAATTGTTGTCATCACTGCTATTAAAAAATAGGGGAGTTCCGTTTACCGCATTGAAAATATCCCCTCTTGCAACGTCTTTCCCCGATGCGTCGGTATTGTTATTTACATAACGAACAACACCTACAATATCACTTGAGCCTTGCGTCACTCTTGTAAGTACAAAACTTAGTCCGTTTGTTTTAAAAACACCTTGTTGTGCATTTGCAAGTACGCGATAATCTTCATTGAAAAAAGTAAAGCGATCATCGGCATTTCTCAAAGGAGCGTCGTTAAACATAATTTCTGGATTGTCATAAGTATTTAGAAAAGTGTAAAACTCATCTAAGGTGCTAAATCGATCATCAGCTAAATTAGGAGTGTCTTGTTGCCAGAAATAGTACAAGTTCAATCCGCGCCAAACAAATTCGTTTTGGGTTTGCACCAACTCTACACTCCCTGATCCACCAGGTATTGCAGGTGTATTGTTATTATCGTCGTTGTCTTCACAGCTAACAACAAATAAGGATAGTATAATAAGGTAAAAGGGGAAGAATTTTAATCTTTTCATCATTGCGATTTTATTTCTTTGTCTGCAAAATACCCAATTTACTTACAAATTAAAAGTTTGGTTATCTTGTTTGATGTATAACGTTGCTAATTACTATTTATTGATGTGTTGATTGGGTTTAAGGTTGCTTTAACAAGATGAATTTTTATTTTTTTGAAACACTTTGTAACAAAAATGATGGTTGGTCGTCTTCCTTATATAACTGAAAAATTAGAGCGTGCTAACCACACCAGAAATAATGAAACAATCGGAGTTTTTAAACTTGGTAATGCCATTTAAGGATAAGCTATTTCGTTTATCTAAGCGTTTACTAACCTCTGTTGAAGAGGCTGAAGATGCAACGCAAGAGGTATTATTAAAGTTGTGGAAGGGACGGAAAAATTTGAGTACTTACAAGAGCATTGAAGCGTTTGCAATGACTATGACCAAAAACTATTGTCTTGACAAGTTAAAGTCTAAACAAGCCTCAAACTTAAAGTTAGTACACAGTAATTATAAAGACGAACAGACTTCGTTGCAAAAGCAGGTTGAATTGAATGACAGCTTGAGCTGGATACATAAAATAGTTCAAAAATTACCAGAACAGCAGCGAATGATCTTACAATTGCGAGATGTAGAGCAGTATGATTTTGATGAAATCGCAAAAGTAATGGACATGAACCCGACGGCGATAAGAGTCGCGCTATCTCGGGCTCGAAAAACAGTTAGAGAAGAATTGATCAAAAAACATAACTATGGAGTTAGTTAGAATAGAACAATTATTAGAAAAATATCTAGAAGCAACTACCACAGTTGCCGAAGAAAAAGAATTGCAAAATTACTTTTCGGGAAAGGAGGTCGCTCCACATCTCGAAGAATATCAAGCAATGTTTGCCTACTTTCAGGGCGCCAAAGACGAACAATTTACCAAGCAGGTCCCATTAAAAACTAGAAACAATTTTATGAAGTGGGCTTCCATAGCGGCGGTATTGATATTCTCCTTTGGGTTTTACTGGCAATATCAAGCCTCTCAACCTGAATATACTCAGGAAGAAATTGATCAAGCAAAAATGGCCTTAGCAATGTTATCAAATAACTTTAACAAGGGTACACAATCAATAGGTCATTTAAATGCATTTTCAGATGGTGTGAGTCAAATAAACCACATCGATCATTTTGAACAACAAACAAATAAATTATTACGAAACGAATAGGTTTTAAAAGAACAAAACAAAAACAAGATGAAAAAATTAGTTTTAACAATAGCAATAGCACTTATCTCAGTTGGCACTTATGCACAGTCTATTTTTGATAAGTATGAAAGCAACCCAGATGTTGCATTTATTTCCGTAAGTCCGAAAATGTTTAAAATGTTGGGTAGCATCGGTATCGAAACTGATGATCCTGAAGCGCAAGAATTTATTAGTCTTGTAAACAGCATTACAAACTTTAAGGTGATTACAACAGATAATGGTGCAATTTCAAAAGATATTACATCATGGGTAAGCAAGCATGTACGAAGTACAGACCTAGAAGAGTTAATGAGAGTACGTGATGGTGATAGTAACGTAAAGTTTTATGTAAAAGAAGGTAAAGATGATAATCATGTAAAAGAACTAGTAATGTTCGTTACTGGCTTTGATCAAGCAAATGTTAATATTAACGGTAAGAAGCTTGAAACAGTATTGCTATCATTGAGCGGTGATATCGATTTACGTCAGGTAGGCAAGTTAACAGATCAGATGGATTTACCCGGTGGTAAGCAGCTTAAAAAAGCAAACAAAAATAAATAAGATATACAATGAAACCGACATGATTAGAATCATTACTAAACTAACAAACTAGTAGTGGTTTTAATCATCAAAGGTTACATCTGACCAATTAAAAAAATAAAAAACAGAACAGATGAAACAATCAATCAAAATCATCGCAGCTGCATTCATGGTACTTGTTACCATGAGCAGTTGTGACAATGACCCAAGTTTACAGCAGTATTATGTAGAAAATACTGAAAATGCAGATTTCCTTTCACTTGATATCCCAGTAAGTACATTAGGGGTCGACACAGGAAAGTTCTCCGCTTCTGAAAAAGAAGCCTACGAATCTGTACGAAAGCTGAATGTATTAGCATTTAAGCTAAATGAGACGAACAAAATGGAATACGGAATCGAGCAAGAGAAAGTAAATGCCATTTTGAAGAACCCGAGCTATAATGAATTAATGCGAATGGGAACTGGTGGTAAAGGTGCAGTTGTAAAATATTTAGGAGATGATGATTCGATTGATGAAGTTGTGATCTTTGGTAAAGATGATGAAATGGGATTTGCCTTGGTACGTGTATTAGGGGACAACATGAATCCAGCGAATATGGTACAACTTATGAAAGCAATGGAAAAAGCTGATTTTAGCGATAACGGCCAGCTAAAAGAGTTAGAAAACTTTTTGAAAAAGAGTTAATTTATATTTTTCCAAGTTAGTGTTAATATAAAGGTCCTGATGTTTTATTCAGGACCTTTTCTATTATCTACCACTGGTGTCATTCCGCACTGATAAAGAAACTACTTTAAGTACACAAGTTATTGTTTTCTAAGTAAAATAATCCGACCGAGTGTTATACTAAATCCCAGTATAATTACTTGGAGAAATCTGTTTTAATTCCTGTTTTATGGTATCCTTTACATTCAACGTATCAATAAAGGATGCTATCGATTGTTGATTTATCCTTTCGTTAGTCCTAGTGAGTCCTTTTAACGCTTCATATGGATTTGGATATCCTTCTCTTCTTAGAATTGTTTGAATTGCTTCCGCAACAACAGCCCAATTGTTTTCAAGATCTGCCTCGAATTTTTCTTTGTTTAATAACAATTTATTTAAGCCTTTTAAGGTAGATTTAAATCCTATGATGGTATGACCAAAAGGTACACCTACGTTGCGCAAAACGGTACTATCGGTTAAGTCACGTTGCAATCGTGAAACAGGTAACTTCGCTGCTAAATGCTCGAAAATAGCATTGGCAAGTCCTAAATTTCCTTCGGAGTTTTCAAAATCAATTGGGTTTACTTTATGTGGCATTGCAGACGACCCTACTTCACCTTTTTTGATTTTTTGCTTAAAATAATCCATCGAAATATAGGTCCATATATCTCTATCCAGATCAATTAAAATTGTATTAATGCGTTTTAGGCCATCAAAAATTCCGGCCATATGGTCATAATGCTCAATCTGAGTAGTAGGAAAAGAGTGATACAGACCTAAAGTTTCTTCAACGAACTTGGCACCAAAAGCTTTCCAATCTACATCAGGATATGCTACTTTATGAGCATTGAAATTTCCAGTAGCACCACCAAATTTTGCTGCCTGGGGGATTTCGTGAATTAGTTTTATCTGCTCTTGTATTCGTGTTATAAATACTTGAATTTCTTTTCCCAATCGCGTTGGTGAAGCTGGCTGACCATGTGTTCGTGCTAGCATTGGTATGTCTGCCCATTCTTCAGCTAATTCTTTCAATCGATTAAGAACTGATACTAGTTCAGGACGATATACTTGTTGAATAGCGTCTTTAATGGAAAGCGGAATAGCAGTGTTATTAATATCCTGAGATGTCAATCCGAAATGAATAAACTCTTTATAAGCTTGCAGTCCTAAACTGTCAAACTTTTCTTTAATAAAGTATTCAACAGCTTTTACGTCATGATTGGTAACCTTTTCAATGTCTTTAATAGCTTGAGCATCAGTAGCACTAAACTTTTCATAAATATTTCGTAGATCATCAATCAAAGACGAATCAAACTCCTTTAATTGTGGTAACGGTAATAGCGCCAACGAAATAAAATATTCAATTTCAACCAGCACACGGTATTTTATCAATGCCTCTTCAGAGAAGAATTTACTTAGTTCTTTGGTTTTACTTCCATAGCGACCATCAACTGGTGAAATGGCATTTAAAGGAGTTAGAGACATGTTAGTTTACACTTAAATTTTAAAGCTGCAAAGATAGGTTTTAGCTAGGAAGTTTACAGGTGAAAAAGCGTAATAATTTCTTAGTAAATTCCAATATTGATTCTTATATCAACCATCAACTCTTAATTCTTGCAAGTACTTTTCTGGATGCCGCTTTGTAACCCGCGCTTCCTTGATTATAATCTTTTTCAATTACAGGCCGTAAAGCGTCATAAATCCAATTGTATTTTTTTCCTAAATAAAATAAGGCATACATTGAATAGACTTGGGCAGCCACCTTTTGATCTTGAATTAACCAATCAAAACAGGCTTCGGTGATGAGTTCAAGGTGCTTATTAGTAAGGGCTGATTGAATTTCAGATGGTTTCTTTTTGAAATATGCTTGTACCATTAATTGCGATATCTTCGCCAACGGTCTTATTGATGAATCGAGTTGTAACTGTTTCAAATTATAAGTGAATTCATCTAAATAGGGAATAATTAGTTCCGGTTGCTCCAGGTAGACAAATTCCATCACCCAGCATGCCTTGCACGAAACAGGGTCATCCACTTTAAAAGCGATATTGAATAGATGATCATAAAGCAAATGATCATTTAGCACCATTTTTGCAATTCGCATTCGGTTTTCTCTCAGCGCTGAAATGGCATCTAATTCTTCGTAAAATGATTCGTAGGTCATCGTTTTAAGTTCATCTCTTTTTCAGTAATTCAATGAACCGAGTAACACCGGTAGTCGCTTTATCTTCTATTATCGTAAGGTTTGCGAACTGATTACTATTGACGTTTGGTTTCGGGTCGATAAAAAAAATCGGTGTTTCATGACTAACAAAATTTACCAGGCTAGCAGCAGGATATACTTGCATTGAGGTACCGATAATAACCAAAACATCAGCTTTTTGAGTGATGTTTATAGCAGTATCCAACATAGGCACCATTTCACCAAACCAAACAATATGAGGACGAAGTTGATGATTATGTTCACACAGGTCCCCTAAATTCAGATCTTTATCCCAGTCCATCACCAATTGTTCATCAAATGTGCTACGTACTTTACGAAGTTCACCGTGCAGATGAGTCACTTTAGTGCTCCCGGCACGTTCATGTAAATCGTCCACATTTTGAGTGACAATTGAAACGTCATAGTCAACCTCTAACTCAGCTAACTGTATATGAGCATTATTAGGCTTTACTTGAAATAATTGCCTGCGTCGCTGATTGTAAAAGTCTAAAACCAGTTCAGGATTTCTTTTAAACCCTTGAGGAGAAGCTACCTCCATAACGTCATGGCCTTCCCAAAGCCCATCAGCATCACGAAATGTGCTAATTCCACTTTCAGCACTAACACCTGCTCCTGTAAGTACTACTATTTTTTTCATCATTTTGGTTTTGTGTGTAAAAGATACAGTTTCCAGTACTTTTTTGATCATTTTTTGTGAGAATATGTTTGAAAAGCTCTTTGCAGTATACACTAATACACTTTAGTTATTTTACCGTATTATACTACCTTCGTTTTAAAATGTATTTTCCTGATGGCTATTGATGAAAATCTATTACACTACCTCGAAGGTTTTTTAACCGAAAGACGCAGGGATTTGTTCACTAAAGTGTTAGCAAACAGAACAAGACATTTTACCATTGCAGTTGAAGATGTGTATCAACTGCATAATACTAGTGCTGTTTTAAGGAGCTGTGATGTATTTGGTATTCAGGATTGTCATGTAATTGAGGAAGTCAACAGCCGTAAAATGGATAGGGAAATTGCGATGGGCGCTCAAAAATGGGTGAGTGTAAAGCGATATAATCACGTATCAAATTGTATTACGCATCTTAAAAAAGAGGGTTATCAAATAATAGCTACCTCGCCTCATGAGAAATCTACCACACTTACAGATTTTGATATAGGAAAAAAATCAGCCTTCTTTTTTGGAAGGGAAACCGAAGGACTTTCTGATGAGGTTTTAAATAAAGCTGATGGCTTCTTGCATATTCCGATGGTGGGTTTTACAGAGAGCTTGAATATATCGGTTTCTGCGGCAATAACATTGCAGCATGTGACAGAACGATTACGAAAAAGCGAAGTAAAATGGCAATTTTCCGAAGAAGAAATGTTAGAACAGCGAATGCAGTGGGTTCAAAAATCGATTAAAAGCATTGATCAGATCTTGGAGCAGTATCAAGGAGATAAAAAGAGCTGAATACTTGTAAAATTGATTTCGGTTTGAAAATGTCATTTGAATAGCTATTTCAAAACACCAATAATTTCTTTAAAATGATGTTAATTATTAATTCGTTCTGTAATTAGTTGCTCAGTAAGTAGACCTATTCATGAAAATTAATTACAATCATGACACTTACAGAACAACTTAAAGAGTACGCCTGCAATAGTTCGAAAAGACACCCGGGAGCAGCTCAAGACATTATGAAAAAGGCCATTGAAGAACTTGAAAATACTGATATCCTAGCAAATGCTGCTAAAACAGGAGGTATTTTCCCTGGCTTTATTCTTACAAATGCAAAAGGAGAACAAGTTAGCCTTGATGATCTTTTGAAAAAAGGAAAAGTAGTACTTACATTTTATAGAGGTGGTTGGTGCCCGTATTGTAATATCGCGTTGAGGTCATTACAAAACGCATTACCGGAAATAAAGGCAAAAGGTGCAACACTTGTAGCAATCACTCCAGAAACACCCGACAACACATTAACTGTAGAAGAGAAAAACGCACTGGATTTTGAAGTGTTAACTAGTAAAAACAACGAGTTGGCGCATTCTCTAGGTTTGGTATATAAATTACCAGCTGATCTTGTGACGTTATATAAAACGTTTGGTATCGATCTAATAGAAAGTCAAGGAAATGAGGCGAATGAATTGCCCATTGCTGCCACCTATATTATTGAACAAGACAAAACAATCAGTTATCATTTTCTAGCAGAAGATTACAAGTTGAGAGCAGACCCTTTAGATATTATTAAGGCACTCTAATTATGAAAATGGTAGTAGTAAGTAAAGGAGTTTTTCATTTCGAAAAACTCCTTTTTTATTAATAATTGCATTTTGTTTAACTTTATATTACTAATCAATACCCTAACCAATTATGATGACTGCACTTTATATAGTAGGAGGCTTAGTAATACTCATACTATTATTAATGATCATTGCTCCAAAAAAATATGACGTTTCTAGAAGTATAACCATTAATAAACCAAAAAACGAGGTCTTTGGTTATGTTCGTTCACTAGAAAAAATGGCCAACTGGTCACCATGGGAGGAAAAAGACCCGAACATGGAAAAAAAGTTTACCGGAACCGACGGAGAAGTAGGCGCTGTTTCTTATTGGAACGGGAATAAAGATGTGGGTGAGGGCGAACAGGAAATCACTAAAATTGTAAAGGACGAAAGAATCGAGTCTTCGCTTCGTTTTTTTAAACCTTTTAAATCAGAATCTGATTGTTACTTTAATTTTGAAGGAGATCTACGTACTACTAAATTAACATGGGGTTTCAGTGGTAAGCATAAGCCAGTAGCCAGTATTTTTATGATGTTTATGGGCAGTATGGACAAGGCAGTTGGTGGAGACTTTGAAAAAGGTTTAGCAAAGTTGAAGTCGATTATAGAAGCGTAGAGGCTTATATTTTCACGATTTAATTTTGGGCAATATTGATATGTAAAACTCTTAGGGTTTCACAATACTTTAGGAGATTATAGACAGTAAGCTTCCTTAAAAAAGTAGTATTTTTATACTGCTATGAATAAAAAACTTCACAGAAAAGGATTTCGATTTCAGTCATACAAAGCACCAGATCAATCTCCTTTTGATAAACTGCTGGAAATTTTCAATGAACTCATCACTCATACTTCAGGTGATCTTGACGAAGCTTTAGATTGGTTAAGGGAATTAGATAAAGAATATAACCTTACCAACGAAGATTACACTATCGATGATTTTATTGAAGAGTTAAAAGAAAAAGGCTACATACGAGAAGAAATAAAACCAGATGGTTCAGGAGGGATGGCTATCACTGCTAAGACCGAAAGAGCAATTAGAAAGCAAGCTTTAGATAAGATCTTCGGAAAGCTCAAAAAAAGTGGTTCTGGTAATCATCGCACTGCACACTCAGGTCGTGGTGATGAGCATACAGGAGACTATCGAGAATACCGCTATGGCGATGCTATCGAACGTATTTCGATGACCGAAAGCTTGCGAAATGCACAGATAAATAATGGAGCTGATGAATTTCGACTAACAGAAGATGACTTGGTTATTGAAGACACTCATTTTAAGGCACAAATGAGTACGGTTCTCATGATCGATATCAGTCACAGCATGATCTTGTATGGTGAAGATCGAATCACTCCCGCAAAAAAAGTGGCTATGGCGCTGGCTGAATTAATTACCACTAGATATCCAAAAGATACACTTGATATTTTGGTTTTTGGTAATGATGCATGGCCCATCAAAATTAAAGATCTGCCATATTTGCAGGTTGGTCCTTACCATACCAATACGGTGGCTGGCTTACAATTAGGGATGGATATGCTGAGGCGTAAGCGCAATACAAATAAGCAGATTTTTATGATTACTGATGGTAAGCCTAGTTGCATTCGCATGCCCGACGGCACCTATTATAAAAATAGTGTAGGACTGGACAAATTTGTAGTCGATAAATGTTATAATATGGCAGCGCAAGCCAGAAAATTGCATATTCCTATTACTACATTCATGATCGCCCAAGACCCTTATTTAATGCAGTTTGTTCAAGAATTTACACGTGCTAATCAGGGTAAAGCATTTTATACTGGACTTCGTGGGCTGGGCGAAATGATTTTTGAGGATTATGAGACCAACAGAAAGAAAAGAGTTAGAGGCGCCTAGTCGCCAAATTATTATTGAAAAAGAATGAATACAAAAGATATACAAACACTAGGTCAGTTAAAAGCAGCCGGATATCAATCAAAAAGTATTAAAGAAGAGTTACGCGCTAATTTAGTCGAAAAAATAAAAGCTGGTGAAACGGCATTTATTGGAGTCCATGGATATGAAAATAGCGTGATCCCAGAATTAGAAAGGGCGATTTTATCTAAACACAATATCAATCTTTTAGGTTTAAGAGGGCAAGCAAAAACCAGACTCGCTCGATTAATGACAGGCTTATTGGATGAGTTTATTCCATTTGTAGAGGGGTCAGAAATTAATGACGATCCTTTTAATCCTATTTCAAGATATGCTAATAATCTTATTCGCGAAAAAGGAGATGATACACCAATCTCATGGTTGCATCGTGATGATCGATTTTTTGAAAAACTAGCCACTCCCGACGTGACTGTAGCCGATTTAATTGGGGATGTAGACCCTATTAAGGCAGCAAATCTTAAATTGTCTTATGCGGATGATCGTGTTATTCATTTCGGGATGATTCCCAGAGCAAACCGTTGCATTTTTGTAATAAATGAGTTACCCGATCTGCAAGCACGAATTCAGGTTGCTCTTTTTAATATTTTACAAGAAGGTGATATTCAAATTCGAGGCTTCAAATTGCGAATGTCTCTAGATATGCAGTTTGTTTTTACCGCTAATCCTGAAGATTATACTAATCGAGGAAGTATAGTTACACCTTTAAAAGATAGAATAGGATCGCAAATACTAACGCATTATCCTGAAGATGTTGCAACAGCGAAGGTTATTACGGAACAAGAGGCTAAAGTGAATTTAGATCAAAATGATACTATCTATGTTCCTGAGCTTGCTAAAGATTTACTGGAGCAAATTAGTTTTGAAGCACGCGAAAGCGAATATATTGATGCGAAAAGTGGTGTGAGTGCTAGACTTAGCATCACTGCCTACGAAAACCTATTAAGCGCAGCGGAGAGAAGACTATTGATTTCGGGAGATTCGAAAACAGCAATCCGTTTGGGAGACTTTGTTGGAGTGATACCGTCGATAACCGGAAAGGTAGAGCTGGTTTATGAAGGGGAACAAGAAGGCGCAGCTGGTGTTGCTATGAGTTTAATTGAAGCATCAGTCAAAACATTATTCGTAAATCTCTTTCCAGAGATTAAAAAGCTAGAACGTCAAGATATTGAAAGTCCATATCAATCTATAATCGACTGGTTTTTTGAAGAAAACGGTTTCGAATTACTTGATGATTTTGATGACGAAGAATATAAAGGACAACTTGATGCAATAAAACCTTTAGACACACTGATCAAGAAATATCAACCTGAAGTGAAAACAGAAGATGCTTATTTTTTGAAAGAGTTTGTGCTTTGGGCGCTTGTCTCTTATGATAAATTAAGCAAATTCCGATTTACACAAGGAATTCAGTTTAAAGATATTTATGGCAGTTATATTAGTGGACTTTAAAACTATTATTTAATCTTAAGGAAAAGATGCCGGTTCGAGTGAATTTCTCTAAGAATTTAGTATCGAGAACCATCTTTCTATTTTAAAATTGCATTTCTAGACTTGATTAGGGATGCAGTTTTAGGTCTAAACACTTGGATTTACAATCTTAACTAAAGCTTGAATTCAAAATTCATTTAAAACGCTGTTAATTACTCACTAGGTAGAGTATATACTTAGTATTTCCTTTTTTATCTGTGATTTTTCGCCAGTTTTTAATATCCATAGGATCCTTCAAGTTATTACCATTGTTATTTGCAATCTTATAATTAAAAAGATTTGAAATGGGTATATCTTGATCAAAAGGTGCAACACCTAATTCAATAATATCACCTGGTTTTGCCAAAAAAGGTTTAGACAATACTTCCGGTCCTGCGAAGTTGGTTGACGAAATTACCGATGATTGCAGTTCTACAGGTTCATTACTATTATTAGCTATCCAAAATGAAGCGGCATTTTTTGTTGCGCAAGAACAAGATAAAACTGCAAAGAGAATGATGAGTAGCTGTTTTTCCATAAGGGTAGATTAAATTATGTAATTGTTTTAAGTACATAGTTTGTTAGTTTTGGGGAATGAACTTAATACAAAAATAGTAATTTAATCGTAAAAAAATGCTTTTTATCGGTATTTTGATAAAAAAATGTTAATTACCACCACAGAATAGTCAATCTAGTGCCACTCCATCTTTGTTTAATAGTGGTAGTTACAATTAATAGTGGAA
Organism: Spongiivirga sp. MCCC 1A20706; assembly: GCF_046524175.1. Lineage (NCBI taxonomy): Bacteria > Pseudomonadati > Bacteroidota > Flavobacteriia > Flavobacteriales > Flavobacteriaceae > Spongiivirga > Spongiivirga sp. MCCC 1A20706. The sequence goes on from NZ_JBEFZF010000004.1 coordinate 271,767, forward strand.
AACGGATACAAAATTTTAACCCCAATGACTTTCATAAGAGGCTATTTTCCGTAAAAGAGGATGTTTAATCGTTATGTATTTGAATGATTTCTAGGGTGTCAGGCTCTATGTAGTTAATCGCCTTAGCTTCTAATATACCTACACTGTCAATTACATTTCTATTATTATTTATTGCAGTTGTACTTTTGGTAGGATTAAACATGAAGTATAATGCCAATAGCGATAGTATTAGGCCTATGCCTAGTATTCTGAATAAGTGACTCTTTCCCATAAAGCGCTTGCTTAATAGGATTTGGTTGGATATGGGGGAGGAGAAATTGGTCGGGTACGCTAAGTATTTTACCTACATGGTTAACCTAGCGGGTTCAAAACAAAATAAGTTACTAGTAATACCAACACAATAGCAATACTGGTAGCTCTATAAAAATACTTCTTGTCCATAATTCTTAGTTTTTGCGTTATGTAGATCAAACAATTTGCTATTTGAAAACCCTACCTCTTTTTTTGATAAATAGATGAAATACTTTTTTATTCGATTAACCGGATTTATCAACACTAATATGCTATGTATTCTTTGTTTCGGAATGCGGTTTTACTTAATAGGTTAATTTGATTGTTTAGGTAATAATTATTCATCCTAAAGAATAGATTAGTTTAATAAATTCAGAATATGCCACGGAAAATCAATGTATTATTCGGTTGTAATCATAACCAAGACTAGCAAAATGAAAAATTCGATGTATTCAAAGTAGCAGTAATTATTTTGGGAGCCGTATTTCATGTTTACATATTCCAAACTGCTGATCATTGGTGTTTTCAATTTTCCAATCATAATTCTTGTACTTTATCTACAAGAACCGGTAAAGTTTTTAAGTGAATAAAACCAGCTGGTACTAGAACCTAAATTGCAAGCCACCATACACTTGAACCCCGGGTGCTGATTCGTAAAACCTTGATCCAAAAGCGTTGATTCTTACATTGTCAACAAAGTTTTTGTCGAACAAATTTGTAATACCTAAAAAGGGAAGTATCTCAACTTGTCTCCACTTCTTTTCGTAGCCTAATTGAACATTTGCTGTGAGATATCCTGGTGCTTTTTCCGTATTGGTGTCATTTACCCAAATGGCATCTACAGCGTTCAATTGCAATTTGGCGAAGAAACTTTTCGATGTATTGTAAGCAACTGCTACTGAACCAAAATGTTCGGGTGTGCCCGGAAGTATATTTCCCGATAGATCGGTATCATTTGCGATATATTCGTCAAACTTAAAGCTAGAATAGGTATAACTTGTATTCAACTTCCATTTTGGAGTTAATTGGTAACTTAAACTAGTTTCAATGCCGTTCCTCGATGTCGATCCGGCATTGTTAAAAAAAGTGCGGTCAGGAAAAGATTCTAACTCAAATGGCACTAGATCGTTTTTTGTATCCAAGTTGTAAAAGGTAAGTTGGTAGTTGAACCGCTTGGTAGCTCCTCTTATGCCAAACTCAATGGTCCTTGATTTTTGTGGTTTTAAATTTGGATTAAAGCCTTGTTCTCCTGAAGGGTTTGCCGATAATTCAGATAGAGTAGGTGTTTCAAAAGCAGTTGAGAAGTTACCAAATACATTTAATAATGTGGAGAGTTTATAGGTAAGTCCTATCGTCGGATTAATGGAATTTAGGGTAATTGAACTCGAGTCATTTCCGTTATCTAAAAAGCTATCTTCAACCTTAAGCAGTTGGTGATCAAATCGAAAACCTCCATAAATACTCCAATTGCTTAATTGAACATAATCAAGCGCATATACCCCTATGGTATTAAATTTTTCATTTTGATTCAAGGTATTCGCGCCCTGTATTCCTTGCTCGTTCACAAATCGTTTTCTGTTGTCCTCTTGAAAACTAAGGTCATAGCCAATCTTAAGATCATTTTTAGCAAGTTTAAAATCCACTGAACTACCGTGGCCACCATAATTACGATTGAGATCGACGATACCACCAAACGAAAAGGGTAGTCTACCAAAAAAACTACGACCACTTATAAAGGCATAAGTATTTATTACATTTTTTTTATTAATGTTCCATAATAAACTAGTGCCTATTTTATATTGTGAGATCGCTTCACCGGAATTAAAATCTATATTCGCCTGTCTGGCTTGACGAGGGTTGTTTTCAAATTGCTCTCTGGTCAGGCCTCCGGCATCTTCTGCCAAAGGGCTATCGGAATAGTTGACGAGTACATTAAGTTTTAGGTTATCATTAAATTTATGAGCAAAATTTCCATTAAAGTTCCATTGTTTAAAACCACTATTATCGCGATACCCGTCAAAGGATTGATATCCCAAATGAAAAACTGCTTTTGAATTTTTAGAACCCACCCCAGCAGTGGCGTTATACTGTTGTCGGCTGTTAGTACCAAACGTGGTTTTAAAATTGATAAAGGGTTCAGTGAAATCTTTTTTTGTATTAATATTAATGATACCTCCGGAGGCATTGCCATATAATGCCGAAACTCCACTTTTTACCAATTCTATGGTTTCAATAATATCCAGATTAATATTATCTAATTGACCCTGACCATCTGGTGTTGTCTCGGGAATGCCGTCAACGATAAGTTTTATCCCGCGAATACCAAACGCCGATCTAGAACCTATTCCGCGAATAGATATTCGAGCATCTTGCGCAAAGTTCGAACTGTTTTGAACATAAATTCCGGGTATTTCATTTAAGTATTCTTGAATAGATAATTGATTTTTTATTGCATCAATATTCGATGTTTTTATAATCGCAGTGGCATATGGCAGTGCTCTCTTTTCTATATCTATCCTTGCAGCTTGTACAGTTACAGATTCAAGATTAATGGTAGTAATACTATCTTTTTTAGTAATTTCCTGTGCGTACTGCTTTGTTGAAATAGTGATATACAACAGAAAGAATAGTAAGCGTGAGCTCATGTAATATTTTTACAATTTGACCGTAAAAATATTGCATTTTAGCTAACTATTGCCGGCATTGAAAATATTGTTTAAATCAACGAAAAGGATCAAATAAATATTACCTAGAATACATTATCGGTTTTTCAATGTTCCTATTATGATGCTCGTTGAAAAACGGCTTCTAACGTGCTGATCTCAAGAGGTTTTGTGATATAGTCTTTAACTGTTGGAAATTGCTTTGCGCGATTCATATCGTTAGGATTGATAGATGAACTTACCACATAGAGGGAACAATTATTGCACTTTTTCTTATCAAACTGTTCCAAAAATTGCCAACCGTTCATTACTGGCATATTCAAGTCAAGAAATATCACTTGTGGCAGATCTTCTATTGCGTTGTTTTCGACCGCTTTCTCAAAATAGTCCATTGCTTCTTGACCATTATTAAAAATCAATAGCTCCTCGGTCAGGTTTTTCATCTTAATTAGGGTACTTATTAAATGTACATAGGTGTTATCATCATCAATGATACAGCCAAGTTTAATTGGGGAATTCATAAAGTGTTAAAAAATTATAGTGAAGGTTGTACCAACATCAACGGTACTTTTGATGCTAATACTACCCCCTAATGATTCAATTTGATTTTTAGTGATAAACAATCCGACACCTTCGGCATCATCGTTAAAATGGAATGTTTTGTACATACCAAATATTTGTTCTCCATATCGTTCAAGATCGATACCTACACCATTATCTTTAATTTCCATAATAGGCTGATCGTTTTGTAAAAACGTTTTAATATGAATTATGGGTTTTCTGTCAGGATGTTTATACTTTACTGCATTGGTGAGCAGGTTAAGCATAATACTCTCCATATAAGCCGGAACATAGTTTATACTGTCAAGATCAGAAAAGTCCGTTGTAATCTCAGCCTTTTGGTTGGCAATAATTTGTTGAATTGAGGTGGCGACCAATAGGTAAGTATCTTCAAAACGCACAACTCTTTTTTCTTGCTTACTGTTGGTTTGTATGGTCGCTACTTCATTAAGGTGCTCAATAGTTTTGTTTAAACTATCAGAGACCCCTTTAATGTTACCAAGCATTTCCATTTTTTCCTCAACAGTGTTCAAATTGTCTAGTAATTGCACAATTAATTGAAGATTGCTTGTCTGGCTTCTTAAATTATGTGAGACGATATAAGCAAAATTCAGCAATCGGCTGTTTTGCGAGGTAATGGTTTCTACTGAGTTTTGAAGGGCAAATTCTTTTTGTTTTATATCATCAATATTCTGAAAAACACCTTGTACGCCAATTTGCTCATTATCACTATTAAGAACAGGTTTACCAATGGCTCGTGCCCAGAATTCATTTCCCTTTTCGGTAACCATCTTGATTTCTACATCAAATTCTTTTCCTTTTTTATAACAGTCGAAAAATAATTTTGAAGCGTAATCTCGATGTTCTTCGGCATAATGAGAAAGTCCAGTTTCTACAGTAGGAACAAAATCTAGCGGTGCTTCGAGTATTTCATATGTAATATCGTTCCAATACGCTTCAAAGGTTCTTGTATCGATATACCAAGATCCTGTTTTGGTAAGCTCGGCTGTTTCTTTTAGATAAAAGAATTTATCGGCTAGATCGGCCTTATCTGGAGAATTTCCGGATCTGTTGTTCATTGGTTTTTGAATTTAGGGTACTACAAGTTGTTAGCAACTAGAGATTTCCCAAAAAAAAATCGTCAAACCGAGTAGTAATTGCTTTTATCCGTAGCGAATATGCCTGATTAATTGGCAATTATCTCGGTTTTGTGATTTTTAAAGGTAATATCGAAACTACTGAATATCCTATGTTCAGTTAGAGCCGACTGGGGGTGGCCCTTCAGGAATTATACTTTCGTAAACGGTGTTTCCTTTTCTTTTTTTGAACTCGTCTTTCACACGTTTTAGCAATTTAGGGTCTTCATATAAATCAACCATGGTCATTGCCAAAGCGTTACTCGCTTGGATCATCCCTTTATGCCCAATGGACATCCCTCCGCAAGCTACAACGGCCCAACTGTGCCATGGAGTATCTTTAGGTGCTACCGTTGCACCCATCCGTACAACAGGTACAACCCAACTTACATCGCCAACATCAGTTGACCCGCCACCTGGGTTTTCTAGAGTTTCTTCAAGCGGATTAATACTGCTATCCATTCCAATTTGCTTCTTTCCTGTCATTTCTTGGATTTTCTTTCCAAAGGCCTCTTCTTCTTCGGTATAACTAATCGGTCCTAACATCTCAAGATTTTTTTGCATTGCTTCACCGCCTGATCGGTTCACTAAGATTTCGTAGATACCTGAAACCAAAGATATTTTATAATCAGTATTAGCCATTATAGCAGCACCTTCAGCCATTTTTTGAACCCGTTCATAGACAGGCATCATGCCTTCTCGCTTAGTATCCCGTACACGCACCCAAATTTTTGAGTAGTCAGATACCACATTTACTACCTGACCTCCATCTTGAATATGATAATGTATTCTTACGGTAGGTTTAATATGCTCGCGGTAATAATTTATTCCAGTGGTATACAACTCCAATGCATCCGATGCGCTACGACCATTCCACGGATCGGCTGAGGCATGTGCGGCCTGACCATTAAATTCTACAATAAAATCGACAAGCGCTAGAGTACTTTGTACATCAGCTTTTGTCGTGGCAGATGGATGCCAATCCATTACAGCATCAACGCCATCGAAGAGCCCAGCTTTTACCATCCATATTTTACCGAAGAATTTTTCTTCGGCAGGTGTCCCGTAAAACTTCACAGTGCCCTTTAATTTTCCGGCAGCGATCAATTCTTTCACGGCAATTGCAGCCCCAAGGCTTCCTGTACCGAATAAGTTATGACCGCAACCATGACCATTACCGCCAGGTACTAAGGGGTCTTTAGTAGGCTTTGTTTTTTGAGAAATACCGGGTAAAGCGTCAAATTCACCTAAAATACCAATTACAGGACTGCCACTGCCATAGGTAGCGACAAATGCGGTTGGCATTTCCGCAACGCCTCTTTCTACTCTAAATCCGTTTTGCTCGGCGTAATCTGCCAATAGTTTGGAAGACTTTTTTTCTTGAAAAGCAATTTCCGCAGCTTCCCATATTTGATCGCTAATGGCAATAAGATCTGTCTTATGATTTTCAACTGATTGTTTGACCGCCTTTTTATTCTTGGTCCATTTTTGAGCGAATCCGGTGGTATATAAACCGAATAATAAACAGACCATTAGAATACTTTTAGTTTTCATGAGTTAGTTTTTGGTTATTTATTTAAAAGTACGAAATAATGAGAATGGTCATTATAATTTTCCATGCTATGGATAAATTTCAGGGGTGTTTTTCCCCTTTTCAATTGATCCTAAAGTTTCTTTGTTAACCTTCTAAGAAAGCATACCATTAAAGAGTATAACAATTAATTATACATATTATGAAAACTAAATTTTTATCAATTGTTTTAATGGTTTTTGGCTTTTTGTTCGCAACTGCTGGCACACCCTTGAACAATTTTAACGGAACATGGAAAAATGTCAACACTCGAACTAGAGGTATTACAAAGGTTATTATTTCTGGTAATGGTAGTAATCCCCTTGTGCAGGTATTTGGTAGTTGTAGTCCGAAAGACTGTGATTGGGGGAAGAAAAAATCAATAGCCTACACAAACTCAGCTAGCGGCAATGTTAGAGGCAATACGGAGTATTTATCAGTTAATTATCCAGTAAGTTTTGCCAATAAAACGGTAATGGTAAAGATGAATGGCAATACACTGGAGGTAACGACCTTGACAAGGTTTAAAGACGGAAGTAGACGAACTAATTTTGTAAGTACTGAAAAATTTAAAAAGGCACCTCGAATAGTTAAGCCGAGACCAATAACTACCTGTGCAAAGGAAGATTTACTTAGCTTGAATCCTAAGGGAAGTTTGAAAGTTAAAAAGAACTCAAAAGGTACCTATTCGGTTGTTCAGGGTAGTCGCTATTTATTTTCAGCTCCTAATGTAGCAGAAGCGAACAAGATTATTAAAATTGTAAGACGTTACGGTTTTAATAGTAGCGGTTTTGTAGGGCGACCAAATCCTGATTTTACATATCAGTTATGTAATGGAAGAGCATCAAATGTAAAACCGCTTAAAAGTGAGGATATTATCGCATTCAATCCCTCAAAAATTAAAGTTTCATTTGTCAAAGGACGCTGGAAAATTGTGGAAGGAAGTCACTGGATTTTTGACTTTGGTAAAAGTAAAAGTGAGGCAGAGCAGGCATTATGCATCATTAAAAAGTACAAGTTTAACGGTGTAGGTTATGTAGGTAGGCCAAAAGCTTCATTTCAGTATATGGTTAAAAGATAATAGCAATATTCTAGAAGATAAAAAGCCACCACGTTTTAATTATGGTGGCTTTTTTTAGAAAGTCTCTTTACATGTTTATTCTTTTTGTTCTAACAGAACGATATCAAAATCACTATTAAAAGTTGCTTTTCCATCTTTTACGGTAACTTCGATTCCTGAATAATGATCTTTTAATAAAGTGCCATCTGCAAAAACTTCACTAACATTCAGGGTCTTTTTAGCTGATTTATAGTCTATACCAACCACTACCTTATCCTCAAATCCATCTTTTTTGAGTTCACGTTTAAACGTATAAGGAGATGCGCTTATCATCGTATGGTTTCCAGCACCAATGGCAATATGCTTTCGTCTAAACTGTCCTAATTTTTGATAATGAGTCAATAGTTTTTTGGTCTCGGTGTTATTTTCAATATCAGCCCAGTTCATGAACGAGCGTAAGGTAGCATCGCCGTTTGTTCCTTCGATAATTAAAGACCGAGCAGTTTCATCACCATAGTATACCTGACTTGCTCCTGGACTTAAAAGTAACTTAGTTGCAGCTTCGAAGGTTTTGGTTCTATCGGCATCAAAAGGTTGTCCGTCATCATGGCTTGTTAAATAGTGTAAAACGCCAAAATCTTTTAATTTGCTTTTTAAAAGGCCATCGTATTTAGAAAAAATAGTTTCGTAATCTTTTTGAGCATCATACTTAAATTCAAAATTGATTAAACTGTTAAATCCGTTAGCAAAAAAGTTTACTTTCTTATCTCCGAAATCAAAAGCCTGACCTGCGCTTGCATTGTAATTATATACTTCCCCAACCATGTAAAATGGCATATCGTCTAACACTTTAGTCGGGTTTTCTTTTTTCCACTGTTCAAAACTAGCATCACATACTTCTCTAAACTCACTCCAAACATATTCTTCTGTATGTTTAACCGTATCTACCCGATAACCATCAATACCATGATCTGTAATGTAATCAGCTAGCCATTTCATGATGTAGAATCTAGGTGCTCGCGGATAACCTGTACGTTCGAAAAACGCATCAAGTTCTGCGACTTCTTCATCATAGCGGCCTTCGGCTTTCCATTTTTGAACCAGCTGAGGAGGTAAATCGACTGCTTCATTACTTTCTGTTTTGATATCAGGTAGGTTATCTACCAGCTGGCAAGTAATGGTATTTTCATAGGTAGTAAAACCACAACGCTCATTAGTGCGCACCCAGCCATCGGGCCATACAGGATCTACGTCTGTAACCGGACCTGTATGGTTGATCACTGCATCCATTAAAATTCGAATACCATTTGCATGGGCAGTTTCTACAAGTTGATGTAATTCTTCATTCGTTCCGAAGTTTGGGTCTAATTTGGTCCAATCTTTGGTCCAATACCCATGAAATCCATAGGTAACACCAGTTCCTTCATCAACCTCACCATGAATTTGCTCTACTACTGGAGTAAACCAAATGGCATTAATGCCAAGGTCATTAAAATAACCTTCTTCAATTTTTTTGGTGATTCCTACCAAGTCGCCACCCATAAAACCGCGCAGCATGGCTGTTTCTTTGGTTCGGTTAAAGTTGATATCATTTTCCGGATTGCCATTGTTAAAGCGATCAGTCAATAAAAAATAAATATTGGCTCCTTTCCAAAAATCGGGAACGGGATTGACCGATTGATCAGTCATATCTTTTACCATAACTTCTGGGTTTTTAGTGGTTGATTTTTTTTGATCACATGAGATCAAAAGTATTGTTATCACAATTAGTAGCAGCTGCCTTTTAAACATGTTTAGTGTTGTTTGAATTATAGGTTTAAAGTTAGAAAAAGGAATGCAGATTTGTGAAGTTTGTTTTACCTGAAACAAAACTTGTGAAACTTCTAGTACTACAACGTTTGAGGTGAAAAAATAAGGGAGTTTTGGTTGAGAGAAGTGTTACAATTAAACGTAAAAATCCGCTAATTTATGCGAGCGTTAATTCCTGTTCAGTACTTTAAACTCTTCATAGCATTCAGATAGTGCATCTAAAATTTGAAGATCATTAGCCGTTTTAATGAAGGATTTTGAATAATTACAATGTTGCAATAACTCGTCTAAATCGGTTCTGTCAAGTTCTAAAATTTCTAGTAAAACTTCACGATCAAATTTGGTAGTAAGTAGATTTCTAATTTCGTCTTCCTCTTGCATTTTTCGAAGCTTACGAAGTTGTTTTGGCTTTTTACCAAATATGTTATGCAAAAAATCCGCAGGATTAAATATGGCACCCAATACTCTTGTTATCGCTCCTGGAGAATAACTGCCGGCTTCATAACCAGTTGGTAGTCCCGAAATACTGTATCTATAGTTGCGTTCAACGGGTACGTATTTATTATCTATTTCTAGATATCCGGTAAGTTCAAAAGGTTGTAAAATTACCTCTTCTAATGTATATGCTAATTCAGTTAGTTGAATTTTGGTTCCTGGAATTTTTAGAAGGTCGTTGGTAACTCTAATTTTAATCGACTTAAAACCAAGATATGAGAAAAACAGCGTATCATTTACTGCAGCGGGAATGGTAAAATTACCTTTTGAATCTGTAATGGTACCGATAACTCTATTTAGGTTAAGCACATGTACATTTTGCAAGGCCGAATCATCTTCTGCATTAATAATTTGCGCCTCTACATTCCCATTCTGGGCGAAGGTTGAAACGCTTATTAAAACACAACTCAATAAAAGTAAAAAATGCCTCATCAATCTACTTAGTCGTAAACCGGAAGATAACTTTTACTCGATTATTGAGATTTTGATGCATGAAATCAGCCTTGAATCAAGTTAGCCTTCATACAGTATCTCGTGGGCTTGCCCCGAGGTAATTTACCTCATCCGGATATTTGCGTTAAAAATACTAAACAATACGCAAAACCCCAGTTTTTATAATGTATTTAAGAGTTTATTTAGATAATCTTATCTACGCGATCTTCCTTTAAATCCTCCCTTGCCGCTACTGGATGATCTTCGTTTTCCTCTAAAGTCTTTTTTTCCTCTAAAATCACCATCATTACGACCTCTTGAACGTTTTCTTCCGCGATTTTTTCCGGCTCCCGCGCTTGAGACTTCAACATTTACAAAACGACCATTCATTTTAAAGTCGTTGAAAGCAGCTAAGACCTTTTCCCTGTGTTCAGTATCCGTATTAAAAAATGAGAATTTATCTTTTACATCAACTTTATAGACCCCTTCTTTACCAAGTTCAAGTTTTTCCTTTAAAAAGTCTTTAAGACTCATCCAATTATAGCCGTCTTTTACACCTACATTGATGAAATAGCGGGTCGATTCCCCACTAGCTTCCATGGCCTCTGCCTTGGCATTTAGATTGAGGTCTTTAGCATTTTTGTAATAACTAATAAATCGAGTGAACTCAACAGATACCATTTTTTTGATCAACTCTTCACGATCCAGTCCTTCTAATACTTCATGAATTGCAGGTAAGTAAGGATCGACTTCGTGATTGATCTCGGTATCTTTTATCTTATTGGCAAGGTGAAACAACTGTACTTCACAAATCTTCTCGGCCGTAGGAATTTCTTTAGCGGTAAACTTCTTTTTAATAATGCGCTCAACCGACTTAATTTTTCTAAGCTCACTTTTTGACACAATAACCATTGATACGCCATTTTTGCCAGCGCGGCCGGTACGACCACTTCGGTGAGTATATGTTTCAATTTCATCGGGTAGTTGGTAGTTGATTACATGGGTGATATCGTCAACATCTATACCGCGAGCAGCTACGTCAGTAGCGACTAACATTTGAATCTGTCGTGTACGAAAAGATTTCATAACCATGTCACGCTGGTTCTGACTTAAATCTCCGTGTAGCGCCCCTGCATTATAACCATCTTCAATGAGTTTTTCAGCAACTTTTTGAGTGTCGCGCTTGGTACGACAAAATACTACCGAAAATATATCCGGGTTGGCATCAGCCAATCGCTTTAGTGCTAGATATCGGTCCCTTGAATTAACAAGATAATATTCATGAGACACATTCTTACTTCCTTCATTTTTGGTTCCAACGGTTATTTCAAATGGTTGGTACATGAACTCTTTTGCAATACTAGCCACTTCTTTTGGCATCGTTGCTGAAAATAGCCAAGTACTTTTATCCTCTGGAGTGTGAGATAAAATAGATGTGATGTCTTCATAAAATCCCATGTTTAACATCTCATCGGCTTCATCTAATACACAGTATTCAATTTTTGAAATATCAACCATTCGACGTCCGATCATATCCTTCATACGACCAGGAGTAGCCACAATTATCTGAGCACCCTTTTTGGCCTGTTTGGCCTGCTCGGTAATACTGGCCCCACCATAAACGGCTGTCACGTTAAGTCCCTTTAAATGTTGACCATAAGTCTTCATTTCTTGCGTAATTTGTAGACAAAGTTCGCGGGTAGGAGATAAGATGAGTCCTTGCGTAGTGCGGCTATTGATATCAATTTTGTGTAACATTGGGAAACCAAAAGCAGCAGTTTTACCGGTCCCAGTTTGGGCTAAAGCAACCATATCAGTTTCTTGATCTAGTAAAACGGGAATTGCTTTTTCTTGTACTTCTGACGGGTTAATAAAACCCATGTCGTCTATGGCTCTTAATAAATTACTATTAAGACCAAGCTCTTTAAATGTGATCATAAAAAATGCTTTACGCAAATAAGAGTGCTTTTAGGACCACGTAAAACATTAAAAGGGAAAGTCCTGTTTAGCACATGCTATACCAGCGGCTATTAATAAAGGCGCAAAAGTAGTGTTATTAAATTGATTAGATGGTATATGTGTAGTTTTTTGTTTTAAATTAGTAAAACAATCTAACTAAGGTGCGTAAAAAATTAAATCCAACCAGGCTTAAAGTTCTACAGGTCATTCATAGCTCATTGATGCTAGGGGTTGTTTTTTTTGCTGGATTTGTGTTGTATATCACTGACGAGTTTGAGTTTACCTTTAATATGAAAGAACCATTTAACTGGGTAGCAATGTTTTTAGCAGTAGCTGGATTTTTTATGGGTAATACCATTTTCAATCGTGCCATGTCAGGAGTTGACCGTAATGCTGATGCAGACGAACTTTTAAACCGTTTTCAAAGCGCTCACATCATAAGAATGGGGTTTTTAGAGGGACCTGCTATTTTTTCAGTAGTGGTTTGTATGTTAACCAACTGCCAGTCTTTGTTACTAATAACTGCGTTTTTGTTGGCTATTATGTATGCTTATTTTCCTACTGAGGAGAAGATCTCTGGTTACCGCTAGACTAGATTTTCTTTAATTTCTTAATCGGACTTTCTTTTTCAACCTTTTTTGTATTGCCTGGAAATACCAGGGTAGTACTGCTATACGATCCTCCAAAAGTTAGATTCGCATAATATACTTGACGTAATGCATCTACTACTTGTTGTTCTGTCAATTCTTTTAAAGGATGGATGAAAACAGACCAAATGAGCTCGTCTGAAATAGCATATTTGACATCTAATGCGGTATGAAAGTTAGCCACTAAGGCATTTTTAAGTTCGGTTTCGTCCAATTTATCAATCTCGGCGATAGGAGAAATAATACGCATTCTATTGGCATTCTCGTCAGTTACGCATAGTAGTACCCGGTCTTTATACAGCATTTGCCATTGATTACCATTAGACTGAATACTATCTGATTCTCTATTGAAAATTGTATTGAGTTTTGCATTGCTCATTTGAGCAGATGAAAAAAAGGTAACCAATAAAAATATAAGTGAGAAAACGCGACGAGTCATAAATATTTGTTTTACTCGATAATCGAGATTAAAATTCCGCGGAGTTAGTCCCGACGAAATCTAAATTGTTTTTTAATTATTTACCTCTTAGTTTTAACTTGAGGTAATTTACTTATAAGTCGAAGTAAAATAGTAAAACAAACAGCGTAGTTTAGAAAAAGTGACTACAATTCTTCCATGGTGTGATATACGTTTTGTACATCATCATCTTCTTCTATTTTTTCCAGCAGTTTTTCCACATCTTCTTTTTGCTCTTCAGTCAGTTTTTTGGTAACCTGTGGAATACGTTCAAAACCTGACGATAATATTTCGATACCTCTACTTTCTAGTTCTTTTTGTATCGCGCCAAAACTTTCAAATGAGCCATATATCAAAATTCCATCTTCGTCTTCAAAAACCTCTTCAGCTCCGAAATCAATAAACTCTAGTTCAACTTCTTCAGCATCTAGCCCTTCAGCATTGATTCTAAAATTACAGGTATGATCAAACATAAATTCAACAGACCCAGAGGTGCCTAGGCTACCATTGCATTTATTGAAATAGCTTCTTACATTGGCTACTGTTCTTGTATTATTGTCGGTAGCGGTTTCGACTAAAACTGCAATCCCGTGAGGGGCGTAGCCTTCAAAAACTACTTCCTTAAAATCGCCTTGACTTTTATCACTAGCACGCTTAATGGCACGTTCGATATTGTCCTTTGGCATGTTTACGGACTTTGCATTTTGAATTACAGCACGTAAGCGAGAGTTCGAATCCGGGTCGGGGCCGCCTTCTTTTACAGCTATTACAATGTCTTTGCCAATACGTGTAAAGGCTTTAGACATTGCAGACCAACGTTTCATTTTACGCGCTTTCCTAAATTCAAATGCTCTTCCCATATTCAAGTATTTTCTGCTATTTACAAAAATAGAAATCCGTCTGTATTTCACAAATTGATAAGTAGAAGAATAGTCTCTATTTCATTTGTTAATGTTATGGTCGTTTAACAGTATGTTCACAGTCTTTTTGGCCAAATTTCATTTAATTTGGGTAAGTGCTGCACTGCCAATAAATTAGACTTGTATTAATTTGATTGTTAAAGCACGCTCTACTATTAATCAATCAACCTATAACACATGAAAAAATTATCACTAGTTGTTCTGTTATTGGGATTTATTTCCTTTTTATCAGGACAAGAAAATCTGAATTATCAAAAACCTTCGCAAGAAATTTTAGATCTAGTAGATGCTCCACTAGCACCTAGGGTAATGCTCGATACTAAAAGCGAGAACATGGTATTGCTTTATCGAGATGCCTATAAAAGCATTGGAGAACTTTCTGAAACTGAAATGCGCTTGGGAGGACTACGTATCAACCCCACTACTAACATTGGAAGTAGAACTACCTACGTTAACAATGTAAGGGTAAAGCCGGTTAAAGCTAAGAATGCAACACAGGTGAAGGGCTTGCCGGATAATACACGGTTAGCCAATTTTAGCTGGTCACCTGATGAAAAAAAGATAGCAATGACCAATACTACCAATTATGGAGTTGAGGTTTGGGTACTTGATATTGAAACCGCTACTGTCAAGAAACTAACCGAGGCTAAAGTCAATGCTAATTTAAGAGATGTGATCAATTGGTTCGATGATAGTCAATCGCTGTTGGTGAAGATGTTGTCATCAGAGCGAAAAGCATTGATCAATACGGCGCAAACAATTCCTTCCGGACCCACCATATCTGTGAACGATGGGAAAAAAGCACAGAACAGAACCTATCAAGATCTACTTAAAAACCCAAATGATGAGCATAATTTTGAACAGTTGGCCTTATCTGAGCTTTACAAAGTAGATTTAGACGGGAATTCTAAAAAATGGATGGGAAGTAACATGTATCGAAACATTAACTTTTCTCCTGACGGAAACTATGTCATGATTTCGATGGTGAAAAAACCGTTTTCCTATTTGGTTCCTTATCGTCGTTTTCCGTCAGAAACTACCATTTATTCAAAAGAAGGAAAAAAGGTAGAAACAGTTTTAGAGGTACCTTTAATAGAAGATTTACCTAAGGGTTTTATGGCAAGTAGAAAAGGAAGAAGAAATTTGTCATGGAGAGCAGATAAACCGGCATCTCTAATTTTTGCTGAGGTGTTGGATGATGGAGATCCTAAAAATAAAGTGCCATTTCGAGATGAGGTATTCCAACTTGAAGCACCGTTTAATGGAAAACCAAAAAGCATATTAAAAACTGTAGGTCGGTTTAGTGGCATACAATGGGGTAATGACCAAGTGGCGGTTGCCTATGACTATTGGTGGAATACAAGAAATACCAAAACATATGTATTCAACCCATCAGATGATAGCAAGGAAGCGAGAATTATTTCTGATAGAAACTACCAAGATGTATATAGCGACCCAGGTAATTTTGTAATGAAGAAAAATAAATATGGATCTTATTCATTAGCACTAAAAAGAAATACTGCTTTTTTAACTGGCGATGGCTATTCTGAAAAAGGTCAGTTTCCTTTTGTTGATCAAATGGATTTAAACACGGGTCAGACGAAAAGATTATATCAATCTGTATATACTGATAAGATTGAGAACATTTATCAATATGACGTTGATATGAACCGATTGTTAGTTCGAATAGAATCAAAAAATGAATATCCTAATTACTTCTTCCGAGAATTGAAAAGAAAAAAACTAAATCAGATCACTGACTTTGAAAATCCGTATAAAGCACTTCAAAATGTACATAAAGAGGTGATTACCTATAAGCGGGATGATGGATTAGAGTTAACAGGTACTTTATATTTACCTGTTGGATACGATAAGAATAGCCAGGAAAAAATGCCAATGATTTTATGGGCGTATCCTAGGGAGTATAAAGACAAGAAAAGCGCATCGCAAACGACACAGAATCCTAATGAATTTACCTATCCATACTGGGGATCACCGCTGTATTGGTTAACAAAAGGGTACGTCGTTTTAGATGATGCAGCTTTCCCTATTATTGGAGAAGGTAATGAAGAGCCAAACGATACTTTTAGAAAGCAACTTGTTGCCAATGGACGTGCAGCTATAGATGCTGTTGATGCGTTAGGATATATCGATAGAAATAAAGTAGGTGTTGGTGGGCATAGTTATGGCGCTTTTATGGTAGCTAATTTGCTATCGCATTCTAACGATTATGCCGCAGGTATTGCCAGAAGTGGGGCATATAACAGAACACTGACTCCGTTTGGGTTTCAAAGTGAAGAGCGTAGTTATTGGGAAGCCCCTGAGGTGTATTACACGATGTCTCCGTTTATGCACGCTGACAAAATGAAAACCCCGTTGTTATTAATACATGGTCAGGCCGATAATAATTCGGGCACCTATCCTTTACAGAGTGAGCGTTACTTTAATGCATTAAAGGGGCTAGGTGCTACTGCCAGACTTGTAATGCTACCTAAAGAGAGTCATGGTTATCGGGCTAAAGAAAGTATTCTGCATATGCTATGGGAGCAGGATCAATGGTTAGAGAAATATTTAAAGAATGCTGGAGATCCCAAGAAGGAACTTGAGATGAAACCGACTAAAGAAAAGTAGGTTGTAAAGGATATAATTATAAGGAGCCATTTTCTGAATAAGAAGATGGCTTTTTTATGTCTTAATATTTTTAGAAAGAAAGAGAGCGCACCAACCACGATGCGCTCTCACAACCTAACCAATAAATAAACAAACCAATTAAGGTACTCTTCACTTATGCCACTTTACTTGGCATAGCATTATGCTTTATATATTTTTTAAAATCGTTAACTCGGACCACAGCCTTTAAGTCGTGTAATAAATTATACAAGCCAAAAAATGTCCTGTTCATATATAGAAAGTGCCTTGAACCACGTCCTGCATCCATTTTTCTAACCTCAGGGTCGTTTTGAAACTTATCACTTAAATCGGCTATTTGTTTCCAGAAAACCGGATCACCAAAATCAAATGTATCATGAGCAAATGGTGATGTGAATAGACCTATCATTTCATTGAAAATCTCCGAAAAGAAAGCTAATTCTGCGGGAGTGTCTTCTTTCCGGAGGATCTCCAACTTGAACATGTTTTTTTCAAACAGTTTTTTGTTATTGAGATTTTCAGGTCTAGACAATTCAAAATAAGGACCATAAAAATCGTCAGGTATATGTTTGATACAACCAAAGTCTATTGCTATAAGCTCGTTGTTAGTGTTTACTAAAAAGTTGCCAGGGTGCGGATCGGCATTTACGGCTTTCAGAATGTGCATTTGAAACATATAATAATCCCAAAGCGTTTGCCCAAGCTTGTTCGCAACTTCAGTATTGGTATTAGCTTTGGCGAATTCCGACAGGTGGGCACCATCCATCCAGTCCATGGTTAAAATGCGATGATTGCTTAAATCAGGATAATATGAGGGAAACTTAAGATTCGGTATATGTGAACAATCTAAAGCTATTTGTTGACTTTGTTTTAATTCTAAAACGTAATCGGTTTCTTCTAGTAATTTTTGCTCGACCTCCGTAAAGTACTTTTCTGATTCTTTTCCTTTAATGTTAAACATTTTTTTTGCTACAGGTTTTACCATTGCAAGATCAGAACTGATACTTTGTGCCACCCCAGGATATTGAATTTTCACAGCAAGTTTTTTCCCATCCTTAAATGCTTGATGCACCTGACCGATGCTAGCCGCATTAATGGATTGGGTGGCAAAAGTATCGTATAGGTTTTCCGGATAGTCACCAAAATACGTTTTAAAGGTCTTTCGTACCAAGGGAGCAGACAGCGGGGGAACAGAAAACTGTGAAAGTGAAAAACGCTCTACATAGGCTTCGGGAAGCATGTTTTTTTCCATGCTCAACATCTGCGCTACTTTAAGAGCACTTCCTTTAAGACTTTTAAGTCCATTATAAATGTCTTCAGCATTGTCTTGATTAAGCCGCTCTTTGTCTAAAGAAGGGTTAACTACTTTATTACCGTAGTACTTTAAATAATTACCGCCCACTTTTATGCCGGTCTTCACTAGCTCAGTAGTGCGCCCAATTTTTGTGGTAGGTATTTTATCTATCGTTTTCATGCAGTGATATTAAATCATTCTCTCTTTCCATAAAAATTTTCCCAAGTCTATGGCAGATTCAATGGTACTACTGTCAAAAAAATCGAAGACTGTTTTTACTGATTTTTCGATGGCAGCATCTGTTTTTTCAAATCCAGGAGAATCATCATTTCTCCAGAATTGTATTAAACACAGCAATTGTATCCATGCACCTTCAGAAAACAAACCAACAGGTTGCTTAGTAATACGAAGTTGCTTTTGATCATTTGATGTTTCAATTAAATCAGCAGCGAAATCTTTAACTTTTCTTCGCAGGCCAGAAAGCTGATTAGAATTTTTAAGAACTCCATTTGCAGGCTGCAATTCATATATCACATAGCTACGATTTGCAGTCAGCATTTCAAAAAATGTATAATAAAATGTGAGCATTTTATTCTTGTTGCTCATCGTTTCAAAATTCGGATCTTTTTGAGCAACTTCCATAGTCACTTCATAGAAACGCTGCCATAATATTTTTTGAAGCGATTCAAAAGAACCAAAGAACTTGTAAAAATCCGCTTCTTTGATTTTATGTTCCTTACAAAATTTATAGACTGATTTGGGAGCATGTTCATTTGCAAGAACGTACTCCATATACATCGAGATAATGCCATCTTGTGTAATTGCTTTTTTTGCTTTCGCTGTCGCCATAGTATCACGTTTCTATCAAAGTTAGCTAATTGTTTAAGTTTTTTTAATTTTGTTTAAACAAAAAATATGTTAAAGTTTAAATCACGATTGTCGTGGCTTGAAAACCCTTTGTTGGCAGTGTTTGACACGCTTTTACTAAAATTGAACAAAAGGTGACAAAGTGACATCTTAAACAGAATGGTACTTTTTTTGTCTAACAAGAGGCATAAAACATGTTAAAACAAGAAAATTATATCCATGGCAACAGGAAATATTAATGTGGCGGTTGAAAATATTTTTCCGCTTATTAAGAAGTTTTTATACAGTGATCACGAGATATTTTTGCGTGAATTAATATCAAATGCTACCGATGCAACTTTAAAATTGAAGCACCTTACCAACATGGGTGAGGCAAAGGTTGAATATGGTCATCCACAAATCGAAATTAAGGTTGATAAGGATGGTAAAAAGCTTCATATTATCGATCAGGGAATCGGTATGACTGGAGATGAAGTACAAAAATACATTAACGAAGTCGCTTTTTCTGGAGCTGAGGAGTTTTTAGACAAGTACAAAGATAAAGTTGAAGATGCTGGTATTATTGGGCATTTTGGGCTAGGATTCTATTCAGCTTTTATGGTAGCCGAAAAGGTTGAGATTATAACCAAATCATATAAAGATGAACCAGCCGCTCACTGGACATGTGACGGTTCGCCTCAATACACACTGGAAACGGCTGATAAAACGGATAGAGGTACCGAAATCATTTTGCATATTGCAGAGGATTCTACTGAGTTTTTAGAAGATGCTCGTATTACTACCTTGTTGAATAAGTACAACAAATTTATGCCAATTCCGATTAAGTTTGGCACAAAGACTGAAACCTTACCGAAACCTGAGGATGCTAAAGAAGAAGATCCTGCCCCTACACAAGAGGTAGATAACATTATCAATAACCCTAATCCGGCCTGGACAAAACAACCAACGGACTTAAAGGATGAGGATTACAAATCATTCTACCGAGAGTTGTATCCCATGCAATTTGAGGAGCCATTGTTTAACATTCACTTAAATGTTGATTATCCATTTAATCTAACGGGTATCCTATATTTTCCGAAGTTGGGTAACGATATGAATATTCAAAAAGATCGTATTCAATTATATCAAAATCAGGTTTTTGTAACGGATAATGTGGAGGGCATTGTTCCTGAGTTTCTAACAATGTTACGCGGTGTGATTGACTCACCTGATATTCCGTTAAACGTTTCAAGATCATATTTACAAGCTGATGGGGCAGTAAAGAAGATTTCTAGTTATATTACACGTAAAGTAGCTGATAAGCTGAACTCTTTATTTAAAAATAGCCGTGAAGATTTCGAGAAAAAGTGGAATGATATCAAAGTGGTTATCGAATACGGAATGTTGTCAGAAGAGAAGTTCTTCGAAAAAGCTGACAAGTTTGCATTATATCCTACAGTAGATGACAAGTACTTCACTTTTGAAGAATTACAAGACAACATTAAAGATGCTCAAACTGATAAGGATGATAAATTAGTCATCTTATATGCATCTAATAAAGATGAGCAGCATTCTTATATCGAAGCTGCGAAAGCGAAAGGATATGAAGTACTATTGCTGGATTCTCCCATAGTAAGTCATTTGCTTCAAAAATTGGAAACGAGTAAGGAAAAAATCTCTTTTGCTCGCGTAGATGCTGACCATATTGATAATTTAATTAAGAAAGACGACAATACGATTTCCAAGCTTTCTGATGAAGAAAAAGAAAAAGTAAAAGGTCTTGTTGAGGAAGTGGTAGCCAAAGAAACCTATACCGTTCAGGTAGAGGCGATGGATAGTGAAGCAGCACCATTTATTATTACTCAACCCGAGTTTATGCGTCGTATGAAAGAGATGCAACAAACCGGCGGCGGTGGCATGTTTGGTATGGGTAATATGCCTGAAATGTACAACTTGGTTGTCAATAGTAATCACGAATTAGTAGGCGAAATACTCAATACCAAAACCAAGAAAAAGCAAGAACGTTTAGTAAAGCAATCACTTGATCTTGCCAGATTATCTCAGGGCTTGTTAAAGGGTGAAGAGCTAACGCAATTTATCAAACGAAGTTATGATATGATTAAATAGGCTTTTGCTCATTGTCTTCATTAAGAAGAAAATGAAAGCCACTTCAAAGTATTTTTGAAGTGGCTTTTTTGTAACAACATTATAAACAGCAATACTTATATTGCAACTCTTTAAGACTAACTATGACATCGCCAAAAGAATCCTCTAGCAATTCGTTTAAAAAATGGCTTGATCTTTTACAACAAGAAAGCTGGCAATTAGAATTAATTATCTCGGGTTTCTCGATTTTTGGACTTTTTCAACTTATAGATCCAGTTCTGGAAAAAGTTGCGTTGGCGCAAAGTGAGGATAAAATATTTCTTTCGGTCTTACTCGGAGGGGTTTTATTATCTGTTTTCTTATGTATTATTAACCTGTGCATTCATGTTATTTTAAGAGGTCTTTGGGTAGGCGCTTTAGGTTTACGATATGTATCGGGTGAAATAGATTTTGAAGAATTACGATATCACAGATGGTTTGATAATTTTTTGAGAAAGCGCATCAAGTCATTTGATCATTTTATTGGTAGATTAGAAAATTACTGTAGCATTATGTTTGCAGTAGCCTTTTTATCCATATTCTTTATCCTTTCGTTGTTTTTTGTGATGGGGTTAATGGCATTAGTTGTTACTTCAATTAATAGCAACGATTTGCCCAGTTGGGCTGAGAATTTGGGAGGTGTAATTGTCCTGATCATTGGGTTTTCAATGCTTTTTACCTTTCTTGACTTCCTTACTTTAGGGTTCTTTAAAAGAAAGAAATGGATCGCAGTATGGTATTACCCAATCTACAGATTTTACAGCGTTATTTCATTTTCATTTCTGTATAGACCATTGGTATATAACTTTTTAGATAGTAAATTTAGTAGAAGAATATTTGTGCTGTTGTTTCCTATTTATGTTCTTCTAATGTTTGTTACCTCTATCGATTATCAAGGTTCAAGCTACTTTAGTACGGTTAGTGATGCTATTAATAGAAGCTATCGATCTGAGTATTTTGCTTCCAACAGTAATTATGATGATCAGCTTACCGAAGATTCCCAGCTAGTTCTTAACGTATCGATTCCTTCTAAAAAGATAGACGAAAACGCGATGCCATTATTTTTGTTGTTCAAAGAAGCTGTTGAAGAAGATCTTATCAAAGTATATCCGGAATTAAAAGTTAAAAATGATATTCGTGGTATTGCTGTGCAAGGTATGATTTCGTTTGGTCAGACCATAGATAGTACGACCCGAAATAAAATTCCATTATATCTTGATAAGCTAAGTGAGTTTTATCAGGTGGAGATTGATACCATTAATCACACTCCGGAATTCATTATTTCCAAGAATAGAAAAGGACAGCTAGGTTTTGAAACGGTTTTAGATTTGAAAGATTTATCAAGAGGAAAACACGTGGTCCATATTTCAAGAAAATCAGTTCAGGTTATTCCAATTCCTAAGAGTCAACGGAAAGATCCGGATATCAAAAGCCGAGATAGTATTGTGGATAAAAAGATAGTCTCCATCCCATTCTGGTACTACCCTAATTAATTAAGAGTTAAGAGTTGGGTATTTCGTATTTTTAGAATATGAAAGTTATTTCAACCAATATTGCGAAACCTACTCTGATTTCTTGGAGGGGGAAACAGGAAAAAACAGGGATTTATAAAAAGTCTGCACCTTCCATTTATCTTGAAAAAGAAGGGGTGAAAGGGGATGAGGTGAGTAATCTAAAAGTACACGGTGGTGTCTTTAAAGCCTGCTATTTATTTTCATCTGATCACTACGACTATTGGCAAAAACGCTATCCCGATTTGCAATGGGAATGGGGTATGTTTGGTGAAAACCTGACTGTAGAAGATCTAAATGAAAATGAAATTCAAATTGGGGCGATTTATAAAATTGGTGGCGCGCTTGTTCAAATAACACAACCGAGGGAGCCCTGTTATAAATTCGGAATTAAGTTTGGTGATCAAAAAGTGCTTCAAGAGTTTGTAGAGCACGGACATCCCGGCACCTATGTGCGAGTATTAGAAGAGGGAAATGTGTCACCAGGGGATGAGATGCTACTAACAACACCTTCAGAACACCCTATTACTACAAAGCAGTTTTTCGGTTTACTTTTTAAGCCATCAAAAGACAAAGATTTGATCAAAATTGCCATTGAAAATGAGTCGCTACCGAAGTATAAACGAGAACGTTTGCATAAATTTTTATAGTACCTTATCGAAACGCTAAAGTCTTATTTGTCTGCGCGAATCTAGATGTAAGTTTAATCTAGTTTTGGTAATTCTAGTTTACTTAAAACACTTTTCTGCTTCATTAGTTTCTCTATTTCATCTGACTTTCTAGGCGCCATTGCCGATAAGTTAACAGGTCCGTTATCCGTAATTAAAATATCATCCTCAATTCTTACGGCGATTCCCCACCATTTTTTATCACAGGGGCTACCGTCAGGAATATAAATTCCCGGTTCAACAGTAATAACCGTATTGGCCTTAAATGGTTGATACGTACCCGGATCGTGTACATCGAGACCTAAATAATGTGAGGTGCCATGCGGGAAATAATTATGTCTTGCGGTGGCCGATTCAATAATACCAAGTTTCGCTAGTCCCTCATTAATGACGTCTCTCGCGATTTGTCCAGGGGCCCTAAACGAACCACCTACAACACTTGCCTTAATTCCAGCTTCTTGAGCTTCGTACACCAAGTCATAAATGGCCTTTTGTTCTTTAGTAAATTTTCCGTTTGCTGGGATTGTCCTAGTAACATCAGCAGTATAACCATGATATTCTGCACCTAGATCCATTAACACAAGGTCTTGTCCTACTTCGGTTTTGTTGTTTTCTATATAATGTAAAATGCAACCATTATTTCCGCCCCCAACAATAGAGGGATATCCTTCATATTCTGCACCGTACTTTTTGTAAATAAATTCGTGTACACCTTGTATTTCGGTTTCACTCATATCAGGATGCATCGCTTTCATAATTTCTATTTGCCCTACTGCTGAAATTTCGATTGCTTTTTTCAACAACACCATTTCTTCCGGAGTTTTTACCTCGCGAAGTTGGCCGGTAATGCTACTAAAAGTATCGGTATCAAACTTATCAGAAGCCAATTGCAATTTCATTTTCTGTTTTAGTTCCTTTCTTGCAGCGTCATCTTTTGCGTTAGTAAAATCAACTAATAACTGGTCCGATTTCAGTTCATCCATTTGCTCAAGGGCCTGCTTTAATCTAGGGACCAAGTTAGAACTGTTTTCAATTGGTGTAGCATCAATAGCGCTATAAATGCGTTTCGTCATCGAACTCATTTGATTAGCGGTCGAATAGCCTGATTGGTCCTTAAACTGAGCAACTAAATCATATAGGTCAGCACTTCCTCGAGCATCGCGAATATCATTTTGCAGTGTGGGCATTAAAATTTTATTGAACTTAGTAAGATCAATAGCTAGATTTTTAAATGCACTTCCGGTTGCAACATTTTCAAAACCTAACTGATTCTTAACACCATCAACCCCCAATCTTCGACCGTCCCATAACTCTCTTTGAGCGTTTCGTTCTTGAGCAAAGATCATCTCATTTACAGTTCCGTTTTCAGTTTGCTGCTCTTCAGAAAAAATTAATAGTACCGAATTGGGTTCTTTATAGCCAGTTAAGTAGTAAAAATTAGGATCTTGATGATACACATAATCGACATCGTTTGACCTATTTCTAACTGGGTTTGCAAACACCACAGCAACACTGTTTTTTGGCATTAATTGTCTAAATGCTTCACGGCGTTCTTTATGAAAATCAGCTTTTAAATAATCGGTTGGAAGTTTGTCTTGGGCGAAGCCAACTTTAGCGGCAAAAATGAAACTTACTATCGTTAGAAGGATACGCATAAACATTGATTTATTTGGTTTGTTTGTAATCAAAAATACTATTTTAACAGTAGTTAGTTAAAGGCTTAACATTTAATTGTAAAAATCTAGCTGCAAGTGAAAACAAGACGCCTGAAATTTCAATATTTTTGCGCTTATTCTTAAACACACAATCAAACAAGATGAAAAACATTGCATTAAACGATACACATATTGCTCTAGGAGCCAAAATGGTTCCTTTTGCAGGATATAATATGCCGGTTTCTTATGAAGGAGTAAATATTGAACATGAAACGGTTCGCAATGACGTAGGTGTTTTCGATGTTTCTCATATGGGCGAGTTTTTAATTGAAGGACCACAAGCATTGAACTTAATTCAAAAAGTGACTACAAATGACGCTTCTAAGCTTACTGTAGGAAAAGCACAATATAGTTGCTTGCCGAATGATACTGGGGGAATCGTTGATGATTTGATTGTTTATCGGGTAAAAGATGAAACGTATTTATTGGTTGTTAATGCATCTAACATTGAAAAGGATTGGAATTGGATTTCGAAACATAACACCATGGGAGCCGAAATGAAAGATCTATCTGAGGCTTATTCATTGTTAGCAATACAGGGTCCTAAGGCGGTTGAAGCAATGCAGTCGTTGACCTCTGTTGACCTTTCGACCATTAAATTCTACTCATTTGAAGTTGCCGATTTTGCAGGAATAGATCATGTGATTATTTCAGCCACCGGATATACGGGCAGTGGTGGTTTCGAAATTTATTGTAAAAATAACGAGGTACAACAAGTATGGGATAAAGTACTGGAGGCCGGAGCTGATTTTGGAATTAAACCTATAGGTCTTGCGGCACGAGATACCTTGCGACTAGAAATGGGTTATTGTTTATATGGGAATGATATTGATGATACCACTTCACCTATAGAAGCTGGTTTAGGATGGATTACCAAATCGACCAAATCATTTATTAATGACGAAGCCATATTAAAACAAAAAGAAAGAGGAACGGATAGAAAGCTAATTGCTTTTGAGTTAAATGACCGAGGTATACCACGTCAAGGATACGATATTGTTGATAGTCAGGGCAAGAAAATTGGTAATGTCACCTCTGGTACGATGAGCCCTTCTATGGGGGTAGGTATTGGTTTGGGTTATGTTCCTGCCGTTTTTAGTGATGTAGGATCCCAAATTCATATTCAAATAAGAAAGAACGCAGTTCCTGCATCGGTTGTTAAACTTCCATTTTATAAAAAATAGTGTTTGGCAACAAAAAGAAAGCAATCCATACAAAAAAAGAAAATCCTTATTCTTGGAGGAAGTGGTTTTTTAGGTAATGCTATCTATAAGGAGCTTTGCAACTATTTTGACACCTATGCTACTTATTTTTCAACTAAAAAAAGCTTTGAAAACAATAAGCAGTTTTTTCATTACGATTTAGCTGAAGATGATGTTATTGAAATTGCTGCTCAAGTAAAACCAGATGTTATCATTTCTTGTTTGAGAGGTGGTTTTGCAGCCCAAGTGACCGCACATATGCATTTGGTAGATTATGTCATGCAGCATCGCTGTAAACTCATTTTTTTGTCATCGGCTAATGTTTTTGATGCATATAGTCAGTACCCTTCTTATGAGTATGACAAAACACTTTCAGAAAGTATTTATGGCCGTTTAAAGATCAAAATCGAAAATATGCTGTTGAGAATGCCCAAAAATAAAATGGCAATTCTTAGAGTGCCAATGGTTTTTGGAAGTCAATCACCAAGGATTAAAACCATTAAGAGGCAGCTTCACGCTAAAGAGCCTATTGAGGTTTTTCCTAACTTGGTTTTGAACACTACCACGGATGACAAGTTAACACAGCAAGTTCATTACATTATTAACAGAAATAAATCAGGAATTTTTCACCTTGGTAGTACCGATTTGATGCATCATGATGAACTTATAGCTGAAATTATTAAGAAGCTTGGGAATCATCATCCTATATATAAAAGGGTATATACTACAAATAATGAACGGTATCTTGCAGTACTGCCTAAGGATAACTTATTGCCAAAAAATTTACAAATTGACAATCAGCAAGTAATTGATGCTATTTTAGTTAAGTAGCTGAAAATGTTGATTTTAAGGATATCACACTACATCTTTATTTTTTGTACTTTTAAGTAACTAAAATCACTGACCATGAAAAAGCTTAGCTATGATGCTATTGAAAAACAACTACTAGGATACCCTGATTGGGAATATAGGGACGATTGCTTAACCACCCTATTTGAATTTGAGAATTTTAAAGATGCTTTTGGCGCAATGACCCGAATTGCCTTTGAATGTGAAGCACATAACCATCATCCAGATTGGTCAAATTCATACAATAAACTTTCCATTACATTAACTACCCATGATGCCGGTGGTGTTACCCAAAAAGACATTGATCTAATGGTAGCCATCGAACAGATCGTTGAGGAAGAAGATTAGTCCTCAGTCCTCAGTCCTCAGTCTTCAGTCGGCAGTAGCAGTATGCGGTATTACTCTATGGTAATGTAAAATTCCCATTCTGAAATGCAGCGAAAAGTAATTGGAATTTGGGACTTATTTTCTTAGAATTTTACTAAAAAGCTGAATTTACCATGGCTAGAAGTGCTAGGTGAGGGACAAAAAGATTTAAGGTAATATAGATGCCAAAGACTGCGAACTGACAACTGCGAACTGCCAACTAAATTACTATGCATGCATATAATATAAGTGGCATTTATTTTATCGGAAAAGCCAGAATACCTAAATTGCTCGTCACACAAAAACTGATCTAGTATATGTACAATTCGAAAATTGCAGGTCTGGGATATTATGTACCTGAAAATGTGGTAACAAACGATGATCTTTCTAAAATAATGGATACCAGTGACGAATGGATCCAGGAAAGAACAGGTATTCAAGAAAGAAGGCATGTCGCCAAAGATGGAACTGATACCACATCAAGTATGGGTGTAAAAGCGGCAAAAATTGCAATAGAACGTGCGGGTATTGATAAAGATGAAGTCGACTTTCTAATTTTCGCAACGTTAAGTCCGGATTATTACTTCCCTGGCCCCGGTGTTTTAGTACAGCGTGATCTTGGATTACCGACTATTGGTGCGTTAGATATCAGAAATCAATGTTCTGGTTTTGTATATGCTATTTCTATTGCAGATCAGTACGTGAAAACCGGTATGTATAAAAATGTACTGGTCATAGGTTCAGAAGTTCATTCCCGAGGATTGGATATGACAACGCGTGGTCGTGGTGTGTCTGTAATATTTGGCGATGGTGCGGGGGCCGCAATTATTAGTAGAGAAGAAGATACTTCAAAAGGAATTTTATCAACGCATATGCATAGTGAGGGGCAGCATGCTGAAGAACTTTCAGTAATTGCTCCAGGTATGGGTAAGCGTTGGGTAACCGATATATTAGAAGATGATAATGCTGAAGACACTTCATATTTTCCATATATGAATGGTCAATTTGTTTTCAAAAATGCAGTAGTGCGATTTAGTGAAGTGATCATGGAGGGATTAAAAACCAACAATCTTTCTCCCGATGATATCGATATGCTAATTCCGCATCAGGCGAATCTTCGTATCTCACAATTTGTTCAGAAAAAATTTGGTCTAAGTAACGATCAAGTGTATAATAACATCATGAAATACGGGAATACTACTGCAGCATCAATTCCTATAGCCCTAACCGAAGCTTGGGAAAATGGGAAAATAAAAGAAGGTGATACTGTTGTACTGGCGGCTTTTGGTAGCGGCTTTACCTGGGGAAGTGCTATTATCAAATGGTAAAGTCGTAAGATTTTCTAATAAAGACGACTACGCCCCTATGAAAAAAACCTTGGTATTCGGGGCTTCTTTAAAACCCGAAAGATACTCAAACATTGCGATCAATAGGCTAGTGGATGCCAAATACTCTGTAGTTGCTTATGGTTTACGGAAGGGAACTGTGGTTGGTGTTGAAATTGATACAGAATTACAGAAGTATAAGGATTTAGATACCGTTACGTTGTATCTGAATCCCAAAAGGCAAAAGGAATATTATGATTACTTTATTTCGCTAAATCCCCATCGCATTATCTTCAATCCCGGAACTGAGAATCCGGAATTATATCAACTTCTTAACGAAAATAATATTGATTTTGAAGTTGCGTGTACCCTTGTACTACTTTCTACGAATCAGTATTAAACCTATAAAGGTAAACAGTCCATTTACTAGCAGCAGTTCGTAACCAAATACATAACCTCCCAATGTTGAGCTAGGTAATCCGCCAATTATAAAGGTTAAAGCTACAGATATTAAAGCAACCAAGGCTACCCACTTATCTCTTACTTGGTACTTGGTAAATATTCCAAAAGCAAACAAGCCCAATAATGGGCCATAGGTATACCCAGCAGCTTTTAAAAGGCCATCGATTACGTTGGTGTCTAAAAGATATTTAAATGCAATAATAACTATCACTAAAAAGGCGCTCATCGCTATATGAACTTTTTTTCGAATTGATTTTTGCTTCGCAGGTTCACGCTTTTCAATATTTAAAAAATCAACAGAAAATGAAGTGGTTAATGAGGTTAAGGCGCTATCAGCACTGGAATATGCCGCAGCGATAAGACCTAACATAAAGAAAATTGCAATTGGAAGTCCGAGACCAGTATTGAGAGCAATTTCCGGAAACAACAAATCCGTTCTCGCCTTTCCATCCATTGTTGGAGTAGCAATACCGAATCGATCAGCATAAATGAACAATAACGCCCCCAACAACAAGAAAATAAAGTTAATTACTATCAGCACCAGGCTAAAAGACACCATATTCTTTTGGGCTTCTTTGGTGTTTTTACAGGTAAGGTTTTTTTGCATCATATCCTGATCGAGCCCTGTCATACAGATGGTGACAAACATTCCGCCAATAAATGACTTTACAAAATGAGTTTTGTCTAGAATACTGTCAGTAAATATCATTTTATTATACTCGGCTAATTCAGCGGAAGCAAGAAATTCACTAAAACTCCATCCTAGCTTATCATTAATGTAATAAATTGCCATTCCAACGGCTATCAACATAAAGAGCGTTTGCAGGGTATCGGTCCAAACAATTGTTTTTATCCCGCCTCTAAACGTATATATCCATATTAGTAGTATAGAGAGCGTAACCGTAACAGCAAAGGGAACATTCCAAGCATCGAAAACAAATTTTTGCAGTACGATGGCAACCAAAAACAATCGGAAAGAAGCGCCTAAGACTCGAGATATAAAGAAGAAAAAGGCCCCTGTTTTATAACTTACTATGCCAAAACGATCTTCTAAGTATTGATAGATAGAAGTGACATTCATTCTGTAATATATAGGCATTAAAACGTAAGCAATAACTAGGTATCCCGCTAGATAACCGAATACCACTTGCATATAACTAAACTGCGAGGCATCCACCCAACCAGGCACTGAGATAAAAGTAACGCCACTTAAGGAAGCCCCAATCATCCCGAAGGCTACGACAAACCAAGGGGATTGTTTTCCTGCTTTAAAAAAGTCTGTATTACTATCGTTTTTACCCGTTAAATATGAAATGAATAATAAAATGCCAAAGTAAATGGCTATGAGTGCGATAATATAGCTAGGCTGCATATGGTAAAAGAGGTTGGGGTTGTTTCCGACCTAGTCAAATATAACAAAAAGCCATTTTAAGAATAAAAGCGATATATCTTCTCGTTAAAAAGGAATAGATCGAGCTCGTTAATTTGTAATTTTACAGCATGGAGTTTTCATCAAAGCTATTAGAGAATGCAGTAAATGAGGTGTCAATGCTACCTGGAATAGGAAAACGCACTGCGCTAAGGTTAGTGCTGCATTTGTTAAGGCAGCCTGAATCGCAAACAGCGCAGTTAACGGATGCTTTGACGAAGTTTAGAAATGAAATAAAACTATGTCAAAGCTGCCATAATATATCTGACATTTCAGTATGCGAAATTTGCTCGAACCCTAATCGTGATAAAGCGACCATTTGTGTTGTTGAAGATGTAAGAGATGTGATGGCTATCGAGAATACTGCACAATTTAGAGGTCTTTATCATGTATTGGGTGGTAAGATATCACCAATGGACGGTATCGGCCCTCATGACCTTACCATTGAAAGTCTTGTAAGAAAAGTTAAGGAAGGAGAAGTTAGCGAATTAATTTTTGCGCTAAGTTCTACAATTGAAGGCGATACAACCAATTTTTATATTTACAAACAATTAGAAGGTACCGCAGTAAAGACTTCCACCATTGCAAGAGGAATTGCCGTTGGTGATGAATTGGAATATGCAGATGAGGTCACTTTGGGAAGAAGTATTATTAACCGGGTTCCCTTTGAAAACTCACTGAAGACTTCTTAATTGTTGTAATATTCTTACTAATAATCACTTTTTGATATTGAATTCTTAATTATTGGTCAAAATTTCATTTTCAAATATGATTATATCAATAAAAAGGCATTTTATTTATTATTTTTGCAATACCAAAATCATAAAATACAATCAACGAAATGGGTAAATTCGAACTGAAACTTCCAAAAATGGGCGAAAGTGTTGCAGAAGCGACAATCACCGCATGGTTAAAGGATGTTGGAGATACCATTGAAATGGATGAAGCCATTGTTGAAATTGCTACTGATAAAGTAGATTCTGAAGTGCCTAGTGAAGTTGATGGTGTTTTAGTAGAGAAATTTTTTGAGGTTGACGATGTGGTTCAAGTGGGGCAGGTATTAGCGGTCATTGAAGTGGAGGGAGAAGGAAGTGATACCGTTGCACCAGCTGTCGAAGCTGTAGGCGCATCACAAGAAGCAGTGGCAGCTGTTGAAGCAAGTGTAACTAAAGCTGTGGAGACTGTTCAGACACCTGTGGTACAAGGAGACTTTTCCGGATCTGACCGTTTTTATTCACCACTGGTTAAAAATATTGCAAAGGAAGAAGGAATATCAGTAGCAGAGCTTGATGCACTTTCTGGTACAGGTAAAGATGGTCGGGTAACGAAAAATGACATCTTAGCTTATGTTGAGAATAGAGGTGCTAATGGTAAAGCAGTTGCTGCAAAACCGGAGCCAACTACTGCTCCAAAACAAGAAAAGGTTACAGTACCTAAACAATCTACCCCTCTAATTGCTAGTGGAGAGGACGAGATTATCGAAATGACTAGAATGGGGAAATTGATATCTCATCATATGATTGAAAGCGTGCAGACTTCTGCGCACGTACAAAGTTTTTGCGAAGCCGACGTTACCAATATTTGGAACTGGAGGAAAAAGAATAAGTCAGCTTTCGAACAGAGAGAAGGTGAGAAACTTACATTCACCCCTATTTTCATGGAGGCCGTTGCCAAGGCTTTAAAAGAATATCCTTTAATCAATATTTCCGTTAATGGTGATACGATAATCAAAAAGAAAAACATAAATCTTGGTATGGCTGCGGCGTTACCAGATGGTAATCTAATTGTTCCTGTTATCAAAAATGCAGATCAATTAAACTTAGTGGGAATGGCCAAGCAAGTAAATGATCTTGCGGGGCGCGCTAGAGAAAATAAATTGAAACCAGACGAAATTCAAGGGGGAACTTATACTGTTACCAATGTTGGTACTTTTGGCAGTATAATGGGAACTCCAATTATCAATCAGCCGCAAGTGGGTATTTTGGCATTGGGTGCAATTAGAAAAGTGCCTGCTGTTATCGAGACTCCTGAAGGTGATTTCATTGGTATTCGATATAAAATGTTCTTATCACATAGTTATGATCATCGCGTGGTAAATGGAGCACTAGGTGGTATGTTCGTAAAATATGTAGCAGACTATTTAGAGAACTGGGACATAAATCGTGAGGTGTAAAACCACTTCTCAGTATTAAAACTTTACCTTTCTTTTATTATAAACCCAATTCTAAGAGGAAACAATTAAATTTCATTTAGCCGTATATTTGGTAATCACCAAAAACAGGAATTATAGATGAAATACGTAATTGCTTTTTTAATGTTTACACTATTTGCTACTACTACTTTTAGTCAAGATTTTGGTATGTACCAGCGTAATGAATTTAAGACTGATAGGGGGGTACTACCATACAGGGTGTTCTTTCCTGATAATTTTGATAGTAGCAAACAATATCCCATTTTATTCTTTTTACATGGATCTGGCGAGCGAGGCAATGATAATGAATCGCAACTGGTTCACGGTGCATCCACATTTATTAAAAAAGAAATACATGCTAAATATCCTGCAATTGTAGTGATGCCTCAATGTCCGGCAACAGATTATTGGTCGAATGTAAATGTGGAAACTGCTGCCGATGGTACCCGTGATTTTCAGTTTAAAAAAGACGGGCCTCCCACGGGTGCTATGTATATGGCTACTGAGTTGGTTAAACATATGTTATCAAACTATCCTATTAAAAAAGATCAGGTGTATATTGGCGGATTGTCGATGGGTGGAATGGGCACTTTTGAAATAGTGAGAAGGATACCAAATACTTTTGCCGCAGCGATAGCGATCTGCGGAGGCGCAAATCCTGAAACTGCAGTACAGCTTAAGGACACGAGCTGGTGGATATTTCATGGAGAAAAAGATAATGTAGTCCCTATAAGACTTTCTAGAATCATGAATGAAGCCCTAAAAAAAGAAGGAGCCGATGTGAAGTTGACAATTTACCCTGAAGATGGTCATGATAGCTGGACAAGTGCCTTCGCTGAGCCGGATTTAATGGATTGGCTTTTTTCTAAGCGCTTATAAATACCAAAGTCATGTTGTAAAGGATTATTCGATCTTTTACTTTAGGGAATCGTTTTAATTATTGTAATAACCTTTTAAGTGCTTCAACTGTTTTTATTTCTAAATGAATATCTCTTTTAAAACTTACAACAGGTAATTCAACACTATCCCGATTGACATTTTTGGCGATAAAATGATTGTTTAATAGTTCCCTATGAACGCTGGCAGTATCAAAATCTACTTCTTCGAAGCTGATTTTTGCATCTTTTAGCGCATTGATGAACTCTTGCGATTTAGCGTGTTGCTTTCTCGTAAATACTAATAGCTTGTCAGGAAGCTTAAGCTTAATAGGTTCATGATCTTTACGTATCCCAATATTGGTCGTTTTGTCCTGAACAATTAGACGGTAGTCGTATTTGCTTTCAACATTTGCTAGCGGAATCAATGTAATTAAATGAACCTTGGTTTTTGCTGGAATAGTTTTAATCATGGGTCGCGAGGCGCTGCGTCTAAATCCGGTTGCGTTCACCATGAAGAAGACGTCATGATTACTTTCGGTAATGTTTTCGGCAAACAGGTTAACCCGTTTCTTCGTTTTTTCTTCAATAATCTTCACCTTAGTCGTGTCTTGAGCGTTTACCCGAGAAAACACCATAAGGAAAGTAAACAGCAAAGTATATGTTACCTTATTTAATCGATACATAGGTTTTGACAGTCGCATTTTTATCATTGAATGCATCTGGTCCGTAAACATCAAAATCTGCGCCATAACTGCGATTGGTCTGATTGCCCCAAATGTATTCCCATGTATTTAATACAGATTTTGGCAACGCTCCTTTAGAAGTGAATACTTCATAAGTGTCTTTTTTTATGGTAATTCCAGTCATGCCCTCCGGTATTTCATCCAATGATGAAACTTTACATCCGAGAATACAATCATACATGCCTAAATGATCACTTTCATAATTGGTGTATAAATTGTACATGGTATTATCACTTTTGTTAGGTATTTTTTGAAGAATACTATCTGCAAAAAAACGATCCCAAAGTGCCTTAATATCCTTTCCTGATTGCCCATCTTTGTTTATGGTTTTTACCTTAAGTCCAATTATTTGAAAGCTTTCAAGAACGCTAGTTGTTGTTTCCATGGTATTGTTCGATTTTCTGCTATTAGGATATAATTCATTAATTAACTGATCGTAAGTTTCTATCCAGTTATATAATTTACCTCCTAGGTTGACAACCGGTGTATTTGTAGAATCTAATGCAGTTGGCGAGCCGAAAGATTTAGCCAATTGCTCTTTTAATTCAAGTTTTTCTGAAAGATCTACCTGACGATAGATGTAATTGTTGCTTTCTAATGAATCAATTATTTGGTTGCAACCGCTACAGTTTTCCGTTTTATAAACAACAATATATTTACCTGGTTTTATCTTTTTTGGGGGTACTTTAATAATGGTTGCAGGTTTTTTTAAAGCTCTTTTCGACAAACTATCTCTAACTTGTAAATTATGAGTGTATTTAGGTGTTTTTCCCCTCAATACAATAATATTATGAAGTTGTACTTTAGAGGTTGCCGGAACACGAATCCATCGTGCCCTTGCCTTACTTTGCCTAAAATCAGTGCCACTAACCTTAAACAATACATCAAAATCCTGCCTATTTTTGTTGATAGCATAAAATGATATTCTATTAGCAGTTTTTTCTTCTTTAATTTCAATGGGTTCTTCCTGTGCTTGTACTTGTATTGAACAAAAAAGAAATAAAAAGGTTATTGATCGAAACATCTAAACATTTTGTTTGCACGCAAGGTATTAAATGTTAATTAATTATCTGATGACATGTATTCAAGAATAAGTAAGAAACTTAAAATACCCTTTATTTAAACGATTTTTCTAAAAGTTGAGTATCCATTGGCCAAGTTCACAACTGTTTATCAGTTTCTTTTTAATTATGTAGAAGAACATACCGTGAATTAGCGCTTCAATAGTTATCTTTAGCGTACCTAACAATAATTTAAATTGTTTGCGTTAACTAACCATTAATGCAAATAAGTGCCAACCTAATGGAATTAAAGCTTAACAAACCCATTTGTTTTTTTGATCTTGAGACTACAGGAATTGACATTACTAAAGACCGCATTGTTGAAATTGCAATTCTAAAAGTACACCCTAACGGAAATAAAGAAAGTAAAACCTGGCTTGTAAATCCGGGAATGCCGATTCCTAAATCTTCAACCGCTATTCACGGCATAACAGATGAAAAAGTAGCGAACGAACCTACTTTTAAAGCGCTTTCAAAAGAAGTATATAACATGATCAAAGATTCCGATTTAGCGGGTTTTAATTCGGATAGGTTTGATATTCCGTTGTTAGCAGAAGAATTACTTCGTGCGGACATTGATTTTGATATGAAAAACCGTGTTTCGGTCGATGTCCAAACTATTTTCCATAAAATGGAAAAACGAACACTTGAAGCGGCGTATAAATTTTACTGTGATAAGGACTTAAAAGATGCACATAGTGCAGCTGCTGATACCAATGCAACTTACGAAGTACTGAAGTCGCAGTTAGACCGATATGATGATCTTGAAAATGACATAAAAAAACTAAGCGAGTTTACTACACGTAAACATAGTGCAGATTTTGCTGGATTTATCACTTATAATGACAATGGAGAAGAGTGTTTTTCTTTTGGGAAACATAAAGGGAAGTTAGTTACTGAAGTAATGGACAAAGAACCTGGATATTTTGGTTGGTTGTTAAACGCAGATTTTCCGTTATACACAAAAAAGGTGTTAACGGCCATCAAGCTTAGACGTCTAAACAATAAGCTTTTGTAGGAAAAGCTTTAAATAATTGATTTTTGAAAATCAATTATTTAATTATCTTGTAATCAATTAATTAAAAAAAATAGTACCGGTCAAGTGAAAATAATTTGTATTGGAAGAAACTATACGGAACACATAAAGGAGTTGGAAAATGAGAAACCTACAGATCCTGTAGTCTTTTTAAAACCGGATACGGCCATATTACTAAAAAAGCAGCCTTTTTTTATTCCTGATTTTTCTAATGACGTACATTATGAGGTTGAGATTTTAGTAAGGATAAATAAAATAGGAAAATACATTGATAAGAAATTTGCCCACAAATATTATGATGAAATAGGATTAGGAATTGACTTTACGGCACGCGATTTGCAATCGCAATTAAAGTCAAAAGGCTTGCCCTGGGAAAAGGCGAAGGCATTTGACGGATCAGCCGTGGTTGGAGATTGGTTGCAAAAATCAAATTTTGCTGATGTGAATAATATTAGCTTTACGCTCGAACAAAATGAAAAAACTGTTCAAGCAGGCAACACAAGCCATATGCTATGGAAAATAGATGAGTTAATTGAATATGTGTCGAAATATTTTACATTAAAGATAGGAGACATTATATTTACAGGTACACCGGCCGGGGTTGGTAAGGTGTCAATAAATGATCAATTAGTTGGTGCAATAGAGGGGCAGCAACTGTTCTCAATCAAAGTAAAGTAAGAATGGAAGTAAACTACAAACTAGACAACATTCACGAGATCGCTGGTGGTGACGAAGGTTTTGTTAAAGCGGTAGCGCAAAGTTTCGTTGAAGAAATGCCGGCTGATCTTGATGTGTTAAAACAGGCAGTTGCTGATAAAAACTACACACAAACACATCAGACGGCGCATAAAATGAAATCGACTATAGATATGTTTAAAGTCGGGATTTTGGAAGATCTTATTGTTGTGCAGGACTGGGGAAAGTACGGAGGCAAAGATCCTGATAATATAGAGCCTATCTTCGAGAAGGTGGTAGCAGTTATTGAAAGTGCTATTGCCGAATTAAAATCAGATTTCGACCTTTAAAACACAATGCAAGCTGAAATCATTACGATTGGTGATGAAATACTCATCGGTCAAATTGTTGATACAAATTCTGCCTTCATAAGCAAGGAATTCAACAAAATTGGTGTTGAGGTAGTCCAAATCAGTTCAGTGTCCGATACACGAGAACATATTCTGGAAGCCTTAAAAGAAGCTGAGGGCAGAGCTGATATTCTTCTTCTCACCGGTGGGTTAGGGCCAACCAAAGACGATATTACAAAACACACATTGGCAGAATACTTTGATGACACTTTGGTGCAAGACGAAGGTGTCTTAAAACATGTGGAGGCACTGTTTAAAAAATATATTGCTACGCCAATTTCTGATCTTAATAGGCAACAAGCATTGGTATTATCTAAAGCGCTGGTATTACATAATGAATATGGTACTGCACCGGGAATGTGGATACAGCAAAATGGTAAATTAGTTATTTCAATGCCCGGAGTTCCTTTTGAGATGAAGCAGCTTATGAAACTTCAGGTACTTCCACGTATTCAAAAACAGTTTAAACTCCCATTTATCATTCACAAAACGGTAATGACCTATGGTTTAGGTGAAAGTGCTATTTCCGAAAAAATAGAACAATGGGAAGATAGCTTACCAGCACATATCAAATTGGCATATTTGCCTAATTTAGGTCGGGTACGACTTCGGCTTTCTACTAAGGGGTGGGATAAAGATGCGCTGCAACAGCAAATTGATGATTTTATTCAAAAGCTCTATCCTTTAATAGGCAACATCATCGTTGGCCTTGAAGAAGAAGATGAAATCGCGGTGGTCGTTGGAAAAAAAATGAGCGAATTGAAACTAACTTTAGCATTGGCAGAAAGCTGTACAGGCGGAAAATTAGCGGAGCATTTAACATCGGTCCCAGGAGCATCTTCATATTTTAAGGGTGGAGTAGTCTCTTATGCAACCCAGTCGAAAGTGACCATGTTGGGAGTTCATCAGAAGTTAATTGATGAACATTCTGTAGTTAGTGCTCAAGTTGCTGAAGCAATGGCAGTAGGAGCAAGAAAAATATTGAATGCGGACTATGCCTTATCTACTACCGGCAACGCGGGTCCTACCAAAGGTGATGCCGATGCTGAAATAGGTACTGTATATATAGGTATTGCTACCCCAAATGGCGTGTATTCTGAAAAATTTAATCTAGGAAATCATCGCGTTCGAGTGGTGCAAAAAGCGGTTAATAAAGCTATGGAAATACTGCTAGGAGAAATTTCAAAAAACTAGATTTTTTTATTTGTCAGAACCATTAATTATTCGTTATTTTGCACCCTGTTTTAAGATAACTATATAAAAGTTAAGAATAATGTCTAGAGTTTGTGAACTTACAGGAAAAAAAGCGATGGTTGGTAACAACGTTTCGCACGCAATGAACAAGACGAAAAGAAAGTTCAACGCGAACTTGATGAAAAAGCGTTTTTATATTCCTGAAGAAGATAAATGGATCACGTTGAAAGTTTCTGCTTCAGCATTGAAAAATATCAACAGAAAAGGAATTTCAGCAGTATTAAAAGAAGCTAAAGCCAAAGGCTTTATCAAATAATAAAGTAGCAGTACAATGGCAAAGAAAGGAAATAGAATTCAAGTGATTTTAGAGTGTACCGAGCACAAAGCTTCTGGTAAGCCAGGAACATCTCGTTACATTACTACAAAGAATAAAAAGAATACTCCTGATAGAATTGAGATCAAAAAATTCAATCCTATCTTGAAGAAAATGACTGTTCACAAAGAGATTAAGTAATCAAGAATTTTCGCTTAGAGAATTCTAAAAGTATATAGCCATGGCAAAGAAATCAGTAGCAACCTTACAAACGGGTTCAAAAAGGCTTACAAAAGCGATCAAAATGGTAAAATCTCCTAAAACAGGAGCTTACACATTTGTTGAGGCGGTAATGTCTCCCGATCA
The DNA here is from genome assembly GCF_046524175.1 of Spongiivirga sp. MCCC 1A20706. Taxonomy (NCBI): domain Bacteria; kingdom Pseudomonadati; phylum Bacteroidota; class Flavobacteriia; order Flavobacteriales; family Flavobacteriaceae; genus Spongiivirga; species Spongiivirga sp. MCCC 1A20706. Next base: position 311,095 of record NZ_JBEFZF010000004.1, read on the forward strand.
AGTAAACGACTTTTTGAAAAAATAAGACATTATTTTTTATCATATACAAAGCTATCTGTACGCTACAGGTAGCTTTTTCTTTTTGTATATTTGGCATCTTAAATTTGGGTGCTTCCCTACTTCGCCACTCCTAAGGTCGCGGCTTCGTAGGGTCGGGCTTTCGGCTAAATCCATGACAGTATCGTCATGGGATATCGCCTCTATCCCTAGCACAACGGCTAACTAAACAACAGCCCTACAACATGAGTTTTTTCAAAAAAATATTCTCCTCAGAAAAAAAGGAGACCTTAGATAAAGGTTTAGAAAAATCGAAAACAAGTTTCTTTAATAAGCTAAGTAAAGCAGTTGCTGGAAAGTCAAAGGTAGATGATGATGTACTTGACAATCTAGAAGAAATTCTAGTGACTTCTGACGTCGGAGTGAATACTACTTTAAAGATTATAGAGCGAATCGAGGAGCGTGTTTCTAAAGACAAATACCTAGGTACGGACGAACTTAATGAAATATTAAGAGAAGAAATAGCTGGGCTTTTATCGGAAACCAATGTAGGAGAGGAGACCGAATTTTCTATTCCGAAGGACAAAAAACCATATGTGTTAATGGTTGTTGGGGTCAATGGTGTTGGCAAAACCACTACCATAGGTAAATTGGCACATCAATTTAATGCGCAAGGGTTAAAAGTAGTGCTTGGCGCAGCAGATACTTTTAGAGCGGCAGCGATTGATCAGCTTCAGGTATGGGCAGATCGGGTAGGGGTACCTATCGTAAAACAAGACATGGGTAGCGATCCGGCTTCAGTGGCGTTTGATACGTTGCAGTCAGCTGTTTCACAAAATGCAGACGTAGTGATTATTGATACTGCAGGACGATTGCATAATAAGGTGAACTTAATGAACGAACTTACCAAAGTAAAACGTGTCATGCAAAAAGTGGTTGGTGACGCTCCACATGATGTGTTGTTGGTACTGGATGGTTCTACAGGTCAAAACGCATTTGAACAGGCAAAACAATTTACCGCAGCCACAGAAGTTACTAGTTTGGCGGTTACCAAATTAGATGGTACTGCAAAGGGAGGAGTGGTAATTGGAATATCGGACCAATTTCAAATTCCTGTAAAGTATATAGGGGTAGGAGAAGGTATTGAAGATCTGCAAGTCTTTAACAAATACGAGTTTGTCGATTCTTTTTTTAAATAAAATGATCAGGTCGAGCGTAGTTGAGACCTATCGACTTCGTTCGACCTGATATTTAAATAACAGCATCTGCTGCTAATTCAAGTTCGGCTGTTCGGTCAACCTTAAATAAGGTTTAACCTCCTTGAATCCTTTAGGGAAAAGGACCGTTGCTTCTTCATTACTTACTGATGGACTTATTACAACTTCCTGACCATGTTCCCAGTTTGCCGGGGTTGCAACTTTATGGTATGCGGTTAGCTGCAATGAATCAATAACACGAAGTAATTCATCAAAATTACGACCCGTTGATGCTGGGTAGGTAATAATTAGTTTGATGGTTTTATTGGGTGCAATAACAAAAACAGATCGTACGGTCAAATTACTATCCGCTTTTGGGTGAATCATATCATATAAGTTGGAAACTTTCTTATCCTCATCAGCAATTATGGGAAAGTTAACTGTTGTTTGCTGTGTTTCATTAATATCGTTAATCCACCCTTTATGAGATGCTAATCCATCAACACTTAGTGCTATCACTTTCGTGTTTCTTTTGGTAAATTCGTCTTTGTATTTTGCAGCGGTACCTAATTCGGTAGTGCAAACAGGTGTATAGTCTGCCGGATGTGAAAACAACACTCCCCAGCTATCTCCCAGGTACTCGTGAAAGTTAATAGTTCCTTCTGAGCTTTGTGCTATAAAATCGGGGGCTATATCGCCTAGTCTTAATGTTGCCATGATGTTTATTTTTAAGTTATTTCTTCAAAATTAACCATTAATCTACTTATTTAGTAGATTAATATGTTAGGGTTTTGTTATACTTTTAATTGTTAGTAAATCACCGCAAGATTTACTGTATTTTTAACTTTTATAAATGACTATTTTCATGACTGATCAACTAGATCTACTTCGTTATCCAATTGGCCAATTTGAAGCACCGGAGGTATATACCGATGAACAACTTGAAGAGTGGATCAAGGTACTTGAAGAATTCCCTGCAAAACTTGAAAAATTAGTGAGTGCTTTGGATAATGATCAACTTAACACACCATACCGTCCAGGAGGTTGGACAGTTCGCCAAACTATCCATCATTTGGCGGATAGTCATCATCATAGTTATACCCGTTTTAAATGGACATTGACGGAAAATAAACCCAGAATTAAGGCATATTTTGAACAAGAATGGGCTGAGCTAGAAGACGCAAAGTTCTTGCCTATTCAGATTTCATTGGACTATTTAAAGGCCATTCATGCGAAACTGGTTGCTACCATAAAAAGCTTGACCGATGAACAGTTAAGCAGAAGCTACATACATCCGGAAGGAGATGTTGAAATTAATCTTAAGAAGCAAACTGGAATCTATGCTTGGCATAGCCAACATCATTTTGCCCATATCGCAAATTTACTTGGGCGGGAAGGTTGGGTTAGTTAGTTCAAAATGTTGAGTTCGCCTATTCTATTTTGTTGTAGACTCCCTCTAACGCTTCATTTCTACAACTTCTAGGTCTTTGATATCTGATCCCTCAATAGTAAAGCGAAGCATAGTACGAACGGTATGAAAACCATGTTTGCCAATGGCTCCCGGATTCATATGTAACACCCCCAATTTTTTATCAGGTATTACTTTTAAAATATGACTGTGCCCACATATGAACAGCTTGGGAGGGTTCAGTTTTATCTCATCTTTTACCCTTATATTATACTTTGGAGGGTAGCCACCAATATGTGTTATCCAAACATCCACTTCCTCACATAAGAATCGTTGGTGCTCCGGAAATTCTTGTCTAATCTTGGCATCATCTATATTACCGTGAACGGCTACTAAAGGCTTTCTTTTTTTAATTTGATCTGTTACTTTTAAATGACCGATATCACCGGCATGCCATACTTCATCTGCTTGATCAACATATTTCAAAATTTGTGAATCTATATAACTATGAGTATCAGAAAGTAATAGGATTTTCTTCAATTATTTAGCATTTTGGATTGTACTTATCACAATCAAAAGTTAATACAATAAACCAGATAGTAAGATTAAAAGTATATTTGTTTTTTCAAATTCACGACATTTCCTTGAGGTATTTTATTGAACTGGCTTATAACGGAAAAAACTATCACGGTTGGCAAGCGCAGCCTAACGCTATTACCGTGCAAGAAGTCGTTGAAAAAGCTCTTTCTACACTAATTAGAGAAACCGTCAAAGTAGTCGGGTGTGGCAGAACCGATACTGGAGTTCACGCGAAGCAATATTATTTACATTTTGAAACCGAAAGAGAATTTGATAGTTTCGAATTATGTAGAAAGCTTAATTCGTTTTTACCAAATGATGTGGCGATTTATCATATCTTTCCGGTAACTGCGGAAGCCCACGCTAGATTTGATGCTATAGCACGCACCTATGAATATCTGATTACACTAAAAAAAGATCCTTTTTTGACTGACACCGCCTATCAACACAATAGGTCATTAGATATTGACCGTCTTAATAAAGCATCAGCTTTATTATTGAATTATACTGATTTTAAATGTTTTTCACGTTCTAATACCGATGTAAAAACATATAATTGTAAAATAACCAAGGCTGTTTGGCGAAAACAAGATAATATGCTGATCTTTACCATTACGGCAGATCGTTTTTTGCGCAATATGGTTCGTGCAATTGTGGGCACGTTGTTACCTATAGGTCTCGGAGACATGGATGTGAAAAACATGATCGATGTGATCGAAAGTAAAGATCGTAAGCAAGCTGGAGCTTCTGCTCCGGGTCATGCACTATACCTATCAAAAATTGAATATCCAAGCAGTATAAAATTGTTGTAACATAAATGGCAAATAAAAAAGAAAATAACTTCGACTTTAAATTATTTAGACGACTTTTTGGTTTTGCAAGACCATATCGTTTGATTTTTACGGTGGTGTTGTTTTCCGCTATCTTCCTATCTGCTTCTAGTGCGTTAAGGCCAGGCGTACTTAAATATGCTATTGATGAAAATGTTGCAGTTAAAGATGAGAATGGTTTTTTGTACTATATCATGATCATGATACTATTACTGTTTGCCGAAGTATTGTTTCAGTTATTATTCATTTTTTATGCAAGCTGGCTTGGTCAATCAGTAGTGCGTGATGTGCGTATTACCCTGTTTTCAAGAATGCTTGGTTTTAAAAAGAAATATTACGACAATAGTCCAGTAGGGATGTTGGTAACCAGAGCAGTGACTGATATGGAACGTATAGCCGATATTTTTGGGCAAGGTCTGTTCACGATTTTTAGCGATTTATTGAAAATGAGTGTAGTCGCTGGTTTTATGATTTATATGAACTGGAAACTGGCACTAACGGTCTTCACAGTACTACCTTTCATAATATATGCAACTCGTATTTTTCAGCGAAATATGAAAAAGGCCTTTGAAGAGGTACGTACGGAGATCACCAACTTAAACACCTTTGTTCAAGAACGGGTAACTGGAATGAAAATTTTACAGTTATTTACCCGGGAAGACAGAGAGTTTGAAAAGTTTAAAGCCATTAACGAACGACACAAACAGGGCTGGTTAAAAACTATTTGGTATAATTCTATCTTTTTCCCAATAGCAGAACTTTCATCGTCTATTGCCATAGGACTTGTAGCCTGGTATGGCGGATTGATGGTAGTGCTAGAAACACAATCAACTTCCGGAGAGTTGTTTGCTTTTATTATGTATATCCCCATGCTATTTAGACCACTTCGTCAGTTAGCTGATAAGTTTAACACGCTGCAAATGGGAATGGTATCTGCCAAGCGTGTTTTTAAAATACTCGATACTGATTCTCAAATTGAAGATACAGGTACCATTAAGGAACTAGAATTAAAAGGAAACATCGTTTTTGATACAGTACACTTCTCCTATATTCCGGAAGAAGAGGTGTTGCATGGCATTTCCTTAGATGTCAAAGCAGGGCAGACCATTGCGATTGTTGGTTCTACAGGAGCAGGTAAGTCGACCATTATCAATTTGTTGAGTCGCTTTTATGAAATTGATAGCGGACATATTTTGGTAGACAATATTGATATTAAAGATATTAAGCTGGAAGTGTTGCGAGATCAGATTGCTGTAGTGTTACAAGATGTATTCTTATTTGCAGATACTATATTGAATAACATCACACTGAAAGATGAGACAATTACTGAAGAAGAAGTGACCGCAGCGGCAAAGCAGATAGGGATTCACGATTTCATCGCATCACTACCAGGTGGGTATCACTATAATGTAAAAGAACGCGGTGTGATGTTATCTTCGGGTCAGAGGCAATTGCTTTCTTTTTTAAGAGCCTATGTAAGCAATCCTAGTATTTTAGTATTAGATGAAGCAACGTCCTCAATTGATTCCAATTCAGAACAGCTTATTCAGGATGCAACTGATAAGATTACTGAAGGCCGAACTTCTATCGTAATAGCCCATCGTCTGGCAACCATTAAGAAGGCCGATAAGATCATTGTAATGGATAAGGGTAAAATCGTGGAAGAAGGTACCCATGAAGAATTACTCACTATAGAAAATGGCTACTACCGTAATCTGTATGAAGTGCAGTTTATGAACGAGGAGGTGGCTTGATGAGTAATGCTACTTAGGCGGGGCAAAACTCTGCATGTCGTAGGTTCCCATAAATAATCCAATAATAAAGGATGCTATTCCAATGATTATGTAGGTAACACCAAAAAGAAATAAAAACAAAAATGTCCTTAGAATTAACTGTCCAAAATTCAATTCAAAAATTCGTTTTAGGGCATAGCAGTGATATAATAGCAATACTGGATAAGTTAAGAATATAAAGGATATATAATTAGTAGGAGATATCAATAGTATAATTTGACCTAAAATTACCGTCAAAATTGATAAGCCAGACATCGTATATAAATACAAGACTATATGCTCTGTAAAATTATATTTTTTATCCAAAAAGATAATCCAAGATAACAATGCAAATACCGGGATTATTATAGAAAACATAAGCGAACTATATTCCATCGTATCACCAGCGGACATGTTTTCGAGCATCTTTTTCGATCCTTCATTATTAAATACTTCAAACTGGAGGAACCATTTACCCATGTCGAAATATTCAAGATAAAAACGCTTTATTAAAAAGATTGACAAACCAGAAATGGTAATTGATAATCCAAAAAAGCTAATTGGGTTTACGTATCGTTTTCTAATTCCTTTAACGTAACCTCCGACAACTTGTTCTGGCTTTTTTGCCAGTGTTAAAAAGGTTCTTAGTAGTTTATTGTCATAATTAAAAAAGGTTTCAGAAATATGCTCAAATAAATTTCTTAATGTCAATCTATTTTTAATAACCCTCGCGCCGCAGTTATGGCAATAAGTGGCATCTTCTTGTAATCTTATTTCACAGTTTTTACAGTTCATAGAATCAATCATTTAAACAGCCAGAAATAAAGTAAAGCACCTATTCCTCCCATTAATATTGTTAAGAAAACTACAATAGTAGTTTGTAAAATGTAGAACAGAATAGTTTTATAAAAACTCTCAAAAATTGATATGTTATATAGACGTTTGAATAAGTAACCTTGATAGAAAATTGTAAGTGGAGTGATTACTAGAGGGGGGATTGGAGAATTACCAAAAAGAGGCAATAGTAGAATTAAAGCAAGAGACGAGGCTATGGAAGCTTGGGCAGCCATATAATAGTTGATTACAACATGTTCGGCATAATTATGTTTTCTTTTTGTAATAAAAATAAGATAGCTAGCAATCGCATTAATAGGGGTTGTAACAATAGTAATTAATCCAAGAAAATCTATGAATTTTCCCATCACATCCGAGAACATTTTACTACTCTCTATAAACTTTTCTTTTTGTTCAGGTGTTAGGTCTTCAAGTTTTCTGTTGCCCAGCATACTAGTGTTGAATTCGTTAATAAGTGTATCGTCTGTATAAAAATTCTTTAATAAAAAAACATAAATTCCCAAAACCGTGAGTGATACGGCAACATAAGCAATGACATTCAAATATCGTTTTCGAATCCCTTCAATGTAGCCTTGAATTACTAATTCAGGTTTTATGAGCAAGTGCCAAAAAGTTAGAAATAACTTATTATCTGAAACAAGATATTCTTCTCTTGCCTCGTTAAAAATACTTTTTACTGTAAATCGGTTCTTAACGATTTTGGCACCGCAACTACCACAAAAATCATTCTGATATGGTAAATAGGTAGCGCAGTTTTTGCAATACATTAAGCCAAATCTTTTTTAAGGGTTAAAGCCAATTCTTCCATATCACTAAACAACATAAATTCGCCATCTCTTACATAACTCACTTGACCCGTTTCCTCAGAAACGACTAATACCAAGGCATCGGTTTTTTCTGATATGCCTACCGCTGCACGGTGACGTAAACCAAATCGCGAAGGAATCGTTCTAGAACTGGAAACCGGCAAAATAACACGTGTTGCTACTACATAATTGCCTGATATAAGGGCGGCACCATCGTGAAGTGGACTGTTTTTAAAGAAAATACTTTCTAAAATAGGTTGGTTAATTTCGGCGTTCATTAAGTCACCCGTATTTCGTAAAAAGTCTAGCTTGTTATTTCGTTCAATAACTAGTAATACACCAGTGCGGGTTTTTGCCATTTTTGCACAGGCATTTACTATAGCATCAACATCGGTTTCGGTGACTAGTTGATTTTCTTTTAAAAATCGGAGACGTTTAGCAATACCACCACCTCGGGTAGCGAAATTGGTAGAACCGATCATCAGCAAGAATTTCCGAATTTCTTGTTGAAAAACGACAATCAAAGCAATAACACCGACACTAATGAAAGCTCCTAGAATATTACTTAGCAAAAGCATATCAAGCGCCTTGGTTAATTGCCATATCAGCGTTACGATTACAATACCTATAAAAATATTGATCGCTACGGTACCCTTTACTAATTTGTAAACATAGTAGAGCAGTAGTGCCACCAATATAATATCGATGATATCGATTATACCAAAATCAAGAAATTTGAAATTGCCCAATGGTTAGTGTTTGCTCGATAATCGAGATTTAAATACTTTGGGTTAGCCCCCCAATCAAAATTGTTTTCCCACTAATACTTCTCTGGTACTCCCAGCGGTAGTGTACCGTAAAAATAGGAAAATAAGTTGGATAGAAATTCTATGTATTTAGTCAGTAGTAACTGGTAACAGCAGACTGTTTTTATAATACGATATATGAATCTTAAATAAGAAATCAATTAATAATCAATCGTTCAACCAAGTTTATGCATTCTACTGCTTCCTTGACATCATGTACTCTTAAAATATTTGCTCCTTTTAATAGAGCGATGCTATGTAATGCAGTAGTCCCGTTTAGTGCATCTTTCGGAGCGATGTTTAACATCTTATAAATCATCGATTTTCTTGAAAGCCCTACTAGTATAGGTTTTTTTAGGGTTTTAAAAAGTTCAAGATTATTTAAAATCTCATAATTGTGATTTAAAGTTTTACCAAAACCAAAACCGGGATCGATAATAATGTCGTTGATCCGATGATCACGAGCACTAGCCGATTTTTCGGAGAAATAATAGATCATCTCTTTTATCAGATTATCATACTCAGGATCATTTTGCATATTTTGGGGTGTACCTTTCATATGCATCATGATGTAAGGTACTTGATATTCAAAAATAGTTCCGAACATATTTGCATCTAAGTTTCCGGCTGAAATATCATTAATGATAGCAGCACCAACTTCAATACTTTTTTTAGCTACTTCACTTCTAAAGGTGTCTACCGAAATGATAATTTCTGGAAACTTTTTAATTAATAAGGTGACAATAGGTATTACGCGATTTAGTTCTTCATCCTCAGAAACATGTTCGGCACCTGGTCTTGAACTGTATCCACCAATATCGATGAATGTTGCGCCCTCATTTAACATTGTTTCGGTTTTGAATAAGATATCACTTTCATTTTTATACCGACCCCCATCGTAAAATGAATCTGGGGTAATATTTAAAATACCCATTACTTTAGGAGATGAAAGATCAATCAATGTTCCTTTACAATTTATGGTCATAGTTGGTTAAATGTCTTTTCTCTATTTAAAATATTTAAGCGAAATTTACACAAATTTACAACGATCACATGCAGCAAACCGCAGAACAGTACGACGCGATTATTAAAAAATGCAGAGACCTTTTTATTAATAAGATGAAGGATTACGGGAGTGCATGGAGAATACTGCGTTTACCGTCGTTAACGGATCAAATTTTTATCAAGGCACAACGTATTAGAAGTTTGCAAGAAAATGAAACACAAAAGGTAGCAGAAGGGGAGGTTTCTGAATTTATTGGGATAATTAACTACTCAGTAATGGCATTGGTACAAATTGAATTAGGTATAGCCGAACAACCTGATCTTAATCTTGAAAAAGCGACCGATTTATACGATAGGCATATTGGTATTACCAAGCAATTAATGCTAGACAAAAACCATGATTACGGAGAGGCTTGGCGTGATATGCGCGTAGCTTCATTAACCGATCTTATTTTGCAGAAATTACTACGCGTAAAGCAAATAGAGGATAACAAAGGTAAAACTCTAGTGTCTGAAGGTATCGATGCCAACTATCAAGATATGATCAATTATGCGGTGTTCGCAATGATTCATTTAAAGCAGTTTTAAAAAATAGTTTATGCAAATCATCTTCCAGTTATGCCGAATGATTGTCGGCGTTTTGTTTATTATCTCCGGTTTTGTTAAGCTAACAGATCCACTTGGTTTTTCATATAAATTGGAAGAATACTTTGCTCCTGAGGTATTAGGCCTTGATTTTTTAACTCCGCATGCGCTGACCATTGCGATGAGTATTGTCATTTTCGAATGCATTTTAGGAGTAATGCTCATTCTGGGTGATGCACCAAAATTTACGTCGTGGAGCTTATTAATTTTGATCATTTTTTTTACTGGATTAACAGGATATTCTGCCATTACTGGTAAAGTGACTGATTGCGGTTGTTTCGGTGATGCCATGAAATTAACTCCGCTACAATCGTTTATAAAAGATCTGGTGCTATTGGTCCTAATTTTGGTTATCTTTTTTAATCGGCACAAGTTAAAACCGCTTTTTACGAAACGTATAGCCATTATTGGTTCAGTGTTGGCACTTATTGTTAGCACCGTGTACACAATGTATATGTTTAATCACTTGCCTGCAATTGATTTTAGACCCTATAAAATAGGAGCAAACATTCCAGATAATATGATTGTTCCTGAAGATGCGCCTAAGGCTGTTTTTGATTATTACTGGAAGTTTGATGTTAACGGAACGGAAGAGGTCATTAAGACTGCGGGCGACTATCCTAGTTCTGATGGAACCTTTATTTCAGTAGAGACCGAAATGGTTGAGCCCGGTTATGAACCACCTATACATGATTACATCATGGAACGAGATGGAGTGGATTATACAGAGCAGTTAATGCAAGAGGAACATCTTATCATTCTTCATGCTTATAGTATCGATAAATCAGCAAAAGAAGGCTTTGAAGCAATGAAGCCCAAATTAGAGGAAGCTGGGAAAATGGGCTATAAGCTAATAGGAATGACAGCTTCGTCTCCCAATGAAATTAAAACTATAAAAGAGGAATATGGATTTAATTTTGATTTTTACTTCTGTGATGAAACTACTTTGAAGACGATGATCCGTTCGAATCCAGGAGTTTTAAAACTATCTAAGGGTACTATCCTTCAAAAACTACATTATAACGATATTGACAAGCTTGAATTAGAGAAAGTTGGAGCACCCTTATCAAATATTAATGTTGCTTTAAAAAAACAACTAGAGGTTATTTCGAATACAGATCAAGGTATACGGTTTACATTAATGCAAGCCACCAAGGAAGGAAAGGATTCTGTGGCAAGACGATATGGCATTCCTGTCCAAAAAGAAACGAAAGACTATTTTGATCTGTATCGAGAAATAGATTCCGTAAATCTAATTAAAGCTGAAAATATTTTGGCGAAACATGGATATCCCGGAAAATCAACTGTCGGTGAACCTGAAAACAATGCCATATGGTATGTTATTCAACACAATATGGATAAGATTGGGACTTATATCGATCTTATTAAAAAAGCAGGAGAGAACGGTGAAATAGACAAAATCTTAGTTGCTACAATGGAGGACAGATATTTAATGCATCAAGAAAAGCCCCAGATTTATGGCACACAAGGAAGGTCTTACGAACCGGGTAAGGAATTTATTTGGCCGATACAAGAACCGAAAAAAGTCAATGCATTACGGAAGGAAATGGGTTTTGATACTACCGTAGAAGAGTATGCTCTTGCTTTGTATGGCGATGCCTTTGTATATATGGAATTAACTATAGAAGATGCCATGCGATTAAAGAAGGAAGCAGCAAAGAATAAATAAATCGCTAATCATTGATCAGTAAGCTTATAAATAAATTAATGTATGCGGGCATCACTTTATTCGGTGTGGTAACCGTTATTTTCTTGCTATTGAATAAACTTCCAGGCGATGCAGCACAGATGATATTGGGTCAAGCGGAGAGCGAAGAGCAAATTGTCGCAGTGAAGAAAAAGTACGGACTGGACAAGCCCTTGTTAGCACAATACGGCTATTTTTTAAACGATATTTCGCTTATTTCGGGGCATTCTACTAACCCAGAAGACTTCACATATTTAAGAAAAGGAAAATACAATGCTATTAAATTGTTCACTCTTGGTAAAAGTGCGATTGTTTTAAAATGGCCTTATTTAAGAGAATCCTATCAAAAAACAGATAAGAAGGTAACCGCAATTATTGCCGAGACGCTTCCAAATACATTTGTTTTAGCGGTAGCAGCCATTACCATTGCTATTATTCTTGGTATTTTATTCGGAATAGTTTCCGCATTATTTAAAGATCGATGGGTAGACAAAGCGATTCAGGTCTTTAGCACTTTTGGTATGAGTGTTCCTTCTTTTTTTAGTGCTATTTTGTTTGCCTGGTTATTTGGTTTCGTACTGTATAAATACACGCATCTTAATATGACGGGAAGTTTGTATGAAGTTGACGACTTTGGTGAAGGAATCTTTATTCGTTGGAAAAACTTGATTTTGCCTGCCATTGTTTTGGGTATACGTCCTCTTGCAGTGGTGATACAACTTATGCGCAATTCACTTTTAGAAGTTTTACAACAAGAATACATTCGCACGGCGAGGGCGAAGGGACTTTCAAGTTTTCAGGTAATCTGGAGGCATGCTTTAAAAAATGCATTAAATCCGGTTGTAACGGCTATTTCAGGTTGGTTTGCTAGCATGCTAGCGGGAGCCGTTTTTGTTGAATATATTTTTGGGTGGAACGGCTTGGGAAAACAGCTGGTAGAAGCCTTAAATTTTAAAGACTTACCGGTCGTTACAGGTTCTGTACTTGTGATAGCAACAATGTTCGTTTTAATCAATATTTTTGTGGACTTAATCTATGGATGGTTAGATCCGAAAGTAAATATGTAACCAGACCAAATAACAACTAAGTAAAAATGAGAAAGAAAATTGTAGCGGGAAATTGGAAGATGAACCTTACCAGTGTACAATCAGAAGATTTAGTAGCTGGAATTAGTGAAAAATTGAAAAATTTTGATAGTAATGGAAAGCGAATTATAGTAGCTCCAACCTTCGTAAATCTAGTTCCCGTTATTAATTGCGAAGACAGAGATACAGCAATTGAGGTAGCCGCACAAAATATGCATCAGGCGTCTAGTGGAGCATATACAGGTGAAATTGCTGCCAATATGTTGCAAACCATCGGGGTGCCAAATGTGATTTTGGGTCATTCTGAACGACGCGCTTATTTTGGTGAGACAGATACACTTTTAGCAGAAAAGGTGGAGGTTGCTTTAGAGCATAATATGCAAATCATATTTTGCTTTGGTGAAGAATTAGAAGACAGAAAGGCAGGAAAACATTTTGATGTGGTAGAAAGTCAACTTAAAAATGCACTTTTTCAACTACCTGACAGTGCTTGGAAAGATATTGTTCTAGCATATGAACCGGTTTGGGCCATTGGTACGGGCGAAACCGCATCTCCTGAACAAGCACAAGAAATGCATGAGTTCATCAGAAAAACGATCGCATTGGCATATGGAAATGCAATAGCTGACGAAGTATCTATTTTATATGGTGGAAGTGTGAAGCCAGCGAATGCTAAAGAAATTTTTTCAAAACCAGATGTCGACGGTGGGTTAATTGGTGGTGCATCACTTAAAGCCGATGACTTTTTTGCGATTATTGATGCAATGTAGACAAAAGACTAATGTCAGGTTGAGCGCAGTCGAAACCTCTTCTTAGAAGAATACAAAGAGCATCCAAATACGTTTAACAATAGTATAGCTCAAAAAGAACATGTCCACTTACCTTGCATACCATTTTACGATTAAACCCTTAAAACCGGCTACCGAAATTCTTATTGCAGAATTAGGGTATGCCGGTTTTGAGAGTTTTGTGGAAACTGAGACTGGGTTTACCGCTTACATCCAAGAAGTGGATTTTACACCGTCTATTTTCGAAGATATTTTCATTTTACAATCGGATGAATTTAAAATAAGTTACACCTCAGAAAAAATAGCGCAAGTAAATTGGAATGCCGAATGGGAGCGTAGTTTTGATCCTATTGTTGTTGCTGAGAAATGTACGGTAAGGGCACCTTTTCATAAAAAGCCAACAACCCTATATGATATTATTATCGAACCTAAAATGTCATTTGGTACGGGTCATCATGAAACAACACACATGATGTTACAATTGATGATGGAACAGGAATTTGATGATAAAGATGTGTTAGATATGGGTTGTGGTACAGGTGTTCTTGCTATTATGGCTTCCAAAATGGATGCAGCTAACATTGATGCAATTGATATTGATACATGGTGCTATGAGAATACAATTGAGAATATCGATAGAAATAAATGTGAGAACATTAAAGCCTATTTAGGAGATGCGAGTATGTTGAATAATCAAACTTATGATCGTGTGATTGCAAATATTAACAGAAACATACTGTTAGCAGATCTTCCTAAGTACACTTCAGTATTAAAAAAGGATGGATTACTTTTTTTAAGTGGGTTCTATAAAGATGATATTCCGGAGATTAAGCAAAAATGCGAATTACTCGGATTGGAGTTCCTTAAAAATGTGGAGAAAAATGAATGGGTGGGTTGTTTATTTGTTAACAAAACTTAATGCTAATTATTTTTTGAATTGATTGACATTCATTAATTTGGCTGCTAAGATGAGCGTTAAAGAAGAAATATTAGAGGAAGTTCTTCTGGATGAAGAAGTAGTTAAGCAAAACGAAATTGTTTTGTATAATGATGATGTAAACACTTTCGACCATGTCATCGATACGCTTATTTATGCTTGTGAACACACTCCAGAACAAGCAGAGCAATGCTCCATCATTGTACATTACAAAGGTAAGTGTACAGTTAAAACCGGACCCTACGAAGATTTAAAACCGCGTTGCTCAAAATTGTTGCAAGCCGGATTAAGCGCAGAAATAGTCTAAATCTGTATTGCCAATACACTGTTTTAGAGATAAAAATTGTTTTATGAATTCAAATTTCATCATCATTACCATGTTGGTTGTTTTTTCATTATTTAGTTGTAAGGAAACGTCTGTGCCAACCGATGCCAATGAAACTATTTCGGATGCTAAAGGTCGTTATACTAAAGAGAAAGCAGCGATTCTATCAGTATTAAATGAAGAAACTAAGGCTGCCTTTACGCGAGATTACGAAACTTGGAAAGATCAGTGGGTTCATGAAGCCTATGTGACCAAAACATATATGCAATTTACAGATAGTACGATGACTGAAACAGTTGGATGGAATGAAATAAACCAATTTGTACTCACCTATTTCAAGGACCATCCTGAGCCAGATCCGTTGCCACAGCTGTTGCAGGATATTGATGTGCGTCTTTATGAGAATGGGGCATGGGTTAGCTATAACCAAGAGGATCCGGAGCGAGGTTTGAAAAGAGAAACCCGCCTAATGGAAAAAATAGGGAACCAATGGAAAATTGCTGGTATGCATACTACCATTTACGGCGATGAAAATCGAGAGTAGCTCCGTCAAGACATCAATCATTTATTTATTTGGTGGAAGAACAAGCCGTTTCTGTAATGGACAAATCAGTTTTTCTTATTGCACCAAATCCTCCTGCAATATCAATCAACTTATTAAAACCTCTTGCTTTTAAAATAGAAGCTGCAATTACCGATCGGTAACCTCCGGCACAATGTATATAATACTCTTTATCTCGATCAACTTCATTCATTTGATCATTAATGTAATCTAAAGCGAAATGTTGAACGTTGTCTAGATGCGCTGCGTTGTATTCACCATCTTTTCTTACATCTAATACATGAATGTTACCCGATGTATATGCATTTGCAAATGCCTCAGCACTTATTGATTTTAAAGTATCAATTTCCTTTCCGGCGTGCTTCCAAGCTTGAATTCCACCCTCAAGATAACCAAGGGTATTATCATAGCCGACACGAGATAATCTCGTAACTGCTTCTGCAGACTTTCCTTCTGGCGTCAACAATAAAATGGGCTGATGCAAATCAGTAATTAATGCCCCCACCCAAGGAGCAAAACTTCCGTTCAAACCGATGAATATCGAGTTTGGAATGTGAGATGTAACATAATCTTCTTGTGTTCGCACATCTAATACAAGTGCCCCTTCATGGTTGGCTAACGCCTCAAAGGTATCTGGATCAAGAGGAGAATCTCCTTTTTTCAACACTTCTTCGAACTCGGCATAACCCATCTTGTTCATCATCGCATTTTTTGAAAAATATTGCGGTGGCGGTGGAATACCTTCTAACACTTCCTTTACAAACTCTTCTTTGGTCATATCAGCCCGAAGTGCATAATTTGTTTTCTTTTGATCGCCAAGTAGACCAACAGTCTCCTTGCTCAAATTCTTACCACATGCAGATCCGGCACCGTGTGCGGGATAAACAATAACATCATCCGGTAGGGTCATGATTTTAGAACGTAACGAATCGTATAGCATGGCCGCTAAATCTTCTTTGGTTACATCACTTTTAATGGCAAGGTCAGGTCTACCAACATCACCTAAAAAAAGCGTATCACCTGAGAAAATAGCATGTTCCTTTCCATTTTTATCAATCACCAAATACGTAGATGATTCAGGTGTATGGCCAGGAGTATGCAAAACTTTAATCTGTATATCTCCTAAGTTGAAGATCTCATTATCCTTAGCAGCATGTATATCATAGTCTGTATTAGCGGTAGGGCCGTAAACAATGGTAGCCCCTGTCTTTTTAGCTAGGTCTACATGCCCCGAAACAAAATCGGCATGAAAATGAGTCTCGAAAACATATTTTATTGTTGCATTTTCTGATGTTGCTTTGTCAATATATTGTTGTGTTTCGCGAAGCGGATCGATAATAGCCGCTTCACCATTTGATTCTATATAATAGGCCCCTTGTGCTAGGCATCCGGTATAAATTTGTTCTATCTTCATCTTCGTTAATTTTTTTCAAAGGTATTAAGAATTGACTCTTTTGAATGTGACAATCATCACATTTTCTTATAGCAACTCCTTGTAAATAATATAAAAGCTCATAATCAGTATAAAGTAACCAAAGCTTCTTTTTAGTTTTTTGTTAGGTACATATTTAGAGAGCTTCCCTCCGATAAGTACGCCGATTAGTGTTAATAGTGAGAATATTAGTAAAAACACCCATTCAATATCGAGATTTTGCACGTCACCACTGAACCCAATGAGGGAATTTACGGCGATAATAACCAAGGATGTGCCTACAGCTTTTTTCATGGGCAACCCAGACCAAAGTACCAAGGCAGGAACATATAAAAATCCGCCCCCAGCACCAATCATTCCAGTAATAAAACCAATTGCGATACCCTGTATGAAAATTTGATAATATGGAATTTTTGTTGCGCTTTCTTCACTGTTTTTAGATCGAATCATTGCAAAAGCCGAGTATAACATAACAAACGCAAAAAATAGCATTAAGCCCATACTTTGGGTGAATTCAAAATCACCTATTTTGAAGAATGTTTCTGGTAAGGCGGGCACTAAATATCTTCTAGATAGATAAACAGCAATAAATGATGGAAATACAAAAGAGAACCCTGTTTTAAGGTCAACAAGTCCCATGCGAAGTTTTTGTGCAACCCCTGCAATGGATGAAGTTCCTACAACAAATAGGGAATAGGCCGTAGCGACCACGGGATTATAACCCATTATATAAACTAGTAGTGGTACAGTCAATATCGATCCTCCGCCTCCTAACAAGCCCAAAATGATGCCTATTAAAAGTGCTGCGATATACCCTATTATTTCAACAGTTTCCATTAATGCGGTAGTTTATCTTTTAAGGCACCATATACATAAGTACCAAATATAGCTGCTGCAATCACTATTAACATTGAAAATACGCCCGTTCCTACTAAAATGTACATAGGACCGGGACAAGCGCCTGCTAGCGCCCAACCTAGTCCGAAAATAGTACCGCCAAAAATATAGCGAAATAAAGCAGCGTCCTTTTTAGGAACTGAAATCAAGTGGCCTTCGGTATTTTTTAGCCCTAAGCGTTTTCCTATTTGTAAGAATAAAATACCACTCAAAACAGCAGTGCCTATAATTCCATACATATGGAAAGATTCAAATCGAAACATTTCGAAAATACGATACCAAGAAACCGCCTCAGACTTTACCAATACAATTCCGAAGAAAATACCAACCAATAAAAATTTTAAATACTTCATTTATTCAGTGGTTAAAAAATTAATGGTAAAATAAAATGTGTCATAATTAAACCTCCAATGAAGAAACCAATAACAGCAATTAATGATGGTTTTTGAAGACTACTTAAACCCGTAATAGCATGACCGGATGTACAACCACCAGCATATCGGGTGCCAAAACCTACTAAGAAACCTCCTATGACTAAAATTGCCAATCCTTTTAAGCTAAAAACAGCATCTTCACCATATATTTCATGAGGTAATAGGGTGTTGCCAACATTGTTGAATCCCATTTCATTTAGTGCAGTAATTGTTGTTTCATTCAAAGCGATATTTATTGGGTCAGAAAGTAAAAAATGAGCAATAAAGCCACCAATTACAGCACCTAATACCACCACCAAATTCCATTGATGTGCTTTCCAATCAAACTTAAAAAAGGAAACTCTTTTTCCTGCACCGCCTATAGCGCAAAGAGTTCGCAAATTAGATGACATTCCGAAAGTTTTACTAAAATAGATAAGTAATGCCATAACAGCGGCAATTAATGGGCCTGATATGTACCATGGCCAGGGAGATAGGAGTATTTCCATGTAATTTTTATTGCAAAATTAATGTGAGTTAAGCTAGATGAGTGTGATAAAAGTCACCTAACTTTTTAAAAAGATGATCTTGTTTCTTCCAAGTTTTATTTTCCCCTCAATTTCCAATTTTTTAAGGAGCCTTGAAATTACCGTTCGAGAAGTGTTAAGGTCCTCTGCAATTTCATAATGTTTTATAATGATCTCATTACTATTTGCAATCTGGGTTTTATCAAATAAATACCGATGCACGCGTTCATCCATATTCATAAATGCTAGGGTATCGATCGTCTCTAACATTTCTTCAAAACGATTTTGATAGTTTTTCAAAATATAAAACCGCCAGCTATCGTATTTGGACATGAATTCTTCCATTTTATTCGAAGGAATCATGATTAATTTGACATCAGTCTCTGCCGTCGCTCTTATTTTGCTTTTGGCATCACCAATACAACATGTGAGTGACATGGCACAGCTATCACCTTTTTCAAGAAAATAAAGTAACAGTTCTTTTCCGTCGTCATCTTCCCGAACGATTTTGATGCTGCCATCTAATACGATGGGTATGTGAGACATGGGTTGACCAATGTCTATAATGATATCATTTTTTTCATAGGATTGTTCGATGGCACTTTGTTGGATTTGTCGAATTAAATCCGGTTCAAACATCGCTTCGAAGGTACTAACGGTGGCCTCTTTAATCATACATCAAAATTAAGGCATATAATTGTTTAAAAATTGTTTGGATGGTGTTTTATTAAAACAGTATATTTGCACCCGCAAAAGCAGAAATGTTTTTGTGTTAAATAGGCCTCGTGGCGCTCCCGATAGTTATCGGGATGAATAGCGCATCTGATTACGACTCAGATAGGTAATAAGTCGAAAATAAGGCCTCGTGGCGCAACTGAATAGCGCATCTGATTACGGCTCAGAAGGTTGCAGGTTTGAATCCTGCCGAGGTCACTGAAGAATGAAAAGCTCACTCATTGGTGAGCTTTTTTGTTTGTATGAGATTTGAATTTGTTCAAGAATCCGAATACAAACAAAAAAGTACAAATCTATGATTTGTTGCTTGTTATTTAGACTACTGAGCTCAAGGCGCAGGTAATCCTGCTCAGCTTTGGTATAAATACGATAGGGCTACCAAGCTTGCTTGAGCGTTTTATTTTTGACTATTTTCAAAGCGGTGCTTTAAGAGGATGTCCAATGGGGCGAGACAATCTTACCGAGGTCGCTACACGTAGAAAATTCATTACTCTAGGTAATGGATTTTCTATCTGTAAAGCAAGCAATCCAGTTCGGCAGCATGCTAGTGCACCATCTAACTCTTTCAGGATCACAGAAGATAATTCTTTAAGTTCCAAATTGTAGACAGATTCCGTTTTTCAAAACTGCTATTTTGCACACTCTACATACGGGGTGTACTTTCTTCAGCAACCAATTTATCCAGTTTACCAAAATGTATACATCTTCAACGAAAATGTTTAAGAGTTAAGGCTCACTTGCGAAGTAGTTTTGTCATTAAATAATAAATACAAAACTTTTAAACACATAAATTATGAAATTACAAGCAGGAAAAAACAACGTAACATTTACATCATTTGGAGTACAATTAGCAGGAGATTTATACCTTCCAGAAGGATTTGATTCTAATAAAAAGTACAAAGCTCTTGTTGGAGCGAGTCCGTTTCCCCAAGTTAAGGGGCAAATTCCAGCCATATATGGTCCAGAAATGGCTAAAAGAGGATTCATATATCTTGGATTCGATTATCTTGGAATGGGAGATTCACCAGCATTACCAGGAGAATACAAAAAATCAAGATATATGTTTCGTTTAATTGAAAATACTTGGGATGCCGTTTCTTATTTAGGAACATTACCGTTCGTTGATGAAATCTACGGACTTGGTGTATGTCAAGGAGGTTCCATCATTGCCTCAGCCGCTGTAACCGACCACAGAATTAAGAAAATTGCTACCGTTTCAGGAATGATGGCAGCAGATGCTTTTCAATGGGGTAACAGAGATATCGCTAATATGGTGATTGCCGGAGCAAACGCTTCAAAGCAAAAAATGTATGAAACAGGAGAAGCAGATTACACTTGGCCAATTGTTCTTAACGACAGTATGACCAGAGAAGAATTTGTTGCCACAGGAACTCCTATGGCAGATGATACCTATAATTTTTATGGTAAAGATGGCGTAGCGGGACCAGGAAAAGTTGAACATTTTACTTGCGAACATATTGGTGACCAACCTATGCAATCGCTTATTTCTATTGCAGAAGCATACGCTGATAAAATCGTACAACCAACCCTTGTTGTATATGGCACCAAAGCAGCAACGGCTATTTGTTCAACTCAATTTATCGACAAATTAACTAATAACCCAGAGGTATTAGCAGTTGATGAATTCAGTCATGTAGATTTTTACTGGAAACCAGAAGCAGTAAAATTATCAACAGATGCTGTGGCAGAATTCTTCAATAAATAAAATTGTAAGGTAGAGAACGAGAATGTTCTCTACCTTTTAAAGAAATAAATTATGAAAGTAATTATTACGGGAGCTACGGGCATGGTTGGTAAAGGTGTTTTATTAGAATGCTTAGATAGCAAAGAAATTACGGAAGTATTGTCTATTTCAAGAAGAAGCGTAGGTGTTGACCATTCAAAACTAAAGGAGCTTCTTCAACAAGATTTTTCTGAATTTATTTCTGTAATGGAGCAACTGGTAGATTATGATGCCTGTTACGCCTGTATGGGTGTGAGTTCGGCTGGAATGAAAGAGGAAGAGTACACCAAGCTCACTTATGATTATACTATGGCATTAGCAAAAGTACTGGTTGGACTAAATCCTAACATGACTTTTATATACGTTTCGGGACAAGGTACCAAGTCTAACGAAAAAGGAAACATGTGGGCACGCGTAAAAGGTAAAACGGAGAATGACATATTAAAACTCGGATTTAAGCAAGCATTTATGTTCCGCCCAGGTATGATTATTCCAGTAAGAGGAGTATCTCCAAGTAGCAAACTCTATAGAGTTTTAATTAACAATATGACTTGGCTGCTGAAACTGATGAAGCGTCTGGCTTCAAATTCAGTAGTCGATACCGCTCAAATTGGACTAGCGATGATTAAAGCTACTAAAAACGGATATGGTAAAAGGGTAATAGCCCCTATTGATATCCTTCAACTTGCGAAAAAATAGTCAAGCAAAATTTATATCAGACTCACAATTACAGTAGCCAAAATTAGGAATTAGCAAGGTTTTAAAAATTATTTTCGGATCTTACCTTTCTAACTAAAAAATATGATTGTAAATAAAAGTATTTCCATAAGCAAAATTTTCAAATGGTCATGGCATCACATAACGTGGCTTTTGCTTTTAATGGGAGCAATTGCAGCGCTGTATCGTTTTAATATCATTGAATTGAATATTCCATGGTTACCCGTTTCAGTTGTGGGTACTGCCGTTGCATTTTACGTGGGCTTTAAAAACAATCAGTCCTATGATAGAATGTGGGAAGCTCGAAAAATTTGGGGTGGCATCGTCAACGATAGCCGAACTTGGGGTATGTATGTTGATGGTTATATTTCTAATTTATTTATAGATAAAGCAATAAATGAAAAAGAAATCCATAAAATAAAAAAACGATTAATTTATCGTCATATCGCATGGTTATACGCACACAGGAGTCAGTTGCTAGTACCAACACCTTGGGAACATATCAATCAAGGTGGTGGGACAGGTAGATTAGCAAAAAGATATAGAGAAAAATTTGGGATTGGTTTGATTGATGATGATGTTACCCGTTCGGAACTTAAAAACTTCTTACCACCTAGCGAGCATGATAGATTAATAAACAACGTCAACACAGCTACACAAATTATCAATGAACAATCGCGAGATATAAAGGCATTGCGCCAAGAAGGTCTAATCGATGATTTCCGTCATATGGAAATGGGTATTGTTTTGAAAAGTTTTTACACTCTCCAGGGTAAAAACGAACGCATTAAAAAATTTCCATTGCCGCGTCAGTATGCCAATATGAGTAGGGTTTTTATTGGGATTTTTATCATGCTACTGCCTTTTAGTATGATACCAGAATTACAGAAAGTAGGTGAATGGGGGTTTTGGCTGTCAATTCCTATCACGGCATTAATTGGCTGGGTATATGTAATGATGGAAATTGTGGGTGACTATTCTGAAAATCCATTTCAAGGGATGGCAAATGATATACCCATGTTGTCGTTATGTAGAGTGATTGAAATCGATTTACGCGAAATGCTAGGAGAGACTGATTTGCCTCCTTCTATACAAGCCAAAAATGGTATCTTAATGTAATCAGTAAAAATATGCCAACTTTAGATTTTAAAAATATTGCTGAATTTCATGAATATTTTGATTTACCAGAACCTGAAAACCCTTTATTTAGTGTCGTACATACACGACTAAAAAAAGGTGAAGAAAAAAGCTGCGATACTTATGCTTTTAATGAACCTGTAGAACTGAATTGTCAGTTTTATGGTATTAGCTTCAAGAATATTATTTCCGGTGAACTTACTTATGGTCGTACCAAATACGATTGCAGTAATGGCATGCTTTTATTTACAGCACCTAATCAAAAATTAAGCTTTAAAGACATTGTGTTCAGCTCTGAAAGTTATCATATCGCTTTCCATAAGGACTACATCCGTAATCTGGAGATTTATCAAAAAATAAAAAAGTACAATTTCTTTAATTACAATGTAAATGAGGCGTTGCATTTATCTCCAAAAGAGGAACAGACTGTAAAGGATATTTTCAAAAACATGAAGATCGAATATGAAAACAATCAGGATGAGTTCAGTAAGGAAATTATCATTTCACATTTGGAAACATTGCTCAAATATGCCGACCGATTTTATAAAAGACAGTTTCTTGACAGAACCGATGACAATAAGGTACTATTCACGAAGTTCAATGATATATTGAACACCTATTTTGAACAAAATCTATCTGCCGAAGATGGCATCCCAACTGTAGAATGGATGGCATCACAACTCAATATAAGTCATCGCTACATGAGTGACACCATAAAGGCAGAAACAGGTAAAACGGCCGTTGATCAAATCAACCTATTTGTTATTGATGAAGCCAAGAATATGCTGCTGAATCCAACTAATTCTATTTCCGAGACTGCTTACAAATTGGGATTTGAATATCCGCAATACTTTTCTCGACTGTTCAAAAAGAAAACAGGGATGAGCCCTAAGGCATATATAGAGGCCCATTTGAATTAACAAGGATTAGTTTTGGTCAAGTAATTCAATCTCTTGTATGAAAACCAAAATGATTTACAAAACCTAATTACATAAAATTTACTTTAGTGTTGGGTTGATTTTTTTTGGATGATATAATCTTCAGTATTCTTTACTTTTTCAATTTGCCAACCCGAGTTTAATTGTATTTCATAATTATCACCTCTTATGACATTTTCTTTAATATAAGTAGGTTGAGGGAACCACCATTCATCCAATTGTTTTTTATAGAGAATTCCACCTGTACCTAACCGATCTTTCCCTGTTACAGTGGTAAAATTTCCAAAATCAATAGCTCGATGCCCTTGTCCTGAAATTTGACTATACACTATATCGTCATCAAGCATCATAGTACCATTCATGTCATAACTAGCGGCATATCCTTTTTCTAATTTTACTTTGACCACGGGTGATTTATAAAAAAGCTCGGAATAGAAGGTAATTAGTTGATCTTGTTTTCTTTTTTTCTCAAGCTCTTCGGATTCTATGGTGTTGAAATTATTTCGCCGTTTCGCCTCAATTTCATATGCTTTTGTAATATTAGGTTGGTTGGTGAAAATAGTGTTCATTGCAATCTGTTTGAAATCGTAAAGGTGATCTAGGTTTGAACGCCATGAAATCACTAAATAGTCAAAAAGAAAACCATAAGCTGGACCGGTCGCATACGGAAAATTCCGTGTATAAGTGTCGCTAGATTCCCAAAAAGTAAGCTCGTCGATGGCGAGCTGAAATTTGTCTTTTCTTGGACCCAGTTGATATCCGGTATATTGCGCTAAACCCTCAAGCGTTTCAATTTCTAATTCCTTTTTAAGTTCATTATTTAATGATTGTCGTTTGCTTCTAAAATAGATGGCATCTCTTAGAAACTGAAAAGCTACTTTCCTACTATTCTTTTTTGCTGCTGCCAAGGCATTTCTTAAGGCTTGGTATTCGGTTCTAAGTAATAATCTCCCTTCATATGTATCTAGATAGGGGATAGGGTCTCCATTAAGATCAATTTGTTTTAGGTGATAAATATGAAACAACTCGTGGATTATGGTTTCGCCTTCATCTTCGAGATAATCGTACAAAACAGTAGCATACCGTTTTCCTTGAAATAATTGCCGAGTATTGGTGAAGGACAATGTATTTGGCTGAAATTTTGCCTTATGCAAAATATTGTTAGTTGTTTGACTGTTTTTTAAAGTATCAAAACTATAAGCAGAATAATCTTCATCCAGAATCAAAAGAGCATCACTCCAGATGTTCGCGCCCCACAAGTTTCCGTTATCTTTTTCTAAAATGTTTTTTGCCTGCAGTATGGCTTCTTCAATATATGCACGCCTGCGCATAGGTTTGGTTTTTTCGTTTTCGGCAATTTGTACCAATAGGTTTTTCCAATTCTCCGAGCCATGTAGGTGTTTTAAATCGGTATCACTAGATATATGATCATAATTATCATAAAAAGCTTCGGTAGCTAAATGATTTAAAATTTTGAAGGCCTTTTCATTTTCATTATTTAAGGCATAAATACAAGCACCGTTATATAAGGTGTTTGATAATAGGTCATACCCTCTAGATTCAATAAGTTTATCAAAATGATTGGCTGCTAACACATAATTACTTTCTTCTAATGCGGCAATGGCATCTTTGTATATGTCAATCGCTTTTTTTTCCTGTCCCTTAACTGGTTTTGATACACTAAACAATGCTATAAAGAATATGCCTATTATTTTTAAGCTGTTGTACTTTGATAAAAACTTATATATGGTTAGTTGTTTCATTGTTGATGAATAAATTTTAATACCTCATTACTCGTTTAAATATGCGATAGCCCGTTCCAGTACCTTATCATGACCATTCTCTAGATCTTCAATTGTATTTCTGACATAGATATCGGGAATATGCCCAATACCGTCTAAAGAACTTCCATTTGGTAACAGTACTTTAAAAATGGAGTATTGATATTGCCATCCATTGGGTAAAAAACGTCGTGTACTGACATCTGAAAAATCACCGGCTGTGACATCGCCAATCTGAGTGACATTATCAAGTGTTTTCATTCGTATTAAGAAGATCTCGGCAGCACTTACCGTTTCTTGATCTGTGAGAATAACAATGGGTTTCGTATAATTTTGAGTGCCTAAAGTCTCCGTGTAGAATAGTTTTTTGTTTGCAAAGTCATTATGGTTAGGGCCATTTTTTTCTTGTACAGAATATGCTAGCTTCCGCTCAGTTGTATATCTTCCCGCTACTTCTGCGGCAACCCGATCGCTACCTCCTTCATTGTTCCGTATATCGATAATGAGCCCTCTAGTTGATGCCAAATCATGTACAACGATATCCATTCGTGATGCATCAAAATCCATTCCTTGTAGAAAAAGGTAACCGATATTTTCAGTAAGGGTCACACCATAAAAAAACTGTTCATTTTCTGGTGTGTTAGGAATAGGTTTAGGGTTTTGAATGTAACTGTTTCGAACGAGTTCTGGACTGGTCTCTGCTTCAATTTGTGCTTCATTTTCTGAGCCAGATGCAACCAAATTTTCAGTTGCTGGATCAAAAATAAAGACATGCGAATCATCAAGATAGGAGGTCATTTGAACAAAAACATCCCATAGCTCATTTTGAGAGGTACTTTCTGTTATTCGAGGACGATACACGCTGTATATACTATCCCAATTAAAACCTCTAACGTTAAACAGGCTGTAATGCTCATCAAAATCATGCCATAGCAATTCAAAATTGTTTTCAGAAGTATTCCCTTCATCATTACCTAAAAAGGTAGCTTCGCATGAAACCGCAAACAACATTAATAAGATTAATTTGAATATATTTTTCATAGCTAAAATGTAAAAGCGAGTCCTAATGAAAGTTGATTGGTTACTATTCGCGATTCTCGAAGCGAATTTGTTTTGTAATATCGCAGCGTATTTTGTAGCTGTATTGCTAGTGGATTTGAAATACGATATTCATAGTTCGTTTTCCAATTCAAGCCAAAAAAATTGGTTAAGGATGTAAAATCTCCCCGAAGTAGGATACGAAGTGGATTGTCCTCATTTTCTAGTATAAAAACATCCCAATTGGTGTAAGCAGGACGTGCCAACAACCCAAATACTGGAATATCAATAGCGCTTGAAAAATTACTTTTAGTAGTTAACTTAAAGGCAGCTTCAAAAGCGAGATCGAGTGTTTGTACCGCAAAAAAGCTAATGGATTCTGTACCATCATAAAATAATAAATTAGTAAAGGAATGCAGCTTAACACCTGTAAACGCCTTAAAAATATCTGTACCCCTCATTCTTCTTAAAAAACCTAGTTCAATATTTACAGTGTAAAAATCGGTCTCAAAAAAGTCAGAAAATTGCGTTTGTAAGGTGGGATTAGAAAAATCAAGTTCTAAAATAAATTTGCTTCTTTTGAATTTACGAGTGTATTGTAACGCATATGCTACTGTAGCAGCTCTATAATGTAATGGTGAAAACGTTAAGTCTTTGACTAGGGCCGTTCCAATTCCTGAAAATAGCTTCAGTTCATTTCGCTTCTCAAGCGCATTGTTTTGAGCCTGTGTACCGATGCTGAATACAAAGCACAATGCTATGTGCATACAATTTACTCGATGTAGCTTGATTAATAACATGGGTGCAATCTGCTAATTATTAAGTATATACATATAGTATTTTAGGATGAATCAGTTCCTCTAGAAGTATCGGGACATTTTAATGGGTTTTTTTGATTCATTCAGTAGCTTTCAATCATCTTAAAACGTAATGCATTCGGTTTTTCAGATAACGCTTTTTTAAGAGGTGATTTGTGTTTTATACCGGTAAGTACCAGTATCCGAGTTGCCTTAGTGCTGTGAATATGTTTTATAATATTTTGAACCATTGCATTATTCCGTTTATGGTATTCAAAATCACTCCAATTTTTAAAGTAATCTTTAATTGTTATAGTATCATTATTAGCTCCTATTAAAGTTGATTCTGTGAATATTGGATAGGACTCGATGATATTGTTTGTTTTGATATATTGGTAATAGGATACAGAGTCTATAATGACTTCTGACTTAACAGCATTTAAGTCGACCAAAGTACCACCTAATAAAAGTTCATACTCACGCCAATATGTGTTGAAACGATTCCAGGAAATCGAATCATTCTGTGAAAATTTCCCTGCTGAATGCATTTGATTTAGTAGCTCAAAGGCAAAACCGGCTTCTGCATACAATCCATTCTGTATTCGTTGTTCATCTCTGTTATTCAAATCATAAGGTCGTATTAATGTGCTGGGATGTTCTATTAGATATTGCTTTACCGCTCCATATTCATTTTCTTCATAATACCTTTTGATGTTCATTTGGTTATCAAAATTAGATGAGTCACTCTCTATCAGTATTAGAGATGGTTTAATTTGACGAATGATTCTTAAAATCGAATCGGAATTTACGTTTATGGTAGGGTGGTGTACCGTACCCAGAATATATATTTCTTTTTGCTTACTATTAGTGTATCTATAGCCTGTTAAGCAGGATATTACTAGTATAATAACAATGTAAGTAAGTCGATTTTTTTGCTTCATATAATTATCTTTTAATTAGTACTGGTAACCTCCCAAAAAAGGAATTAAATACTGAACGAATCTTAATTTTAAAGAAACAGCTATATGAAGTAACCGATTTGAAATACTTATCCCTTTGGATGTAAAGGGACATTTTCTCTAAGATGATGAATGTAGTTTGAAGGTGATGTGTTGAATTTTTTCTTGAATACTCTGTAAAAAACTGATTTTGATTTAAATCCACTTTCCTGTGCGAGTCCTACTATAGAATAGTTTTCGTTTTGATAATTCTCTAGCATTTCAATAAAGTGGTTTAAGCGATAATCATTGATAAAATCATAAAATGTACTACCCAAATTATTGTTTAAAAACAGGGATATTTTTTTATCATTTTCCCCTATCATTTCTGACAATTCTTTTAAATTCAGGTCTTGATTTAGATATACTTTATCCTGCTTCATCAAACTAAGCAGTTTTTGTTCTAAATTTTCAGCTTCCTTAGATTTTATCTTTACTGTAGATTGTTTTTTCTTCTTTTTAAGGAACTTAGACCAAATAATTAGAGCGATAAGAATTGTTAAAAGACTGAAAATTATTAATTCTTTAGTATACGCTTGTTTCTCACTTTTTAAGTTAATAGTTACCTGACCAATACTGTCATCAATAATCAAATACCCGTTTTCAACTGCTATAGAATCTATTGGTTGAACCAGTGTAATTGAATCACCAGATACAGAATAGTTTGATTCCTTTTGAGTATTGGAAGTATTATTTTGAATCATTTTTTTTACACTTAGCAAGTGTTGAAATAGTACAGGATATTGCCCTGCAAAAAGTTAATTATTAAGTGTTAGAGTTTAAGATAAATAAATATGGATAGTTAAACAACCCCTAAAAAAAAATTGTAAAAATGAATTTTAAGTTGGATTTGTATATATGAATAAGATCTCTGCAAGTTGTGAGAGGTTATGATACAGTGCTGATCATAAAGGGATATGAATTCAAATTTTGCACCGTACCCATGATACTGTCTTCTAAAAAAATAATCTGACAAATTCTAGAATTTATCAGATTATTTTTCTTTCCGAATATTTTCATATTAAACTATTTTAAAACAATTGTTTTCTGAATTTGAGCGGAGTAGTGTTATAATATTTGCTAAAACTACGATTGAAATGTGACACGTTTTGAAAGCCACTTTCTACAGAAACATCACCCACTGGTAATTCAGAATGTTGTAATAATTGTGCTGCTTTACCAAGGCGCATTTCCATCAAATAGCTGGCAAAACTTTTAAGCGTATGTTTTTTAAAGTAGTGGCTAAAGGCAGAGGGAGACATATGAATTTGATCGGCAACTTCTGCCACCAAAAGTTTTCTGGAATAGTTTTTTTGGATGTATTGTAAAACAGTTTCTAACCTTCTTGCTCCATTTTTATTTGTTGCTGGTACGTATCCATGACTACATAATCTTTTAACTAGCTCAATTTTCCCAAAAAGCTTTAATACTTTCAAGATAAAAATGTAGGTGTCAAAGGTGTTTTCAAACTCTAACGCAGCCATCCATTGTAGTACTTTCCTTTTATCTGATCCTTTTAACTCAAGGCCATAGGCAGCATTTTCTAATGCCTTTTTTACATTAATCATGGCTTTAGATAGTAACAGTTGTTGTGAAACAATTGTATCAAGAAATTGTATGACAACAATCTTGCTATTTGTTTTATCCTGAATTCCATGATCTTGCCAACAATGGGGTGTTCCAGGAGCGATTAAGACTACATCTTCACCTGAAAATTGGGACGTATGGTCACCTACCATACGAGTACCTGTAAGGCCCAAAGTAATAGTTAGTTCATAGGCTTTTTCATGTTGATGAAAAGGGTAACTCAAATCAATTTCATCACCTTCAAAAATACTGACTACAAAGAGCTCATCTTCCGATAGCGTGACATGTTCTCTAATAATTTTCATATCAGTTTATTATTTTTTCGAATCAATTGAAGTCTCTGTTGAACGGAAGCGTAAGAACGTAATGCGTCTTCAGGTGTATTTTGTACATAATCAATCAATTGTTCAACGCTGCTTTCGGCTACATGAATCCTAGTATCTGAACTGGCATAATAGATATAAACTTTTTTGTCTTTTACCACCCAACCATTGCAAAATAATACATTAGATACATCACCTACTCGTTCATCTTTAACTGAAGCCATAAAATACCCACTTGGTTTGTATTTTATAAGCCAAGGTTCTTTTAAATCAGTCATAAAAAGGTATAGCACATACCGAAGTCCAGCAGCTGTATTGCGAACACCATGGGCCAAATGCAACCACCCCTCATCCGTCTTTATGGGTGCCGGGCCTTGACCGTTTTTAACTTCATTAATGGTATGATATACTCTATTATCCATTATTTTTTCGCTAAGCACCTTGGCATTTTCCATACTATCGGTAAGTCCCCATGCTATTCCACCGCCGTCGCCTACTTTAATGAAACCATCTTGAGGGCGAGTATAGAGCGCATATTTTCCATCAACAAATTCAGGGTGTAACACCACGTTTCTTTGCTGTCCTGAATTGCTTAACAAATCAGGTAAACGCTCCCATTTTTTTAAATCTTTAGTACGAGCTATACCGCAGGAGGCAATTGCTGAAACGGTATCATTTTTCAAGGCGTTGGGGTCTTTTCTTTCCGTACAAAAAGTTCCGTAAATCCAACCATCCTCATGTTGAACCACTCGCATATCGTATACATTCGTGTCAGGAGAATCAGTTTCATTTAAAACTATCGGTTCATCCCAAAACTGGAACTTGTCAACACCTGATTGACTTTCAGCAACAGCAAAGAACGATTTTCGATCATATCCTTCAACACGTGCTACTAAAAGTACTTTGCCATTTATTAAAATAGCCCCTGGATTGAATACGGCGTTAACACCCAAGCGTTCCTGTAAGAAAGGATTTGTTTTTTTATCCAGGTCAAAACGCCACTCAAGTGGTATATGCTCTGCCTCTAAAACCGGATTCGAATAACGTTTGTAAATGCCATTATGTTCACCTACGGGCACATTTTCTTTTTGAATAAGCTCTTTATGTTGTTGTCTTAAAAGAGACAGTCTTTCTTCAAATGTCATTTTCTCATGGAATTTAAGTCACATTGAATTTTTTTCATGCTCGGTTCATCAAGTTTGTATAGCATAACAAAAGTTGCAGCAATGATTCCTGCTACACCGGCAAATACACTAATCATCAAACGAATACCCATTACGGTAGATTCAGTTTGTTCAGCATTGGCCTCAAAACCGAGATAAGAAAGAATCCATCCAGTAAGTGCACCGCCAATTGTCCATCCAAATTTCTGAGACATAGAAGAAGATGAAAATATTAGTCCCGTGGACCGCTTGCCATTTTTCCATTCAGAATAATCGGCAATATCAGCATACATGGCCCAGAGAAGTGGCATGACAATACCTGCGGAAATACCGATGAGAATATTTAACCCGAAAATAGCGATAAGCTGATGCGGCTCTAAAAAATAGAATGCAATACTTAGTATTGATGAAACCAATATGGAATAAAAAAATGCTTTTTTCTTACCTATTCTGAAAGCCAGCGGTTTAGCCAATATAACACCTATAATATTGGTTCCGACCCATACAGAAAGATAGGCAGAGGCTAGCACGTCATGAGAAAAATTATAAGTTGTGCCAAAAAGTGCTAGTGTTTGATCCTCAATAAAATATTTAAAGTAATATAATGTAGTGCCGTCTCTAAGGGTATTGAAAATATTATTGAAAACAGCGGCACCCAAAAGAATAAGCCAAGGGCCATTTTTTATTAGATTCACGATATCTACCGTTAATGAACTTTTTTCCTCTTTTGGAGGTTCAAGTCGTTCTTTGGTCCCCAAAAAAGTCACAATAAATAGCAGCGCTGCAAGTACTCCAAAAATAATGATCGCATATTGATACCCTTTTCCATAATCAATGCTATTTGTGCTGTTGCTGCCAAAAAAGTCTACTAAATAATTAGCAGTCAAGGTCACAAAAAGCCCCCCAGAAAAAGCTCCTATTAGGCGCCATGAGGCTAACGAGGTTCGCTCTCCAATATTACTAGTCATCACGGCCATAAGTGAGGCATATGGAACATTGACACCGGTGTATACCATCATCATTAACGAATAAGTGATATAGGCATATACTACCTTACCGGTTTCTGACAAGTCAGGATTGCTAAATGTAAGCACTCCGATTATTGCAAAAGGAATAGCGAGGTATAAAAGATAGGGTCTAAACTTACCCCAACGTGTTTTGGTCCTGTCACATATGATGCCCATTATGGGGTCATTAGCAGCATCCCAGATTCGGGTAACTAGGAACATGGTACCAACGGTAGCGGCCGAAATGCCAAAAACATCTGTATAAAAAAAAAGAAGAAACATTGAAAAAAGTTTCCAAAACATGGAGGATGCAAAATCACCAGCACCGTAGGCGATTTTTTCATTTAATCCAATCGTTACATTACTCTCCATTGCGTGTTTTTTATACTATTATGAATTTTAAAATGGTAAATATGGATATAATAAATCATAAAAAAGCAATTTATTCAAAATACTATAAAAAATTGATGGTATAGATCAAATTTGCATGAAGATTAATTATGAATTTTGTTTTATGCGAAATTCAATATAAAGTAACATAATGACAACTATAGGAACCGACAATAGATTAAATAGAGAACAGATTGAATTTTATAGAAAAAATGGGTACTTGTTACCCAATGAATTGCTTTTCTCTCCACAGAAGCAACAGCAATTAACAGCAATTTTTGAGGAGCACTTAAAACATAAGGGCAAAAAGCTATCTGATGAGTTGGATACTCCGCACTTTCGTGATCAACGTCTTTTAAAATTTCTGCTGGCTCCCGAAGTTTTAGATGTAGTTGAAAGTCTAATCGGGTCGAATATAGGTCTTTTTAGTAGTCATTTTATATCTAAAGAACCGGGCAAGGGGAGACGTACCCCCTGGCATGAGGATAGTGCTTACTGGGAAGGTAAATTTGACGAACTAAACAAAATAGTTACTATCTGGTTGGCTATAGACAATTCCAATATTTCAAATGGATGCATGGGTGTGGTTCCCGGTACCCATAACAACGGATTTTCAGAATATGAGGAGGTAGCGGATGTCGAAAACAGCACATTTAGTACCGAGATTAAAAAGGGAACTTTTAATTTGAATGATGTTGTGTGGTTTGAGTTGCAAAAAGGGCAGTATTCTGTTCACGATGCTCGAATTATTCATGGCGCCAATGCAAATACTTCTGAGAATAGAAGATGCGGTTACACTATGCGTTATTTTGCACTCGATATGAAGTTTGATGCTTCACATAATCCCAATCATAAATTATATCATGCAAGAGGTGAGAATATTGTGAACAACCCCTTGATTTATTCGAGCTAAGAATCGCTAATTAGTGTGAGTGAAAAAGTCTCGAACTATCCTGTAAAGTACGTTAGTATTCCGATCACAATGACCACCAACAAGACTGAGAGAATGACATCTATAGTATCATAACTTTTCTTAGCAATTGCTTTATCCTCGACACTCAAAGTACCAAATGACAACCCTTTGATAGCTTGGTAATTTGGTGGATTTGTAGCTAGGGATACACTTATGCACAGTCCAACTGAAAATATGAACATAAAAATAGCCATATGGGCAAAGTTGATGGTAGCAAAGATATAGGCAAAACCAAAAGCGATTTGCTCACCCGTTTGCTTGAAATGTTCAATTTCTGGTTGATACGCAATCTCGCTAGTTAACCTAGCAATTAATAGCACCAAACCTGCTAAAAGGGTTGTGATTGCAGCTTTGGAATTTACACGTTTCCATATAATTCCTAAAAGAAATACTGTGGTTACCGGAGGTGCAATGTATGATTGTACATTCTGAAGGTATTGATACATGACACCGCCTCCAATTTTTTCCATCACTGGAATCCAAAAAATCCCTAAAACCACGATAAATGCAGTTGCTATTTTGCCGGTTTTTAATAGTTGCTTTTCATCCTTATGAGGCTTTAATTTTTTATAAATATCAATAGTGAAAATGGTCGAACATGAATTAAATACCGAGGCTAGTGAACTCATTAATGCCGCTATTAATCCTCCAGCCACTAGTCCTTTTAACCCCACTGGCAATAACGTTTTAACCAACATTGGGAATGCACGATCAGCTTTTTCAACACTAAATAGTTCTGGGTTTTTTATGGTTAACGCAAAAGCAATAATTCCTGGAATCAGAAAAATGAATATTGGAAGCAATTTTAAGTAAGCCCCGAAGATCGCACCACGACGTCCTATTTTAATATTATTGGCAGCCAGTGTGCGTTGCACAATGTATTGATCAGTACACCAGTACCATATTCCAACAATAGTACCGCCAATGAGTAGCCCAGTCCATGGAAAATCAGGGTCGGTCATTGGGCGCCACATATTAAAGTGTTGCGGACTCACTTCTTTTACCGTATCAGCCATTACGGTCCATCCGCCAACTTCTTGAAGTCCAAGAAAGGTGATAATAAGTGATCCAACAATAAGTATAACAGTTTGTAAGGTCTCTGTATAAATAACAGCTTTCATCCCACCAATAATTGTATAGATACCCGTAAAAATGACAATACCAATAGCACCACCCCAAAAGGAAACACCTAATAATTCAGAGACTACAATGCCTCCAGCATAAATGGTTACAGAAACTTTAGTAATTACATATCCTACTAATGAAAAAACGGATAAGAACCATCTTGATCTGCTGTCAAAACGTTTCTCAAGAAATTCAGGCATGGTGAATGCACCACTTCTAATATAAAAAGGAAGGAATAACCATCCTAAAAGTAATACTATCCATGCGTGCAACTCGTAATGTGCCATGGGAGTTCCAGATTCGAATCCTGTACCGGCCAATCCTACAACATGTTCTGAACCGATATTGGATGCAAAAATAGATGCCCCAATCACAAACCAACCTACGTTGCGTCCTGCTAGAAAGTAATCTTCTGTATTCTTATTTTTCTGCAGAATTACCCATACTGCTACTCCTACTAAGGCCAAGAAATAAATGCCCAGAACAATCCAATCACCAAATTCTAAAACCGACTCCATATTTCGTTAAATGTATTGGTTGATAATGTTTTCAAACAATTCTTGTTTACCGCTTACAAGTGGTAATTCACCATTTTCTCTAGCGATATCGTACAATTGATTGAAATCAAGGGAGCCTTGTTCAAATGCTTTTCCAGAGCCGTTATCGAACGAAGCGTATCTTTCCGCTCTTAACTTATTGTAGTTAGACGAAGAAGCTATTTTATCTGCGGTAATTAATGCACGGGCAAAAACATCGGCACCGCCTATATGTGCTAAAAAGATATCTTCAATATCCGTAGAGTTTCTTCTTATTTTGGCGTCAAAATTGATTCCGCCTCCTTGTAAGCCTCCTGCCTCTAAAAATACCAACATGGCTTCGGTCACTTCGTATATGTTATTTGGGAACTGATCGGTGTCCCAACCGTTTTGATAATCACCGCGATTGGCATCGATACTACCTAACATACCGGCATCCGCGGCTACCTGTAATTCATGTTGAAATGTATGTTGCGCTAGTGTAGCATGATTTACCTCAATATTAATTTTAAAGTCTTTTTCTAATCCGTATTGCCTTAAAAACGCAATAGATGTTGCTGTATCAAAATCATACTGATGTTTCATCGGCTCCATAGGTTTGGGTTCAATGAAAAAAGTACCTTCAAAGCCTTGAGTCCTCGCGTAATCTCGAGCTTTTGCTAAAAACATCGCCATATGATCTTGTTCCCGTTTCATGTTGGTATTGAGCAGACTCATATACCCTTCACGACCACCCCAGAAAACATAGTTCTCACCACCTAGTTCAATCGTAGCATCTAATGCTAATTTTACCTGTCCTGCAGCTCTGGCTACTACATTGAATTCCGGATTTGTAGCGGCTCCGTTCATGTATCTAGGGTTGGAAAAACAATTGGAAGTACCCCACAACAATTTGATACCGGAGTCCTGTTGTTTTTGCTTTAAATAAGAAACGATTTGTTGTAATCGATGTTCTGATTCAGTGAATGATGACCCTTCTTGAATGAGATCATAGTCATGAAAACAATAGTAGTCAAACCCTAATTTGGAGATGAGTTCAAAAGCAGCGTCAGCTTTTTGCTTAGCCGCTTCTAAAGCGTCACCGGCAATATCCCATTGATGTTGTAATGTACCAGGACCAAAAGGGTCTGCACCTGTTCCACAAAACGAGTGCCAATAGGCGACAGCAAACTTAAAATGCTCTCGCATAGTTTTTCCTGCAATGATTTGATCAGGATTGTAATATTTGAATGCCAAAGGGTTATCAGAATCTTTTCCTTCATACTTGATGGTATCAATCGATTTGAAATATGTATTGTTAGTGCTTGCCATTATGTTGTTTTCTTAATTTAAAATTTTGTGTAATGTTGCCTTCCACCGCTCATAGGCCTTGGTGTAAACCGCCTTTTCTTTAATAGGTTTAAATGTTTTAAGATAGTCATTGTTAGTAACCACTGTACTAAAGTTGTCGAAGGCTTTATCTGCCATCCCCGCTGCTCGGGCGGCTCCAACAGCACCAGTGGTGTTGTATAATTCAATTTCTTGGTCAATTAGGGTAGCTACTGTATTTGAAAAGATAGAAGACCTAAATAGGTTATCGTTACCTGTTCTTATCAAATTGATAGGTGTATGATCGTTTTTTAAAATTTCCATACCGTATACAAATGAAAAAGCGATTCCTTCAAGGGCGGCTCTACATATATGAGGTTGCGTATGTTTATTAAGATTGATGTTACTTAAGTGACTGCCAATAGTTTTATTGTCAAACATTCTTTCCGCACCATTTCCGAAAGGAATGAGCTGCAGATTATCTGCTCCTACAGGTACTTCCGCTGCGTGCGAATTCATTACTTCATAAGAATTCTTTGAGAGGTTTAAAATATCTTTCAGCCATCGGTATTGTATTCCTGCTCCATTAATGCAAAGTAATTTGCCTATTCTTGGTGCCGCCTCGGTATGATTAACATGAGCAAAATTATTCAGTTTTATACCTTCCGATGATTTCAGATTATCAGATATTGCATACAGCACTCCCGATGTACCACCAGTCGCTGCAACTTCACCTGGATTTAAAACATTAAGTGCCAAAGCATTATTAGGTTGGTCTCCCGCACGATATAGAATAGGAGTTCCTTTTCGTAAACCACTTTCCAAGGCACCTTTTTCAGAAACTTTTGATTGTACACTAAAGGTATCAACAACTTCAGGCACAAGCGAATGGTCAATTCCGTAATGGTCTAACACCTGTTTAGCGGGTTCAGAGCTCTTAAAATCCCAAAGCACTCCTTCAGAAAGGCCAGCTATTGTGGTATTTATTTCCCCTGAAAATTTATAAGCAATAAAATCACCAGGAAGCATGAACTTATCAATTTTGTCATAGTTAGCAGGTTCATTTCTCTGCACCCATGCTAGTTTAGAGGCTGTAAAATTTGCAGGAGAATTTAGCATGTGTTCCATACATGTTGTTTCGCCGATTTGTTTAAAAGCCTCCTCGCCTAAAGAAACGGCTCGACTGTCACACCAAATGATAGCGTTTCTAATAACTTCTCCATCACTGTCGACCGTGACCAAACCATGCATTTGATACGCAATACCTACACCTTTTATTTGTTTGTTGGTTATGTTGTTTTCTTTTAAAAGACGTTTAGATGCGTTACATACATGGTTCCACCACATGTTGGGGTTTTGCTCTGCCCAAAGAGCATGATCACTTATTATTTGCATCTCTTTAGCAGGTTCTTGAATGGTACATACAGCCTTTGCAGTAATACCATCTACCAAAGAAGCCTTAACTGAAGAACTACCAATATCAAAACCGATATAAAACATTGTAGTTAGGTATTACTAATTGTTGCAGTTTCATTTTATATGTATGAAAATACTAAAAGAAAATAAGGAGATTATAATTTTATGGGATTTCCGGAAATGGTGATATCTTCTACCACTACCTTAGCATCCCTAATTCGTGTTTCTGATGATTGTGCACCACCAGCTGAAATTTTGTATTCTCCGGGTTGTACTACCTTTTCTCCGTTATTATTAACAATACTTAGTTGATCTTTTTTAATAGTAAACGAGAGTGTTCTTTTTTCACCTGCTTTAAAATATGTTCTGTCGAAAGCGACCAGTGTTTTATGAGGGTTAAAAGAATCTGCATTTGGGTTTTCAATATATATCTGAACAACTTCTTCACCAGCTAGTGCCCCAATATTTTCGATATCGACAGTTATTTCAAGATTGTTACCTGATTCAATCTCATTAAGGACTTTCAGATTACTATATTTAAATTTTGAATAGCTCAGGCCATAACCGAATTCATATAACGGGTCTCCCTTAAAGTAGCGATAGGTTTTTCCTTTCATGTCATAATCGCTAAACGGCGGAATGTCGTTGATGTCCTTGTAGAAAGTTACCGGTAATCTTCCTGCCGGGTTGTAATCACCAAATATAACATCGGCGATAGCCGTACCTCCAGCTTGTCCGGGATACCATGCTTCGATAATAGATGCAACATTATCGTTTTCCCAATTAACAGAAAGTGCACTACCATTCAATAATACTAAAACGGTAGGTTTGCCTAATGCATTTATTTTCTTTATCAAATCGGTTTGAGTTTTTGGAAGCTTTGTATGTACACGATCACCACCGGAGAATCCATCTACTTTAACCTTCATTTCTTCACCTTCTAAAAGCGGACTTATTCCCATACACAAAACAACCACATCAGCATCTTTTGCATTGGCAATAGCTTCTTGCTGTAAATTATCGTTCGGTGATTCCCAAAGTAATCTCATGATTGCATGCTCGGTATTATCCTGAACACACTCAAAGCGAATCTTATATTGTTTACGAGCTTCTAGTTTGACATATTCATATATTTTTTTAGGGTGATGTACATCATGACGCTCCATTAAAAGCTTATCATCTAAAAACAACTTCATTGAAGAGAATGCCTCACCACCTAAGGCATAATTTCCTGTTTTATCAACAGAAAGGATACCTGTCCATTTAACAGCGTATTGGTCATAGCTCATATCATCAAATGGGGGAGTGGTACGCCATGTAAAATCTACGGTCTTATCTACTCTAGCGTGTTTCGGATTTCCTTCAAATGAAACATTGTCGTAGTACTCACCTTTTAATCCATTAACTTCTAAAGTACTGTCTGTAAATAATACCGATTCGGGCATAGCTTCGAATACTGGAAGTCCTTCTGCTAACTTACAACCTACTGCATACGTGATCTCGGCATTTGGTAGTTTTTGTTTTATTCCCGCCAAAGGGGTAATCGGTACTGTTGGATATCCGTTGTAGTTTCCTAATAACACCTCTAGATCATCAGCATTTGAACCAATCACGGCAACTTTTGTTACATCATTTTTATTTAGTGGAAGCAGATTATTTTCATTTTTAAGAAGCACTATTGATTTGCGTGCAGTCACTAATGCTGCCAGACGATGCTTTTCAGAATCAACAACGTCAAAAGGAATATGTTCATATTTAATAGCACCTTCAGGGGCAAACAAGCCAAGTTTTAATCGTGCAATTAATAATCGTTCAAGTGACACATCTAGTTCTGCTTCAGTAATCAAACCATCTTTGACCGCTGCTACTAAGGCAGGATACGAATCGCCACAATTTAAATCCGTACCAGCTTTTACTGCCACAGCAGAAGCTTCTTTCGCATCTGCACTTATTTCATGTGCTCCTTGATTATAAAAATCTTTAATTGCCCAACAGTCAGAAACGACATAGCCATTAAAACCCCAGTCGTCGCGTAACAGATTATTTAGTTCCTTGTTTCCACAACAGGGTTCTCCGTTATAGCTATTATAGGCACACATGATGGAATAAACCCCTGCTTCTTTCACTACTTTTTCAAAATGTGGGCTATACGTATTTAAAAAATCTTGTGGGCTAGGCACTGCATTAAAACTATGTCGATCTGCCTCCGGTCCGCTATGCACGGCAAAGTGTTTAGCAGTGGCAACCAATTTCAAATAATTTGGGTCATCACCTTGTAGCCCTTTAATAAATCGTACTGCTAGTTCTCCTGCCAGATAAGGATCTTCACCATATGTTTCCATGCCACGGCCCCATCTAGGATCACGAAAAATATTAATATTCGGTGTCCAATACGTCAGGCCTTGATAAATACCGCGCTTGCCTCTAGAAGCAAATTCATGGTGCTTTGCCCGGGCTTCATCTGATATAATGGCTGATATCTCTGACATTTGATTTTTGTCAAATGTTGCTGCCAAACCAATGGCCTGTGGAAATACCGTAGCCTTTCCGGCACGACCAACACCATGCAAGCATTCATTCCACCAGTTGTACTCCGGTATATCAAGCCGCTTTATTGCGGGCGACTCATAACTCATTTGTGATACCTTTTCTTCTAAGGTCATTGCCGCAATAAGT
The DNA here is from genome assembly GCF_046524175.1 of Spongiivirga sp. MCCC 1A20706. Taxonomy (NCBI): domain Bacteria; kingdom Pseudomonadati; phylum Bacteroidota; class Flavobacteriia; order Flavobacteriales; family Flavobacteriaceae; genus Spongiivirga; species Spongiivirga sp. MCCC 1A20706. The sequence continues at coordinate 352,057 of NZ_JBEFZF010000004.1, forward strand.
TCTTTTGCTTTTTGCTCAAAATTAATTGTAGGTGTATTTTCTTCCACTTTTGTTTTTGTATCAGATGAAGAATTAGAACATCCGAGGACAACAAATAAGACAGTTATTAATACGATGTATTTAATTGCATTCATTTAGGTTAGTTATAAACAGTTAGGATATAGATATTATTCAGCGTTCATTTCGTCTATCGATCAGGTAATTTAAATAAAGCATACCGCTCCTTCGGTATAAAACAGTTTACGTTTTTACCCGTTTTAATCGAAATGAAGAAAACTTAAGTTAATGATTTATAAGCAAACACCAAGATTATCTTGATATCACTACTATATTATGAAGGGTTATTCATAGGCCTTAACTATTGCATCAGCAATTTCGCCAAATGGCCAACTTAAGGTCTGTCTGTTAAAAATAGCCAGCCCATCATTAGAAACGCCACTATTCCCATTATCCCACCAAACACTGGCCAAACCTCTTTCTGCTGCGGCATTGGCGTAAAATGAAGCATGTTCCAGACGGTCAGCGGTATTATTTTGATTTCCTGAACTCCATTCGCCTAAAACAACTGCTTTGCCATTATCGACAAACTTGGCTTTAATACGATCCATTTCGGCAATAAGTTGTGCCTTGTCATCATCTGTACCCCACGTGCTATCAGTACCTTCCAACGTAAATGGAAACGGGAAATATGAATGAAGTGAAACTATAGTGTTCACATCGTTATTGGGTATTACCAAAGCATTCATTGTTATTGGTAAGGTGCTGGCAGCATAGGTAGATATCATAATCTTTCGGGTACTATTATTACCTCCGGTGGCTCTGATGGCATCAAGACTCGTTTTATGGTATTGGTTCACCATATCCCTTCCTTCTGCGGTACCTCCGCTCCATTCTTCAGCAGAATTTTCGAAACGTGGCTCGTTCAAAGTTTCAAAAATTAGATAATCACTATAATTCTTAAATCGATTTGCTACTTGAGTCCATAACTTAGAAAGTCGTGCTTTCACTGCATCGCCTTCATTGTAGGTAGGAATAATCCAGGTGTCATCATGATGCACATTGATGATTACATACATATTATTGGCTCTACCATAGTTAACTACTTCTTCAACACGATCTAACCAATCTTTTTCGATAGTGTAATTGGGTGCAGTACCTTGGTGAAAACGCCATGTTACAGGAACTCTTAGGATGTTAAAACCTCTGTTGGCCACTTCATCGATCATAGCTTTAGTAGTAACTGGATTACCCCATACTGTTTCGTTATCTCCTTCGGCATCTAAGCTGTTTCCTAAATTCCAACCTATTTTCATTTCGGCGACAATCTCCATTGAAGAGAGCCCTCTCATGGTACCATTATCAAACTCACTCGCTTCATTATCTCCGTTATCCGGATTTTCATCAACGGGTTGTTCCTCGACTGAGTCCTCTGTAGGAACAACAGTAACATTAACCGATTCAGAACGGCATGACAGCATCAAAAAGATTGTGATCAGAATAAAAGCGGAGTATTTCATGGTAGTCGCAATTTTAATTACAAAATTAACTGAATTAGTATCGATATATATACCAGATTTGATGTAAAAATTAAAAGAGATGTTGTATTTGGTGCTTCCTATCATACAACATAAACCTGAGACGCCTTAGCTAACAGTATGCTCAATTAGTAATTGTAATAATCGAGTTTTAAAGGTAAGTACCAGACTTTGCATAGTTCCTGCTGAATGGTAGATCGTTTTTCACCTTTTTAAATTATTTGAATGACAAATGTCATCTTTTTCATAACGGGGGTATCCTAGATTTGCGAAAGTTAAAAATTTGAAGTGTTGGGTACCATTCTTTCTAGTGCACTAAATCCTTTTTGATGCACTATTAAAACCGTATCATCAAAGTTCGAACAATCCTCTTAATACGTTATTATTGACCATGTGTACATTAGTTTCAAAATACAACGTAGCGGGACCTCGCTACACTAGTTACCCAACTGTTCCTTATTGGGACCAAGATCTGTTTAGCTTGCAAAGTTGGAAAACATCAGTCAAACGTAGCTTTGATGAAAGCAATGAACATGAGGGAACAAGCCTTTATATCCATCTTCCTTTTTGCGAAAGCATGTGCACCTTTTGCGGTTGCACTAAACGTATTACCAAGAATCATCAATTGGAAATCCCATATATCAAAAGTGTTTTGAAGGAGTTCAATATGTATGTAAATCTAATGGGACGCCGACCTACAGTCTCACAAATTCATTTGGGAGGAGGCACTCCCACTTTTTTTTCGCATGCGAATTTAAAATTCCTAATTGAAGGTATTTTTAGAATTGCAAATAGGGCAGAAAAGGTTGAATTTAGTTTTGAAGGACATCCTAATAATACTACCAAAGAGCACTTGGCTGTTTTGGCGGAAAGCGGTTTTACGCGGGTATGCTACGGAGTTCAAGATTACAACATTATGGTGCAAAAGGCTATTAATAGAGTACAGCCGTTTGAAAATGTAAAAGACGCAACCGTTAAGGCAAGAGAACTGGGCTATACTTCAGTTGGGCATGATATTATATACGGACTCCCTTTTCAGACTAAAGACCACGTGAAAAATACCATTGAAAAAACGATAGAATTAATGCCTGACCGTATTGCTTTTTATAGTTATGCTCATGTACCATGGATAAAGGGAAATGGTCAACGCGGATTTAAAGAGGAAGATCTTCCATCACCAGATCAAAAACGTTTGCAGTATGAGATGGGAAAGAAGATGCTATTAGATGCTGGTTATGACGAAATAGGTATGGATCACTTTGCATTACCTACTGATGATTTAAGTATTGCAAAAAGAAATGGCACTCTTCATCGTAATTTTATGGGCTATAGCGCTAGTAAAACTAAATTGATGATCGGCTTGGGCGTATCTGCTATTAGTGACAGTTGGTATGGTTTTGCACAAAATACAAAGAGTGTAGAAGCATATCAGGATCTGATTAATAACGATGTTTTTCCAGTGTATAGGGGGCATATACTTACTCAAGAAGATCTAATCATTAGAAGGCATATCCTTAATATAATGTGCTCTTTTAAAACAACTTGGGAGAGTGAAGCAGCCTTTTTTCCTGAGCTTCCTGATATTGTTACGAAGCTACTAGAACTGGAAAAAGACGGGTTGGTTGTTATAAGTCCTAAAAAAATTGAAGTTACAGAAAAAGGTAAACCGTTTGTACGCAATATCTGCCTTCCATTTGACATCAGATTACAGCGAAAAAAGCCGGATACAAAGCTTTTTTCAATGACCGTATAATTAAGTTCTTTGTTAATGGCAGCTTTGTTGGGAACTTACCTGCTCAACCGCTACGGTATTCGATGGAGAAATATAGGGTATACCTAATCCCAATCCTCTTAAAACAAATAATAGTCCTATAATCACAACAAACATAGGTATCCACTGCAAGATTCTTCTTTTTACTTGCTGTTTTAAAAAATTACCCAAATAAATAGCAGTAGTCATTAATGGGATAGTACCGAGTCCAAAAACTGCCATGTAGAGACTTCCTTCAACTATTTTCCCGCTGCCAATAGCACCGAAAATTGCTAGGTAGACCAAACCACAAGGTAATAACCCGTTCAGAAAACCAAGGGTAAAAAAAGTTCCTGGATCCTTTTTTTTTAACTGCGCGCCCATGGTCGATTTTAATTTGGATACCACTGTGTAAATTGGTTTTGAAAATTGATACCTTCCTAAAAATCGTTTAGGAATTAGCATTAGAGTAATCATTAGGAGTCCTATTATAATAGATAGGCGTTGTTGAAACCCAAATAACTCGAGCCGGCTACCTAGCCACCCAAACAGTAGTCCTAATAAGGCATAGGTGCCAATCCTACCAGTATGGTAACTGACAATTTCAAAGAAACGCTTGGTTTTGTTCTTTCTATCAAGAGGTAGTAGGAAAGCTATAGGACCACACATTCCCACACAATGGAAACTTCCTAAAAGCCCTAATATGAATGCTGTATAAATCATCAGTATAAAATTGATTTTTTATAGAGATAGGTTTTGTTATTGGTCTCCCATTGTATAGTAATGTTCCAGCGACCATCGACCAGTCTTTGGTCAGGTATGAGCAAATTAGATCCGGATAGGACTAATGGAAAGTCAAAATCCAGTTTCTGGTTCGACGGTCTGTAAAGGAACACTGTACCTTTCGTGTTTTCATTCTTAATTTCTTCAGGAAAATTAATTAGCCAACCTTTGGTTGTTTTCTGTCCCGTCAGTGCGGTAGAAAGATTGTTTAAGTTGCTTTCCTGATCTATCTCATTTTGGTATACCATTTCTTTCGCATAGTACTCTTCGGTTACCAAATCGTGATGGTATGCGTTGTCGGTGCTCATTGTAATAACCAAATACAAGATAAATCCCATAAAGCCTATCATTGCTACCACGATTCCTTTTCCCCAATTCCATTTCATATTTAATTTTTTTAGTACGACTCTAATTTTTACCACATTATTTTCGCTGCTGATCGGTCTAGTTATAACTTCTAGGTCCAAGAAAAGCAGTGGTTGTTGTTTCTATTAAATCTTCTTTACTATATACGCCTATTTCTAATTGATCTTTATCACCTTCTAGTGCGCTTGCATTAAGCTCAATGAAAAGTGTACCTTCTGCCAAGCCTTGCTGCGGAACACTGAATCGCTCATGTGAAACTACTTTAATGGTACCCTTATGTGACAATAGCTTAAAGGTGACATTGGCAATATCCTTATTTGTTTTGTTAACCAACTTATAGGTATATACATTGCTGATAATATTATTGGCCTTATGCTCATAAAGTTGTCCAGGTAAACGCAGAATACGTGCTTCCAAATCGTTTCGAAGAAAAAGCATTCCCACTAACACTGAAATGAGAATTGCAAGAACTGCACTGTAACCTTTAAGCCGGGGGCTAAAAGTGAATTTGGCTTTCTTTTCTATGTTTTCCTCGCTTGCATAACGTATTAACCCTTTGGGTAACCCCACATTTTCCATCATTTTATCGCATGCATCAATACAGGCAGTACAATTAATACATTCTAATTGGGTACCATTCCGTATATCTATTCCGGTAGGACAGACATGTACACATTGAAAACAGTCAATACAATCTCCTTTCCCTGTGCTAGGTCGATCTTCGTTCTTTTTAAACTTTGCGCGACCAGCCTCTTTTTCACCTCGTTTATGATCGTATGCCACCACGATCGATTTATTATCTAATAGTACACCTTGTAGTCTGCCGTAGGGACAAGCGATAATACATACCTGTTCTCTAAACCAGGCGAATACAAAATAAAATACTCCGGTAAAAATGAGTAGGGATATAAAGGTGCTTAAATGACTTGCTGGGCCATCAGTAACATAACGCAATAACTGGTCACTCCCAATTAAATAGGCTAGAAACACATTAGCAATCAAAAAAGAGATGATAAAAAAGACCCCCCATTTTAATGTGCGTTTTCTGATTTTTTCACCATTCCACGGCATTTTATTCAACCGAATTTGCTTACCTCGATCACCATCTATCCAATACTCGATACGCCTAAATACCATTTCCATGAAAATGGTTTGGGGGCATACCCAACCGCAAAATAAACGTCCGAATGCTACGGTAAAGAATACGACAAATACCACTCCGATAATCATCATAATTACAAAAAGATGAAAATCTTGCGGCCAAAATGGCTGACCGAAAATATTGAAGCGTCTTTCTAGTACATTAAACATCAAAAATTGATTTCCCTCAATTTTCAAAAAAGGGGATACAAAGAGTATCGCCAATAGCCCATAGCTTACTAGTTTGCGCCATTCGTAATAACGCCCCTCCGGCTTTTTTGGATATACCCAAGCTCTTTTACCCTCATCGGTAACAGTGCTTATACTATCTCTAAATATTTCGTTTTCGGGTGTTTCCATTACGTGCTTTGGCGCATAATTACAACGAAGCGATGCTATTTTACACAGCTCTAATTATTGGTCGTTAAGGTTTGCAGTGACCTCATTTGAAGCTTCAGTTTTTGTCTCTTCGTTTTCCATTGGGGTCTCTGGACTATCTGTTGGTATTTCTTCTACTGCATCTGGATCAATCCAAATTTCACCTTCTGCAGCTTTGGGATCTGCAGGAGCTGTACCTTGTAAACTCAATATATAACTAGCTACTTGAGCCATTTCAGCAGGTTTCAATTCAGTTTTCCAGGGTACCATACCTTTTCCTGCGCGCCCTCCTTCTGAAATAGTATTGAAAACATTTTTAATACCACCTCCCAAAATCCAGTGTTTGTCAGTTAAATTAGGTCCTATCCCACCACCGCCATCAGCTTTGTGACAGGCAACACAACGTTCGTTAAATATGGTTTTTCCGGTTTTAAGATCCCCAGCATCGGTTAGTAATATTACCGTGTTGACATCTACTAAGTCTTTTGCTGTTTTTTTCCATTCTTCAATTTCAGCTTTGGCGATAGCTACTTCATATTCATACTCTTCATCCTGCGTATAATCATTATAAATATGGAATCTTACTAAGTAAATAACACCAAAAATGATAGTGGCATAGAAGCCATATAACCACCATGGTGGTAAGCGATTATCTAGCTCTTTTATACCGTCATAGTTATGATCTAGAATAATCTCATGTTCTTCTTCAATAGGTTTACTTCCAAGAAGTTTTTTATAAGTTTCCTTAACCCATTTAAACTGGTTTTCCTCAGCTAAAGCCGCTTTTTCATCATACTCTTTTTTAGCATTTTCATTTAATGATAAATAGAGTACACGTTGTAATGCTGCTACGCAAACTTCTCCAATAATCATTAATAAAGTAAGCAAGCTTACTGCCGCCCAATACCAGAGTTTATAGAATGCTTCCGTGGGATCATCGGGAGAGGCTATGTACATTAATAAGATTCCGGATACAATTGCGAAAACCAATATCCTTATATATGCTGCTGTTTTCATAATTCAGTTGGATTTATGATGATATCATCATCAAGTGGAATATTACTTACTTCGTTAATGTGCTTCTTCTTTGCCGTAAACACCCACCAGAATAGGGCTGTAAAAAACAAGAAGAATATGATGAGGGAGATGATAGGGTAGATGGTGACCCCATCTATCTGTTCTAAATTTTGTTTTACAAACTTCAACATGGCTTATTGGTTTATGTTTAGTGCAGTTTCAGCTGCATTTTTTACTTTAATATCCGTTCCCAGTCGCTGTAAATATGCAATAAGAGCGACTACCTCTCGATTTCTCATATCGATAAACTCCTCACCATTTTCTTTCGCATATTTTTTATCAGCTTCGTAAGTTTTGACAAAGTCAGGGTCAGCGTACAAGTTTTTTTCAATTTGTATGCCTTGCTCCGTCATCCATTGTTGAGCACGCTCGATATCTTCCATTGTGTATGGAACACCAAGTGTTTGCATGGCTTTCATTTTAGCTTCTGTCTTAGTCTTATCAAGTGGATTTTTGATAAGCCATTTGTACGATGGCATAATGGAACCAGATGAGGTACTCTGTGGGTCGTAGAAGTGATTCAAATGCCAATTATCGCTATACTTGCCGCCAACCCTCAATAGATCAGGTCCGGTTCGCTTGCTTCCCCATAAAAATGGATGGTCATAAACAAACTCACCAGCTTTTGCATATTCACCGTAACGTTCGACTTCACTTCTAAAGGGTCTGACCATTTGTGAATGACAGGCATTACAACTTTCTCTAATGTAGAGATCTCGCCCTTCAAGTTCCAGTGGAGTATAAGGTTTCACACTTGAAATTACCGGTACATATTCATCGACCATTAGCGATGGAATAATTTGAACCATACCACCAATAAGAATGGCAATAGTAGCAAAGATGGTAAGCTTCACAGGACGACGTTCTAACCATGTATGATATCCTTCTTTAGTAGTTCGTTTTTTGGTTACCTTTTGAAGCGGAGCAGCTTCAGCTAGCTCATCCGTTACTTTTTTACCTGCCCTCGCGGTCATGATAACATTATAAACACCAATAAGAGCTCCTACTACAAACATGGTTCCACCAATGGCACGCATCCAGTACATTGGGATAATTTCACTTACAGTTTCTAGGAAATTACCATACACCAGCGTACCGTCAGGGTTGAATTGTTTCCACATGGATGCCTGTACAAAACCAGCTACATACATTGGTAATGCATATAAAATGATACCTAAGGTTCCTACCCAAAAATGAACATTCGCTAACTGTACAGAGAATAATCGCGTTTTAAATAGTTTAGGGATTAACCAATAGATCATACCAAAAGTCAAGAAGCCATTCCAAGCTAACGCTCCTACATGCACGTGGGCAATGATCCAGTCACTAAAGTGTGCTATAGCATTTACATTTTTAAGAGAAAGCATTGGCCCTTCAAATGTTGCCATACCGTAACCAGTAATAGCTACTACCATAAATTTTAGAACAGGATCAGTGCGTACTTTATCCCATGCTCCGCGAAGGGTTAATAAACCATTAATCATACCACCCCAGGAAGGTGCAATGAGCATTATTGAGAAAGCCACTCCTAGGTTCTGCGCCCAGTCTGGCAAGACAGAATATAATAAGTGATGTGGTCCAGCCCAGATATATATAAAAATAAGTGACCAGAAGTGTACAATGGACAGTCGGTAAGAATATACTGGTCGGTTAGCCGCCTTCGGTACAAAATAATACATGAGTCCCAAAAAGGGTGTGGTCAAGAAAAAAGCTACGGCATTATGACCATACCACCATTGGACAAGCGCATCTTGCACACCTGCATATACGGAGTAACTTTTAAGCGCGCTGACTGGTATCTCAATACTGTTTACTATATGAAGTACAGCAACCGTTACAAATGTTCCCAAGTAAAACCAAATAGCCACATATAAATGTCGTTGACGTCTTTTAAGAATTGTACCAATTAGGTTGGCGCCAAACGCTACCCAAACTAAGGCAATAGCAATGTCAAATGGCCATTCTAGCTCAGCGTATTCTTTAGAAGTTGTATATCCTAAGGGAAGAGTAATTGCTGCACCAACGATGATAGCCTGCCATCCCCAAAAATTAAAATTGCTTAACCAATCTTTCCACATTCTGGCTTTGAGCAATCTTTGAGAAGAGTAATATACCCCGGCAAAAATGGCGTTACCTACAAAGGCAAAAATCACAGCGTTGGTATGCAGTGGTCTAAGCCTGCCAAAACTTAACCATGAGATACCATCGGTTAAGTTGGGAAACAAAAACATAAATGCCAGTAGGAGTCCTACTGTCATTCCAATAACGCCCCAGAACAGTGTTGCCACAATGAACTTTCGCACTATTTTGTTGTCATAATAAAACTGTTGTACTTCCATAGTTATTTTTAATTTCTAGGATTCTTTTTCGGTTGTTGTCTGTTTATTATTGGCTGAAAGCCGAATTTCATCATCAAAAAGCATGCGTACAGAAGGAGTATAGGTGTCGTCATACTGCCCCTTTTTAACTGAAAAAACGAAGGCAATAAAAAATACGAGTGCCACTAAAACACTAATTGCTAAAAGCAAGTAAATAATACTCATACCTTACTGAATTTGGCCGTAAATCTAATTTTCATGTTTCTTTAAAAAGATGATAATTGTCAGCTTCTCTTTTTTTTTAAATTATTTCAATTTTCTATCTGGTTTAGAGCGACTTGTGCTTTTTTGTGTATGGTTTTTAATCGTTTAATTAATGGGCTGCTTACGATTCCTGCAAAAGGACAAGCGGACTTATAATGCTGCTCAAATTGTACTATTGCTGTACTAATATTTTTCAACATATTGGTTAATTGGGTTTCAGTAACATTCGGTAGCTTTCTTGTGGATTGTTGCTTGCACAAGTTTTCAAGTTGCATCTCTAATTGTTCTAAAAAATCGATTGCATCTGGGTCCTTTTTTTTATGGGAAGCCTTATAGAATAGACGAGACAGTTTATGTACTTCGTAATGGTTACTTGAAAGCGGAAAAGCATTAAAGAGCGTATTTTTTTCAGTAGTAAGTTGAATATTCATTAGTTGATAATTTTTGATTTTTTAGTTAGCTGTTTAGAAACTATATAGGTGAACAAAGTGGTAAAAACCACAATACTAATAGAGCTTAGCGGCATTAAAATAGCGGCTATTACTGGTTTTAAATGACCTGTCACAGCAAAACCTAAACCAATAAGATTGTAGAATAATGAGAATACAAAGGCATATTTTATGATACTAATTCCCTTCTTAGAAAGTGCCAAAAATGTGGGTAGTATACTAAATTGAGAGGCATCTAAAATACCATCACAGGCCGGCGAGAATACGTTGATGTTTTCTGACAAAGCCAAACCAACATCACTTTGTGCCAGAGCTCCTGCATCGTTAAGTCCATCGCCCAACATCATAACTTTCTTTCCTTGTTTTTGTAGGTTTTTTATGAATTGAAGCTTGTCTTCCGGTTTTTGGTCAAAATAATATTCGGTTTGTTTTGGTAGTAGATTAGAAAGAATCTTTTGTTCACTGTCGTTATCGCCGGAGAGCACGATAATGCTATAAGATCTTCCTAAAGAACTTAAAGTGTTTTTTAAGCCTGCCCTATATTTACTAAAAAAAGTATAGTAACCTTTATAATCTTCTTTAGTCGCAACATGTACTCTTGTTGCATTTTGTTCAATCGTACCTGCTGGATTATTTTTTGAGTTTGATTTATTTACATAAGAGTAACTTCCTGCATAAATGCGTTTTTCTGCTTTAGCACCAGAAATTCCTTTCCCCACTTCTTCTTCAAAGTCGTCTAAAGTATAGATGTTTTTCCCCTTTAACCATTGATATAAAGCCCGACTTAAAGGATGATTTGATGAACGTAAGGTACTGGTAAGCAAACTTTGTTCTTGATTGGTTAAAGTCTGACCATCGTATGTAATATTATTTTTAGTTCCTGTGGTAAGTGTACCTGTTTTATCAAATACCAGTGTATCTAGCTGCGCCATACGCTCGATCACTTCAGCGTTTTTAAGATATAATTTGTAGTTCCCAAAGTACCGTAAGAGATTACCCAGAGTAAAAGGTGCTGCCAGTGCAATTGCACAAGGACATGCAACTATAAGAATGGCGGTAAATACATTTAAAGCTTGAGCGGGTGCATACCAGAGCCAAAATACCAGTGCTGATAGGGCGATGCTAAGTACAATAAAGGTAAAACGTTTACTTATTTGATCTGTAAGTGACTGAAATGGTGTTGAATTTCCGAGATTGAATATATCTCTTGACCAAAGTTGTGTTAAATAGCTTTGTTCAACAGCTCGTACTACTTCGAGTTCTATGCTACCGCCTTCCTGTTTACCACCTGCGAATACTTTATCTCCAGAAACTTTCGCTACGGGTTGTGCTTCGCCGGTTACAAAACTGTAGTCTATAAAAGCATTACCTGAGATTAGAACGGCATCAACAGGAATTAGTTCGCTATTTCTAATTATAATACGATCACCAGCTTTTAATTCTCGTACTTGAGTTTGTTGTTCCTCTTGGGCACCGTTGTTTTTTGATTTAACTAATTGTGTTACCGCCAGCGGAAAGTATGACTTGTAATCTCGCTCGAAAGAAAGGTAGGCGTATGTTTTTTGCTGAAAGAATTTTCCAAGAAGTAAGAAAAAAACCAGACCTGCTAAACTATCGAAAAAGCCAGTTCCTAAATCCAATACAATCTCTATTGTAGAGCGAATGAAGAGCACCCCAATACCCAAGGCTATAGGTACATCAATATTGATTATCCTAGAACGTAATCCTTTAAATGCTGAGGTAAAATAGCTTTGCCCAGAATAGAATACTACAGGTACAGCAAAAGCGAACATGAGCCATCTAAAAAGATGCTTAAATCGCTCTAACCAAAACTCACTAACCTCAAAATACTCTGGAAACGAAAGAAACATGATGTTCCCGAAGGCAAAACCGGCCACTCCTAATTTGTAAATTAAGCTACGGTCCGTACGTTTTTTTGATTTGTTTTCGTCCTCAAGCGATATATAGGGTTCATATCCTAAACGAGCTAGAAGCCGCACAAGTTCGAAAAGAGTCAGGTAATTCGGATTGAATTGAATGCTGACAGTTTTTTCAGGAAAGTTGACTTGAGCATTAATGACACCATGATGAATTTTACCCAAATGTTCTAGTATCCAGATACAAGAGCTACAGTGAATTGATGGTATTAATAGGTTAGTTATTTGAATGTCCTGCTCGTCAAATTCAAGAAGTTTTTTTGCGATTTTTTCATCTTTAAGAAAATCGAATTTGCCTTCAAATCGAGATGGAGTTATGCCGGGAGATTGCTCTAAATCATAGTAATACGTTAAGTCACTCTCTTTAAGAATGTCGTAAACCGTCTTGCAGCCATGGCAGCAGAAGTATTTGTCCTGGTCAATAACTGGTGCGTCCTCGCAGTCATCACCACAATGGAAACAATTTTCCATATGTTAGAAATCTAATTTACTTATACCTAGGGGCAAATTTGGGTATTAAGTATTTCAGAAAAGATGATTATTGTCATCTACTGCTTAGGAATTTGTGAGTACATTAAGTGCTTTGTTTAATTATTTGTTATAAATTGTAAACAAAAAATAGATATGAAGTTCAATGGATTACACTGGCTTGGTATAACCACTTTATTGTTAATAACGGTCACTATTTTTGTATCGATGAAGCTGTCATTTGGACTCATATTTTATATTACAGTATTGGGTCAGTTACTTCTTATATATGCGGTTTATAAAGTATTGACCGATAATTATACTACTGACAAAACATTTGAGGATTTTTATGAAGACCGCCCAGATCTAGGTAAGTAGGTAATTTTCTTTTTGAAAAGTCACGTGATATTTTATTTCTAGAATTTTCACACGCAAGTGACATTTGTCATCTTTTGCATTATTTACAATAGCTAAGTTTATCTAAGTGAATAGTAAGTTATCGAACTAGACTATTTTAAATTTAATAATTGAGTTAACCATTTTAAGCAATAATGCATGAACAATAACATCAGAGTACAATTTGTAAAAATACCAGTGAGCGAAAGTCTTAATACTTATATTGAAAATAAAGTTTCTACATTAATAGAGCATTATCCATTTATTAAGAGCGGGACCGTGTTTATAAAAAAAGAACTGAAAAATATTGAACGAGAATGTGTTTGTGAACTAGAGCTTCACGTTCCCGGGAAACAACTTTTTGCGTCTAGTAACGAGCGTCACTTCGAAGCGGCGGTAAAAGAAACAATCAAGCAAATGACCCACCAGCTTAAACGAACCAAAGAGACGGTGTTTGTAAGACATTAATAACATATTTCCCATATATTCAAAAGCCATGAGCAACCTTGTTTCATGGCTTTTTTTCTGAACCCTAATAGCGTCATCTTATAATTATTCTAATGTAAGAGTATTTACTTACCTTGTTTCAATGAAGCTTTCTGCTAAATTTATCTGGAACCTTAAACGCATCATCCCATTTGGGATAATTTGGTTTTTTCTAGGTGTGCTTTTTTTACTGGTTGAACATTTGGCTTTGGGGCATCAGTCTAATGCATTAGATTCTGCCATAAAACTACAAACAGATGTGGTCATTTTCGCATTGTTAGTCATCACTCTAATAGGATTAATACTTGGTACGATCGAGGTATTGTGGTTGAAACGATTATTTGAAAAAAAGCAGTTCACCACAAATATTATAGGTAAGTTTTTTATCTACATCTTATTTTTCTTGCTGGTGATTTTTATCACGTATCCAATTGCTGCGAGCTTAGAGCTTGAAACGTCAATTATAGATAAGAGAGTGTGGGATAAATACGCTTATTTCTTTTTTAGTATTACTAATTTAAGTGCGATGATTCAATTGAGTTTTTCATTGCTTATATCATTGTTTTATGCTGAGATCAGTAATAATGTAGGGCAGAATGTTTTGCTTAATTTTTTCACTGGAAAATATCACAAGCCAATAGTCGAAGATCGAATTTTCATGTTTGTCGATATGAAAGATTCTACACCAATAGCGGAGTCTTTAGGTCATAAAAAGTACTTTGCTTTGCTTCGTTCTTACTATAATGACTTTTCTAATGCGATTATTGAGAATTATGGAGAAGTATATCAATATGTAGGAGATGAAATTGTAATCACCTGGAAATTGCAAAAAGGAATTGTGAACAATCGATGTATTCGATGCTTTTTCGATATGAAAAGCGACTTGAAAAAGAAAGATAAAAGGTATAAATCTACATATGGAATTTCGCCAAGTTTTAAAGCAGCACTTCATTATGGCAAGGTGACTACAGGGGAAATTGGCGCCTTAAAAAAGGATATTTTTTTTACAGGTGATGTGCTTAATACAACTGCACGAATTTTGGGACTTTGCACTATTTATAAAAAAGATCTTTTGGTATCTCAAAATTTGGTAGATAAATTATTGCTAAAGGAAGAATTTGATAGCCTTAATATTGGGAATATGGAACTAAAGGGTAAAAAGGAGACTGTTAAGGTCGTTGCGATTAGCAATAAACCTTTAAAATAGCATCAAGATTAAATTTTATTGCCATTTAAATTGAATATTCATTGGACGACCTTATTTTAGAACTAAATTTCTTTAGCATTATTCTGAATGCCTGTTGAACCAAGTTTATTTTATCTGTTTTTAGCAATTCTTCCCGTGGTTGCATTTTTATATGCTGCTGTGGGACATGGAGGTGCTAGTGGATATTTGGCATTGATGTCATTGTTTTCGTTTATGCCCGAAACAATGAAACCGACTGCGTTATTACTCAATCTATTTGTGGCTGGTATTGCCTTTTACCATTATTATAGAAGCGGTTATTTTAATAAAAAGCTCTTTTTGTACTTCGCAATTTCGTCAATACCTCTCGCTTTTTTTGGAGGAACGATGAATATTGATGCGGATGTATATAAAAAGATATTGGCCATACTTTTGATCTTTGCCATTTTAAAAATGCTGAATATTTTTGGAAAAGAAAGTAATACGGTAAAAGAAGTTAGATTATGGCAGGGATTGTTGGTTGGAGCGTTCATAGGCTTTTTTTCAGGTTTGATAGGAATAGGTGGTGGGATCATTCTCAGCCCGGTAATCTTGCTATTACATTGGGGTAATATGAAAGAAGCGGCAGCAGTATCTGCTCTATTTATTTGGGTGAACTCAGCTGCTGGACTAGCGGGACAGTTTAGCAATAATGGAATGGTATTGAACGAATGGTCGGTTGTAATGGTTGCGATAGCGTTAATTGGTGGAACATTAGGAGGCTATTATGGTAGTAAGAAAATGAGCAATAACCGTTTAAGGTATTTATTAGCTTTTGTGCTGGTCCTTGCATCATTGAAACTCTTCTTAACCTAATTAATCTATTGTATAAAAAAAATGAACTTTATAACTACCAATAAAAAGCACCCCTTTGAGTTAACAAAGTAGGTGCTTTCCTAACAATAACGTTGGTTAGTGTGCTTGTATTTTAGATTTGGTCACAAAATCACCAAAACTGTCTTTATATAAAATGTACTTAAGTGTCTGATTTATAACTCAAAGTTAATCGTTTTTTTGTCATTAAAAACAAAAGTATAATTAATGAAATTGATCATTAAAAACCTACTTTAATAAACTTTAGTGACGAATTGGTTTAAATGTTACTTTTTGCCTAACAGTATAAAAGCGTATAAAAAAGCCGTTGATGTTATCAACGGCTTTTATTCTCAAATTATGAGTAATCTTTATTTGATCTCTTTCAAAGTATTGTTTACCAATGTTTTTAAATGAGATTTATGCGCTTTGGTCGATACGTTTCCACTATTATTAGATGCCATTTGTCCAATCTTTTTAAGATTGTAAAGTGCCATCGATTTTGTAGCGTTGGTATAGCGACTGCTAGATTTTCCAGTTAATACTTCTATTAACATATTGGTATATTCTAATTGAAGGTTTTGGCGGAAAGAATTAACAGACCCATAAATGTCTGCAGCGAAGATACCATTATTCAATTCTGTCATATATTCAGCAAGGTCATATTTGTTGCCGTATAATTCTGAATCCGAAATACGTTGTAAAGTATTAGGATGCATTATATGGCGTAGTACATTACGTTGAAAGCGTAATACGGTTGCATGAATCTTAGGATCTTCTGGCCCGCCAAAGAAGTTATAACCTCTTCGTTGTCTCGCTAAATAATTATAAAGCTCATTCGGAGTTTTAAACGCGTTTTTGCCAAAAATATGGGTATTTATCGCCTTCATTGCTCGTTTCTGATCTTCGTAACTTACCGGAGTATATGGCTGAGTTTCTCCTGCTTGACCTGCCATGGCACGATCTACATAAACACCACCAATAAAACGCGACATTACATTACCAGCTTGTGCATATTGGCCCATTAAAATGGCATGTGCAATCCGCAAGTCATTATAAGTTTTACCTTTTTGAGTATATCGATCTTTAAGTTTACCAAACATGCGATTTACTAGTTTGATACGATCGATTGAGTATGTTATCTGATCATTAGAGAGATCACCAGTATTCACTCTTGGGTCAATCGCCTTACCCGGAGCTCGCATATCATCAGCATCATTACCAAAAATAAGCTCAGGCTTTGTTGATTGCTCTAACAATGCGTTCATTTCGGACTCATTCTTAAAAGGCTGATAACCGTACTGAATAGCCCAAACATCATAAGGCCCTACTGTAGTACTGTAATAATGTCCTTGTTTTGCAGGGTCATTTGTTACATTAATAGCCGTATAATCCATTACAGATCCGACTAAGGCTTTTCCCTTAATAAAATCAGGATCGCTAAGCTGTGCAGGGCTAAATAATTGACTCGCTTTCATGTTATGGTTAAGTCCTAATGTGTGACCTACCTCATGCATAATTAATTCTAGCATAGCCTCTTTCTTAAGGCCTTCCATTGCCAATGCATCTGCATTATTAAGAGCCAAAGCTGCCCTACCAAACTGCGTATTGTACTGCATCATTTGACCATAAGAGCAATAAGTATGGTTTTTCTTGTTTCTCCAATCTAGATGCATGTCTTTTCCTTGAGCGGTTACATCATCAAATAACTTTTCAACACGCACCCGGTTTGTGTGATATACAAACTCTAACATGATATCAGCTCCCATGATCTGTCCTGTCTTTGGGTTTACAAAGCTGGGTCCGTATCCGCCAAAAGGAGGTTGAGGTGATGAGGTCCATCGTAAAACGTTGTAGCGAATGTCACCTGCATCCCAATCAGCATCATCCGGTTGTACTTTTACTACCATTGCATTTTTAAACCCTGCTTTTTCAAAAGCAATATTCCATCGTAAAACGCCTTCTTTTATGGTTTCTCTAAATTCAACAGGAGTTGTATTCTCTATCCACCATGTAATAGGCTCTACAGGCTCAGATACTGCTGCGCTAGGATCTTTCTTAACTAAGTTCCATCGGTGAATCATGTCACGGTAATTCGTTGCACTAACCGAAGTCATATCGTTAGTTTGTGTCATGAAATACCCCACACGAGGATCATCGTATCTTGGCTCATAATCGTTTTCAGGTACTGCGATAAAACTGTGGTAAACGTCCACTCTTACATTTCTTCCATCCGTTACTGCATTACTTCCTCCGTTTAATACGGACGATTTTGAATATACATATGATACAGCTACATCGGTATTTTCAGGATAGTTTCGAATCGTTTTTATTTTGGTTTTTCCCTTGTCAAGATTACCAAGGGTAAAATCAGTTGGACGGCTTCCCGGAAAACGGGGTGGTTTTACTTGCGACAGTGTTTCCTTAACAAAAAGGTCTCCCGCTTTTATCAGATAAAGTCCCTTTTCCTTATCATGTGCTTCTATCTTAAAACTCGCTAAAGGAGCTTCACTAATATTTGCTTTTTTTGCTTTTGATAATGCACTATTTTCATCAAAATGGTACCCATAATTTTGGTATTCAAACTCAATTTTATCGTAAAACTTTTTTACTTTAAAAATTCGAGAACCACCATATGCACCTCTAAAACTAAAAGCGTCTAATACACCGTTTTCTATTTGATTGAAGTAGATAAATTCTTTGTCAAGCTGATCTTCTTTTACCAGTAATTGAATAGACCCGTTGGTAGTATCGCGGTAAATTGTGAAAAGCCCTTCGATTTTTTCACTGGCTTTTACAAGGTCTTCAATTTTTTTCTCCTTACTTTTTTTAGGAGCAGCAGCTGCTTCCGTTTGACCTTTTTTCTTTTTCTTTTTACGTTGTGCTTGTGCATCAGGTGTTGCAAATACCAAACATGCTGCGAGTAACAACATTTTTGATACAGTTGAAATCGATTTCATATTTTAAATTAGATTGATTAGAACAAATCTATAATTAGCCAAGCTAGCTTTATCATAAATTTTGGTTAAACTTCTAGTTTAAAGACGTCAAAAATGAGCCGTTGTTACATTCTACATAAAAATAACACAGATTCATTAGGAATATGCTAGCGTTTTAAGCTAAAATGCCCTTTTAAGTTACGACCATCTTCCAAAGTAATAGAAAACCAATAATCAGATGCTGGCAGAAATTGACCATTAAAGGTGCCATCCCAACCTGTGGCAAGTGGGCTCATTTGTTTTAACAGTTTTCCCATTCGGTTATAAATATAGATAACACTATTGGGTTGAAATTGTTCATTAACCCCGAGCATTTGCCAGGTATCATTATAGCCATCGCCATTTGGCGTAAAGAATTTGGGGAAACCGATCACCGATATTTGTTGATCGACGGTACCGCATCCATTTTTATCACGAACAAAAACATCATGAAAACCTGCGGAAACGTTATTAAAGGCGTTACTGTCCTGATAAGGACCGTTTGGAGTGTCTAACGCGTACTCATAAATGCCTTCTCCTGATACGGTTACTATTACTGTATTGTTGGTGGTACCATCATTGATTTCTATATTGGTAAAGGAAGCAATATTAGATTCATTGACCTGAAAAGTCTCTGTTTTTTGACACTGCACACCGTTTTGAGTTTCAAAAACAGTTAGCGAATAGGTTCCGCCAGAATCTATGCTAAACGTTTGATTCGTACCTAAAACAGTTGGGCTACCGTCTTGACGCCATTCATAAGCTTCGAAAATGCCACCATTGACAACTAATGGGTCATCAGGCAAAGAATTAAGACATACTTGATAAGTTTCTTGTAAAATAGGATCGGGAAGCTCATTAACAATTAATGCTACGGCTTCGATACCTTGGCAGTTTTGCATACCGCCCTCAGCGCGAACCCACACCGTTGTTTGTTGGGTAATAAGATCATCAGGAAGTTCATTTTGTTCAAACTCGGCATCGGCCAGCGTGGGGTAGAAGGCTAATGAAATATTAGCAGCTAAACCAAAATTAGTTCGTATTTGGTTTTTCTTTTCACTAAGATCAAAAGTGGCATTATTATCTAAAGGTACGCCATCACTATCCTCGCAACTAATCATAGGTGATATTGCGCCTAAATTTGCACCTACCGCATTAATGAATAAATTGGTAACGCTACTACAATTTTCTGGAGTGGTGACCACTACAAAGATCTCTTGACCTAAAGTATTGTTTTGATATGGTGCGTTTGCATCAATAGCATTTCTTGCTAAAGAGGCGTCCGCATTCGTTTCGTAAAAGCTTAACGTATAATTTGTGCCTACAGCCACTAGATCGTAAGCTTGATTCAAATTAAAATTACCAATACCATCATTATCGTTGTCACATTGTTCAAGAGTATTCCCACTTAAAATTTCAGGGGGGGTGTTGACTTCAATGTCAAAAGAAGTTGTTGAAAAACAATCGGGATTTCCATTTTCTTGCAAACGAATGAAAATGGTTTCAATTGCGCTGGTGTTTGTGTAATTTGTAGACAGACGATCGATATCGTTCTCTGCATTTTCTAAGCTAGCATGATAGGTAATCGTATAATCAGTATCAAGTAAGGTGCCCAATACAGTGCTGTTTACTTGAGAAAGATCTGTTGTTACAATCGCATCGAAATTATCATCGCAAATGCGTAGAATATCGGGTTGCTCAATTGGAGGATTCGCAATTCTTAATTGAAAATCTGTAACATTAAAACAATCACCACTATTTTCTTGTACACGTGCATAAATCTGTTGTGATGGGCCAGAAAAACTGTAGTTAGATACTATTGGATTGATGCCTTCAGTAGCATCAGCGATAGATTCATGATAGGTGAGATTCAAGTTTGTTTGCCCATCGAGAATGGTAGCGTTTAATGTCGAAAGATCAAATGATGTTGGACTTGTACGCGTACATATCTCCTGATCCCCCGGATTCTCTATTCTCGGTGGTTCTGCTAACTCATTTACATCGCCGTTAGTAGCAGATCCTACCCACTCTAATTCAAACGGACTTTGTCCAATAGGGCGATCTATCACGATAAAATATGATTCGCCTGCTTGCACGTCAAGCCAGTTAACAAAGCTATCACCATCTTGGCCGGGACCTTCAGAAGTATCTGGTAAACCCTCGATCATTCCAGTTCTATTATCTCCCTGTCCAGCGGCTTGTGGGTTGGTTGTGGAGCATCGTATAGCTTGACCTAGATTACCACACGTGGCATTAGGTCCATAGATAAAAAAATCATAATCAATAACGATATCATTACTTGTGGGAGTTAAAATAAACCCCAAGTTCCCATCAGCAATTACATTTACTCGAAGCCATAAACTATTATTTTCTTGGCTGCTGCATGTATTTGTACCATTTAGTTCCTGTGTGCCAACACCATCCGCGTTGGAATTGATGGTACCACTACCGCACACTACGATCGCATTTACACAATCATTAGGTGCCTGCCCAAAGACTGAATACGTCAAGAGAAATAATGGCAGGATAAAAAAAAGTCTTTTAATTGACAAAACTACGTGGTTAACAAGTTTGAATTAACATAACCAGGAGTAGAAAAGGGTGCACTAATATACTAATTTTCGCGACTGATCTTTACCCTCTTCAGGGAGTTTTAGGAAACGAATAATGCCCAATAATTGTAAAGTCAAACAGACAATCATCTAGTACTTGACCAGCTCCTATGTTATGACTAATCAAATACCTTTTGTTGTCTTTACTCCTTTTGTGTACTACAACACCAATATGGGTAAGGCCATTTTCTAAACGCCAGGCTACAATATCTCCTGGTGCATAATCGGTAGCATTTTCACTCATTTTTTTAGTAGTGCCAAACCGCTTGAAATAGGTCATTAGGTTGGGTACCCTACGATGGTCAATATTGGTGTCGGTTTTGCTGAGTCCCCATATTTTGGGGTATAAATGAAAGTTAGCTTTCATGTCTTGATGCACTAATTCTTGTAAATCGATTTCTAAGGTGCGGTATGCTCGAACTATGACATCCGTACAAACGCCTTTATCCGCAGGTATATCTCCGTTGGGATAAGGTATCGAAAAATAAGACCCGTCATAGGTAACCTCATTTTCAGTTAACGCGATAGCGGCGTTGGAAAGCTTTCTTCCAAAATCCTGCTGCCCTATTATGGTGGAAGAAACAAAACATAGTAGAGCAAGCAGTTTAAGTTTCATACATTATCTTTTATTAGTCAAGAAAACGGCATTGCTTATAAAAAGCTTACCATTTTCCCAAAAAGCTCTAAAAAGAGGATTGTCAACAAAGTATACAACACTACCTCTTCCCATTCGTTCTTCGCCAAAAACCAAGCTATTTGATTGCTTTTTAGCAGCATTGCTTCCGACAAAACCTGAAACAGGCTTGGCGTTATCACCTAAATAAACTGCATTACCTCCATTGTTGAATAATTGATACGAACTTGAGCCTAGTTTTAAAGTATGATAGTGTGAAGGATATCCGTAAGCTAGAGGGTGGGTATTATCAACCTTAGCTTTATAAATACTCCCCGTAATTAACTCTTTAATATATTCTCGTTCTTGAGTTTCATACGAATCTAAATTAGCAGTATCATCTTCATTTTTATCATCATCACTTTTGAACGATTTTAACTTGAAACCATCTTTATCCGCGAATGACCGTAGTGCGCTCCCAATGACGATTAATTTACCACCTCCTCGAATCCAATCTTTTAGTTTCGTCATCGTACTTTCGTTTAACGTACCGCTATACCATCCTTCCGGTAAGATTATCACGTCAAAATCATCATGGTCGACTCGCCCAAAATAATCAGTGTCAAGCACAGTAACCGGATACTTTAATTGAGTTTCGAAAAAATGAAGGGTCGCCCCAAAACTCAACGAAGAGGTTCCATCTCCTGAAACTAAAGCCACATTAGGTTTACCGACAAGTTTCACATCAGGAGAACCAAAATCTGGCCCCTGATCTACAAATCCCGTTTGCACAGGTGTAAGTTCCCGTTGCAGTCCATCAGCAATTTCAGTAACAGTTGCGTCAAAATCATCTAGTTTTTTATTGTCGCCACGAACAATAATCATAGTGCCTCGCTCGTAGTTTTTACCACCAATTGTAAATGGTCTTTCACTAAAACGAACGCGAACATTATTTTGAATAAGTTGCCCTAAAAACTCAGCATCTTTTACATGATTCCATTTCGCTAAATACGCATAAGCAGATTTATCAATATTTGTAAGTGTTGACGCTTTTTTGGTTGATGGGGTTGCATTCACCAAACTAGTAGATGCAAAGGCTTGTAGTCCGTATGCGCGGGGTAAACTCCAAGCAGTAATATCGTAAGTAAGCGAGTCACTTAGTTTGGCCTCTGGTTCAAATAGCGCTTTTACCATTTTTCCTTTGGGTTGATCAGTACTTACTACTAATTCTTTTCCATTTGTTTTAGTACTTCCTTGTCGATTTGTCTGATAGTCAAATCCTTTAAAAGAGCCATTATTCGCAAAACCATATTTAATTTCATGTTTGTCTAAAAGACTTTTTAGCGACGCTAGTTTGTCTTCTTCTCCACGAAGCACATAACTTTTATATTTCAGTGCACTATTATCAAAATAATTACGAAATTCAGCATTTAGCTTAGCCGCATTTTTAGCAGATATTTCTACCGTAGATAAGCCAGTCGTATGATGATGTAACAATCGGTCTTTTAACGTTAGTTCATCTCCTTCGTCGTTCATGATGCCTAGTCCTGCACGCCCATGTCCTGCCTGCTCATAGGTCATGCCAATGGCACCCATAAAGGTTGGGTAGGTGTCTCCGTAACTAGGATATAGTAAATCAAAGCGTTCGCCTGTAAAGTATAACCATCCCTCTTTATCAAAGTATTTCGCATGGTTTTTACCAATTTGTGTTTGAAAATCACGTTGCCAATTCGTAATAATTTCATGAAAAGGCTCTGCTGCAGGTGCAAAATAGTATGGTTCGTTAATACCTTGCTCATGAAAATCGACATGAACGTGTGGCATCCATTTATTATATACTTTAAGTCGTTGCTGACTCTCTATTTGCGATGCCCATGCCCAGTCTCTGTTCAAATCAAACAGGTAATGATTTGGTCTTCCTCCTGGCCAAGGTTCATTATGCTCTTTTGCCACCTGTGCTTTGTTATATGGCATACTGCGAGCTTGCTTAAACCAATTTACATAACGATCGCGGCCATCTGGATTAATACAGGGGTCGATAATCACCACCGTCTTTTCAAGCCAGGCTTGTTTTTTGGTAACCAACTCATAGATTGTTTTCATGGCAGCTTCAGTACTACTTGCTTCGTTACCATGTACATTATAGCTTAACCAAACAATAGCAATATCGTTGGTGTTTTTTCCCGATTCAATACCTATTTGCTGAAGGTTATTTTTTCGAATGGCTTCAAGATTGTCAATATTTTTTTGAGATGACACATACGCTACTTGCAACAATCTATTTTCATAAGTTTTGCCATATTCTTCTATGGTTACATTGCTCATAGTTGCGGCTACGTGTCTAAAGTAATCGACTACTTGATGGTGTCTGGTAAAATTGGACCCCAATTCATAACCTAAAAACTCACTAGGAGATTGAAGTTGTTGAGCCGAAATGTTTGATGAATAAATAAGAACAGAAAGGAACACTAATAAAATGCGTCTCATCTAAAAAAATATTGGATTAGTTAAAGCGTAAAGCTAATTAATAATTGTCTTGATATAGCCATTTATTAACGTATTTTTTGGATTTGGGTGCGCTACCAATTGTATATTTACTCAATAATCAATATTAATTTGTTTAGAGGCCTGCCTCGAAATTTAAATTATATTCATTATACACTGTCTTAGTGTATAATGAGATAGTTTACCAACATAAAATTGAATCGCCAACATGCCATCAGACTGTATCGATTTTAGAGCGACCGGTTATTTTTCGTCGCTTATTTGTGACTATTTAGATGAAAAAGAGTCTCTGAAACCATTTTATAACCGCTTTCCAAAAATCGATAATTTTGAAGGGCAAATAGCAGAAAAACAACAATACTTTTCTGAAGAAAAACGAAAGATTCTGGTCAATTCTTTGACTCAACAGTATGAAGCATTTGAGATTTCTGAGTTGACCGAGAAACACATTCAAGATCTAAAGTCATCGAATACCTTTACCGTTACAACCGGACATCAACTGAACTTATTCACAGGACCGCTTTACTTTCTATACAAGATTATTTCCACGATTAATTTATGTGAAGTACTATCAGAAAAATATCCAAAAAATAATTTTGTACCCGTTTATTGGATGGCCACTGAAGATCATGATTTTGATGAGATCAATTTTTTCAATTTTCAAGGAAAAAAGATTCAGTGGAATAGACCCGATGGAGGTGCGGTAGGTGAATTTAACACCAATGGACTAGCAGAAGTTCTAAAAGCTTTTACTAATGAACTGGGTGGAGGGCGAAATGCAGAGCAATTAGCTACTTTATTTGAGGAAAGCTATTTAAAAAACGATACGCTTGCCTATGCTACCCGATATTTAGCAAATACTCTTTTTGGAGCCTACGGTTTGGTTGTAGTTGATGGGAATGATACTAATCTCAAACGACTTTTTATTCCAGAGCTTAGGGAAGAATTACTAAACAAAACTTCCTTTAAAATGGTTTCAAAAAGTATCCAAGCCTTTAAAGAACTTGATGAAGGTTATAAGGTACAGGTGAATCCTCGGGAGATTAATCTGTTTTATTTAGATACCAATATTCGCGAAAGGATAATAGAGGACGAAGGTTCATATACAGTAAATGAACAATCGACTAAGTTTAGCAAAGAAGGATTGCTCAAGGAGTTAGAGGAATGCCCGGAAAAGTTTTCGCCCAATGTCATTTTAAGACCGCTATATCAAGAAGTTATCTTGCCTAATTTATGCTATATAGGAGGAGGAGGAGAACTGGCTTATTGGTTAGAGTTAAAGGAGATGTTCGATAGTTATAAGGTGCCGTTTCCTATATTGTTGTTAAGAAATTCGGCCTTAGTTAAAACTGAGAAACAAGATAAAAAACTGAAAAATCTTTCTATATCGGATGGAGAGTTGTTTTTAAAACGAGATTCATTCATCAACAGAAAAGTACGTGAAATAAGCAATATTGAAATCGATTTTAGTGAGCAGCGGGCGATGCTTCAATCTCATTTTTCAAACATGTTAGCGCTTGCTGCAAAAACGGATGCTTCATTTGAAGGCGCAGTCAAAGCGCAGGAAGTAAAACAATTAAAAGGCCTTGATCATTTGGAAAAACGTTTATTAAAAGCCCAAAAAAAGAAATTAAAAGACCAAGTGGTGCGAATGACAGATTTGCAAGAACAGTTATTCCCAGGTCAAAGTCTTCAAGAGCGAAAATTAAACTTTAGCGAGCTATATCTAGAATATGGCGAGCAACTAGTACCAGCACTAAAGAACGAGCTGGATCCATTCAAAGGGAAGTTTTTGGTACTAACCATATAATCCATAAGGCTGCCTATTTGATATAAGACCTTAATTAGCGCATTGAAAAGGACTGAAACCACCTTTTTCTCCCGAATTTTGGTCTGTAAAGTTTAAGTAAAACCAAAAATCTGCCGCGATCATTTGCTGACCATTAAAATAACTACCCCGCCGCCTATAGTTTAAGCATTTTGTAGACCTTCGAAAGTGCATTGGATAGCACCATCGAATCTATAAATAGACAAACTGATTAGTTAGATTATAATCAATAATTCAAGGATTATCTAATTCATAAAGGCTAAGCGACTACATATTTTGATTCCCATCCATCTAAATTTTGTGTAAAAATTACACGAGTATGGTTATGGGGTTGTAGTTGAAGATATTCAATTTGTTTTGGGATAAATTCAATCACAGTGAAGTAATCAGTATTGCTTAAATACTCAACTGCTGTAGGGTCATCAATTGGCGAGCCCGGTTTCTTTTTGGTTAAATATTCCTTTCTAGAGTGCAATGGCATGTTGTTCCATATTTTAGATAGAAATACTGGATCGTTTTTTAAAGTTGCAGTTGCTTTAAAAATTAGTTGAAGTTTGCTATTTGGGTTATAAAAAAGGAGACTTACGGTATCGTTTTCTTCAATTTGAGATACTTTGGTCGACCTTCTATCGGTATACACCCGAATACGCATATCATTTTTTACCTCTCTTACTTTCATAGTCCTTACAACAGGGGTAGTATCTTCAGCAATTGTCGCTAAAACGAAAAGACGAAACGGGTGTGCTGGATCGTCTAGAGCCGCATGTAATTCATGGTGTATTTTTGCTAGAATAATATCGGACATCGGGAACGTAAATTAGCTGTCTACAATTTAGTTTAGAGTTGTTCATTGAAAGATGATAAATATCAGTTTTGCAAAATTGAGACGATAATTTAGGGAATCTTCGTAGCGATACTTAAGGTTCTTTTTAGCAGTACTATCTTTATAGAAAATTTAGCAAATGCATGAGGTCGATATAGAATTAGTAGAGATGACATTAGATGTCATGAAATATGCGATTAACCGCATAACGGACCGGTCACCGGAGCTGGGTAGACCAAAGGCGGCAGAGGAGCTAAAATCATTAATTGGTGAGACTATAACCGAAAAAGGAATAGGGGGAGAAAAGGCATTTAATTTATTTAAAGATGTTTTAATGAAGGCCACTGTACCGATAGATCATCCTCGCCATTTGGCTTTTGTCCCTGCGGCGCCGACAAGAGCCGCTATTATGTTTGATTTAGTGACATCGGCTAGTAGTATCCATGGTGCTTATTGGATGGAAGGCGCCGGCGGTATTTTCGCAGAAAATGAAGCCATGAAATGGCTTGTATCCCTTACAAGGCTCCCCGCCGGCGCCTTTGGCGTTTTTACTAGTGGAGGCACGGCGGCTAATTTATCAGCTATGGTTACAGCAAGGGAGTTTTGGCGGGCAAAAGACGAATCTCATATAGGAGAAAAAGCGTTGATGATTACTTCTATAGGGGCGCATTCATCATTAAAAGCAATGGCAAAAGTTATTGATGCCGATGTATTGCTAATACCGTCAGAAGAAGAACTTAAAGGGTCGCAATTGCAGGATGCAATAAGTAATCTTACTCCACATCAACGAAAAAGACTTTTTGCTGTGGTGGCAACGGGAGGTACTACCAATGCAGGAATTATTGATGACCTTTCTGGTATTGCTGAGGTATGTAAAAAAGAAGACGTATGGTTTCATGTTGACGCGGCATACGGCGGTGGCGCATTAGCGGCACCTTCAGTAAGACCATTGTTTAACGGAATCGAACAAGCTGATAGTATTACGATCGATCCGCATAAATGGCTTTTTTCACCTTATGACTGCGGAGCGGTTATTTATAAAGATCCTGACCTAGCTAAAAAGGCCCACGAACAAGAAGGATCATATCTGGAAATTTTTAAGGATGAAGGCGCAAGGGGTTTTAATCCAGCGGATTATCAAATACAATTAACAAGAAGAGTACGAGGTTTACCTTTATGGTTTTCGTTGGCGATGCATGGTACTGACAAATATAGTCGTGCCGTAGAGCGAGGTATCAGCCTCGCGACAGCTACCGGTAAAATGATTAAAAAACGTAGCAAAGTCGAACTGGTGAGAGCACCTAGCTTGTCATGTGTGCTATTTAGAAGAAAAGGATGGTCACCTGAAGATTACAGAAACTGGACCTACAAAAACCATAAGGAAGGCATCGCCTTAGTCACACCAACCAAGTGGAAAACTAAAGATGGTTTTGAAACCGTTGCCCGTTTTTGTTTTATTAATCCACATACACGAGAAGAAGATATCGAACTAATTTTAGATACGATGAAATAAAAACTTAAGTCACCTCAATCAGGAATCAAAAGATTTCCAATTGAGGTGACATGAAGCTAATTCAAACCCTAATTATTTAATTCTAATTAACAACCCAAGGACCTTTGAAAAAGTCATCAATGGTCGCATTAGAGTACCATTCTTGTATTTCATCTCCTGCTTCATTAATGAAGAGATATCTTCCTGTATTGCCAGTAACAAAATTTACAGAAGCACCAACTTTATCAAATTGCACGCCTTCACTATTCGTTTGTCCAACAAACCATTCTTTTGTATCAAGTAGACCACTGAGGACTCTAGTATTATAATTATATGTTTGATAACTGTTCCCATCCTTACTAAATAGGGCAATGGAGGAAGAACCAATCCTCACACCAGCTCCTATACCTTCAGATGAAAGAAAAAACCGATCATCACTAATTATCAAATGCTGGTTAACCAGAAAGATTTTGCTTCCATCAGTACTGGCATTATTTACATTGTAACTTCCAATGGGTCCTGAGGGTAATGTATTTTCTGGTATTGTTGAAAAATCGATTTCAAGTTCTTGATAGTCAAACCCGTCTATATCAAAAATTAAGAGTCGGGTGTTGTTGTAATTTACCATTGCTCCAATATCTTCTAATTCTATTCCACCGAGTGGACCGTTAGGATCGGCAATATCAAAAATCTTTTTATCTCCCAATACACTTTGCGTATTGCCATTAAACCATGCGTATTGCTTACCATCTTTACTCACTACAACCACGTTACTATTACCAATATGTCCAAAGGCTCCAATTCCCTCATCAAAAAGATCAACTAAATCGGTGTAAAGACCTGGAGGTAAAACTCCTTTTAGTTCACATTCAACTACATCGTATTCGGTTGAAATATTAGTTCCTACGATTTTATCAGGACGTTCAACACTTCTCGCAACATAGGAAAGTGGTAATCCAGCTCTGATATCAGTACTTTCTGCCAATTTACTCGCAATAGTACTTATATTAGTTTCACCACTCAAGAAACTACTTTGAGCGTTTCCGCCATAGGCGATCACTTTTATTTTGAGTTCTTTTAACTCTTCCATTGCACTGGCTTCAAGTTCACCAGCAACTTTGTTGTTAAATGCGCCGTAAGCAACATTTAGTTTGGCTTCCATTTCTTTTCTACTTGAAGTAGATTCAATCAGCATATAAAAAATACGACCGTATGTAACATCTGATATAAAAGTAGCAGGATTGTCAGCTTGCACATAGGTGGCTAATTGTTCAGGTGTAACACTAGGATCAAAAATTTCTTCTAAACTAGTAGGTAAATCAAAAGACATAGTGTAGTACTGCTGTGTCAGTTTCACTAAAGTCCTATTGAATGATTTTTCTGTACTAAAAGACATATCTGCTGATACTTTTGTTGTAAAAGTGCTAATATCTAATCCCATTTCTAGGGCCATTTGTTGCTCAGATTCTATTTGGATAATATCGAGTACCATATTTGCTGGAACAACTCCTGTGGCATTCGAAATGATTTCGTTCATACCATCTTGAATACTACTTTTTTTGACTTCGTCAACTCCAAAACTCGACTCGGGATTTCCGTCGTTTAAATTATAAGAAACTGTTCCGCGGGCTCTTTTTACAACAATGGGTGAAGGTGTCGCATCCTTTAATGTTTTACCTTGAATAAGACTACCGGGGTAAATAACATTGGCGTTCGGATTGAATAAAGGGAAAGAGCCATTACCATCGGTTACACTTACTGTTTTAGTAGTACAAACAAAACGCTCCGTTATGGGTTCTGTACCTTCACCTTCTTCTGGATCACGAGTAACTGTTTCATCTGGATCCTCAACAGGGACTGGCTCACTTTCGCTAACTTGTTTAGAGGTTGGGAAGGGCTCTGGGTCGTTACCTACAGCAATTACTTCTGCAAAGGTTGCTGCAGCTGGTGGTTCAATTGGTGGATCTGTGGGTCCATCTTCATCTTTACTGCATGCAATAGCCAATGCAATAAAAAGCATTGCTACTAGTTTTTCGAATACGTTGTTTTGTGTTTTCATAATACTATTGTTTTGTGGTTTAACTGACTATTTATTAATTGCTTACTGAACTCGCATACTTCTTGTGGAGTTTGAATGAATTTAATTGGCGCAGGTTGTTTCAACATTTCTTGAAACTTTTTCCGGTTCTACTAGATCATTAATGGTAGCTATTCCCTGAATCGTTACTTCGATATAATCGTCTTGAATGTCGGTTATTACTCCAGTAAACCCATTAAACTCTAACTGGGTGCGAATTTCATTACCTGTAAGTGATTCATTATTTTTTTGATAAACACCCATTATTTTAAAGCGTTGTGCAATAGGGACTTTTACAAGTGTGTAGCTTTGGTATAAATCTGCAATTACAAGTGCTGAATTTCCAGGGATAGACTGATTTCGCTCCTCAGAAATTTCAGTTGATGTAGTTTCTTCAATAACTTCAAGATCAACAGCTGTTGTTGTTTTTGATCTGCTGAAAGTATATGATGTAGCTAGGTTACTTTCTATAGAGCCCTGAACACCAAAGAATGTTGTTGGTACTTCCGTTTCGAGATCAAAAGAAGTTTCATAATTAGTACCTGTACTTACTGCTATTGATTCGTTCCAATTTAAAACTTCTTTAGTCGTAACAGTTTTTGTTTGTCCTACTTCTTCAGAAAGGTTGTCAATGCTGCAATTTTGTAAGGTTTTATTGTAGGCCTCCTCGGTATCGTTAGCAGGCACAATAGGGCGTACATATTTAGTTTCAATGGGTTGAACATCCCAATCAATATCAAAAGATAAAACTCTAAAGTAAGCAGGTTCGGCATCACTATTTCCTGCATTTAACCTATCGTTAATTAGATACAAGGGATTTCCTGTAAATGTCGGAGTTATGGTATATAGCCCTGAATCAACTTTTTCAATTTTGAACTTGTAATTAGGTGGCGCACCAGTATTGTTTCCCCCATTTCTAATGAGGTTTGCCTTGCTCTGTATTCTAAGTTCTGAGTTAGCAGGGACAATATATAGGTAATGTATATCATCACCATTATGCACGGATATTGTAAATACACCTTCTTCATTAGGAACTTCCATAAACCTATAGGTTGTAAAAGTTTCGGTATTTTCAGAATCATAATCAAGATCTTCTAGTTTACTTGCAATTATTGGTGTATTTAAAAGAACGGTATTGGGAAAGTTTATAGAGTTAGGAGCTCCATAAATATCTTCGCTATCCTTAGAAACAATTTGTACATAGTATTTAACATCATTATTAAAAGCAACATTTGTATTATTGTTGTCTAAAGCATTTGCATTAATTTCTTGTATCGATGGATTTGAGGTGAAAGAAACTTCGGTAAAATCTTCAGTTGTTAATACGTTGTCATTTTGATCTAGAACGTTAATTGTAATGTCAACACCATTGCTTAGTTCGGTTTTTGCATCATTTGAAAGGTTTTCATTTTCAAAAGATAGACGTGCAATGTTGTTGAAAGCGTCAAATTGAACCTTCTGACTATAGTCTCCAGTGGTAGCTGTTACCTCAATGTCGGCGTTCGTAGGGGTATATCCCTTTCGGGCAATATCACGTGCACTTATGTAAATACCTATTTCACCAGCATCGGTGTCAAAGTCATCCAGGCTTATACCAGCTAATACTTGAATCATGGGGTTAGGAGGGTTAATAATTTCCCCACCATCATCTTTACTACATGCAAGTATTATGGTTATAAATAGCATCGCTAGAATTTCTTTGAATAACTTGTTTTGTGTTTTCATGATTTCTGAATGTTTTGTGGTTGAACTGATTAATACTTGATCGTTTTTGTGACCTACCCGGTAAGTCTGCGCAAAACATGAACCGGGCAAGACCACAAAACGGTGATGTTGATCTAACAACACAGCAAACCTAATCGGTTGATTTCGGGCCTCAAAAAAAGGACGGTGGACAAAGGGTGGACAGCTTAAAATTTAGGAAAAGAGAATTAGTAGAAAGTCTTTCGAAGTCCTTTAAATACTGCGCTAAGCGTATTGTTATGATTAAAATATGATAAAGCACTACATGCCTATTGCAAAGCGTAAAGCGAGCGAATAATTGGCTAAATAGGTTACAAATTCATCGCAAGATCCTGAAGAGAATCTTCGGTTTGAAGATCTAATTTTTTACGAAGTCGGTAGCGGGCTTTTTTGATTCCTTCGGTAGAAATATTTAAAATGTTGGCTATCTCTTTGCTTGATAAATTCATTTTCAGCAATGCCAATAGTCGAAGTTCATTGGAGGTTACCTGTGGGTATTTTGATTTTACATTGCCATTAAAGTCTTTATGAACTTCTTCGAAGTAGCGCGCAAAATTCTCCCAGTTATTATCATCCTGCAAATCAAAGTCAATACTTCTGATTAGTTGTTTAAAACCGTGACCATTTTCAGTTGAGGTTAGTTCTTTAGCTTTTTGTTTTAAACCTTCCAAAGTTTCATTTTTCTTGGCAAGGTGAAGGGCGTGGGTGGTCAATTCCTTCTTTTTAAAAGCTAACTCGGCATCAAGCTTTTCTCTTTCTAGCTTATTGCGTTTCATTTTTTGACGAATACCGTAAAAGGCTAATCCGAATAATAGCATAGACAATCCTAATCCACCACCCAGTAATACTTTTTGTAGGTCATCGATTTCGGCCTTTTGTTCTAGTAAGGCAATTTCGTTTTTTTGAATAGCTATTTGCTGTTCTTTTTCTTTAGTCTCGAATTCGGTTTTTAATCGCTCTATTTCTTTCGATTTTTCAATATTGTAAATAGTATCGCTGATTGCTTTGTACATTTCGTGATCCTGCAACGCCATTTTATAGCGACCTAGTGCCGAATAGACTTGAGACCGATCTCGATACGCTTCATTAAGATCGTCTTTATTGCCAATAGAATCAGCTAATTGGATTGCTCTATTTAGATAGGGGAGTGCTTTTTCAGGCGAATTTAATTCTTCATTATAAACATCGCCTAGACGTTTTAAAGCCCAGGATTCCGAAAGAGGATTGTGGGAAATTTTTCTTGAGTAATCAATAGATTTTTTTAAATAACCAATTCCCTTTTGTACTTGTCCTTTTCTTACATGAGTTTTTCCAATATTAAACAGTGTGATGCCGATAAGGCCATGATCATTAATTTCCTTCGAAACAACTAAACTTTCCTCTAGATAGGGTAATGCAATGTCGTAGTTTTCTATTACGTAGTTAGAGTTACCAATATCATTTAATGAAAGCGCTATTTTTCGTTTGTTGTTATGCTTCCGATAGGCAGCAAGTAATTCTTTTTTTATGGAAATAGATTTTTCGAAGTTATCAGTATAATGGTATAAAGAGGCTAGTGTACCCTTAACTTGGAGTATTTTGTCTTCGATTTTTAACTTTTCGGCATAGTCAAGCGCTTTTAAAACAGCTGTAAAGCCCTTTTCATATTCGGTTTGCCTCATATAAACAGATGCTCTTAGCCGGAGCAAATTCATTATTAAAATGGAGTCAGATCTCGAGGCGGTAGCGTATTTTTTGATATTTTCATCAATACTGGTTAATGCTTTATTGTAATCTGCTTTTAAATAGGCTATAGAGATTAGCTGATAGCGAGATAATCCAGCTTCATAGGTGTCACCTAATTCTTCATATATTTTAATTGATTTATTAAAGTAAAAAAGTGCGGAATCCATGCTGCGGTTAATTCTAAACTGTCTACCCTGGTGATAGTACGATTTAGCTATTCCGCTTTTGTAACCAATATTCTTGGCTATTTGTAAACCTTCTAATGAATATTGAAGTGCGATTTTTGGGTTGCTTTCCTTGTAGTAATCGTATATGGAATATGCGGTAAGTACTTTTAACGTATCTTCTTGTTGAGAGTTGAATACACCAAGTAAACTATCAAGAGTTCTATTTTGAGCATTCAAGGAATATATACAGCTTATAGCAAAAAGGAGAAATGTTTTTTTGAGTATGCATGCCATAATTAAAGATTAAGTACCAATGCCGCTAATGATTCTTCGGTTGTAATCTTTTAAAGATACTCATTTTTACCCCTTTAGTCGGGTATGATGTTCTTCATCCTGTTTTCATAACGAACTATCGAGTTCAGATCAGGGAAATCCCTGATTTTTCTATTTCAGGTGTTACCCTGAGTCTTTTTTATTGGTGCGTCGATAGCTTGCAACAAGTTATTAATCAATCAAATTATCTCATGAATTCACCAACTAAAAAAGAGCTTATTAAATATTTTGGAGCGGTCTTTTAAAGACTAAACAAGACTTAACATCCTCCAGATTGATCCCATTATTCACTAATCTTTTAAAAAATCATAATCATGTCAAAAATCATTTATAACAAGACAAAATCACACGGCAATAACGCCAATATTCTAAGTGGTGCAGGAGTAGATAAAATCAAAATTAAAATTCCTTCTGGGCAAAAGTTTTCTCATTTTAGCATTACACCTGCTTCGGGTCATTCAGGTGTAGCAACCTTTAATGTTATCAAAGCACCTAGAGCTAATGCAACGGGAAATCAAGAAATACATGTAATGTGGACCTACGGCCCCTTTAGCAAATGTCGTTATAAGTTAAAAGTGTATTCAAAAGTTGCCAATGCTCCTACAGTAAAACCTGTAGTAATTTTTGGAGATAGAAATTGGTATAGCCTAGCAACTGGATATATAAAGTCTAGACAACCTTTTACATTAAGACTTCAAGGGCCTGATGCACAAAAGTTATTTAACGTACTAAACCCGATGAATAATGCAATACTTAGTAGAGGTATTGTTGTTAATGAGGTAGTAGCAGTATCCATAACAGTAGCAGTTTGTGTTACAATAGTAGCGGTATCTGGTCTCGGAGTCTTAGGAGCTGTATTACTTTACGGCATACATCAAGGCTGTGAGATTGATGGTGAATTTGAAAACGGTGGAAATGTTACCACAGGAGGCTTAGGTCAAGTATTCAATATTGAATTGATGAAATGTGGGGGTAACTAATGAACCCTAAAATTGCATTAATTGATGGGTTTCCTTGTTCAACGCATGAGCGGGTTACGGTTTATCATCATCCCAAGATTACCTATTCATGGGACTCCGATTTTTTCGGAGTTCCTGAATTTAGAAGACATGCCGATAAGATGATTGGTGTTATCAAAGCTGAAAATGCAAATACTGATATTTTGGTTTTTCCATTTTATCCCAAGCATGAATCAAACACGAAGAATCTTGCTCTTTTAGCTAAAAATATTGAGCAGGCAATTGAGCATCAATGTACAATAATTTGTATATGTCTAGAGGTGGTAAAAGGAAAATCATTACCTCATGTGCTGAGTAGAGTGTATAAAAAAGCTAAAGGAAATGGGATTATTGTATGCGTTTCTGCAGGAAACGATGCTCCTTTTCTAAATCCTTTAATCGATAAGAAATACACGATTCCAATTATCGGAACCGCTATTGATGGAAAAATACCGGATCATCTCAAGATCAAATCGACAACCCCGGTTTTTGGGTTTTCCGTATTTGGTGGAACAGATGAAAAACCAGATCGCATAAATTGTAGTATCGCAACAGCACGTTTTTGTGGTTATTTATCTACTAAAATGGATCTTTTAGAAGCGTCTCCAAACAATAACTCCTTTAAGCATATAGTAGCGACGCTTCAGGACGAATTGATAGTAGTACTGAACGGGCTTTATCATATACCAAAAGTTCAGGTTCAAGCTAGCTTTTAGTTTCTCAGGGAATAACCTGAATTTTTAATCTCAGGAGTAACCCTGAACGTTTATTAACTAATTAGTCAAATCTTGCATTAAATCAATAATTAGACTTTTTGGAGATGTAATAAAATGAAGTGCGGTTTATCGGTAAAATTACCTGTAAATCAATTTCGTATATTTAAAAAAGAGTATCCTTACTTTCTCCCGGCGCCTAAACTCTTAAAAATTTTATTTTGAAAATTAAGCTTATAATTATTCTTAGTGCTTTCTTATTCACCTTTTCTTTTGGTCAGAATAGAGAAATAGATAGTTTACTAAGTGTTATCAAAACATCCCAAGTAAAAAAAGAAAGAGCCTCTGCTTTTCAGCGTTTAGCATGGTTACACATTTTAAAAGATGTTGATCAAGCGCTTCTTTACTTAGATTCTGCAGCTAGTATTTATACTATGCTTAGCGACAAAAAGGGAATTTCAAACGTAAATTATAAATACGGAGTAATTAATAGATTTCAAGGGAATCATAATGAAGCGTTGTTGTATTTATCCAAGTTTATGGAATATTCTACCGCTAATGAAGATCTGAGAGGGCAGGCCAATGGGAACTATCAAATAGGAATTGTACATAGTCAACTGGGTAATTATCAAAAAGCAATCGAGGCGTATTTTAAGACTTTAAAAATATATGAAAATGATAAGGATTCCACTGGTATTGCTTTTACATTAAATGATATAGGCATAGTATACAAAAACTTAAATCAGTTTGAAGAAGCTAAGGTCACATATAACAGGGCGATTGAAATTCAAAAGAAAAAGAATGATATCAATAATCTGTCAACTACCTATGTGAATTTGGGTAATATTTATAGCATAAATAAAGAATTTGATAAAGCGATTTTCTATTATCAAGAATCTAAAACCATTGACTCAATTTTAAATAATGAGTATGGTGTGGCTAAAAGTGATCAAAGTATAGGGGAGGTTTTATTAGAAAAAGGTAATGATGAAGATGCATATGAATATTTATTGAACGCTGCCCAAATACAGAAAAAAAATGGTTATAAAATTGATTTAGCTGAAACTTATGTGAAAATTGGGTTACTATTATTAAATCAAGAAAAGTATAGAGAAAGTGAAAAATACTTCAATAATGCCTTAGCACTTAAATCAAAATCGATTAAAAGCAACTATGAAATACAATTGGGTCTGTATGAATTAACTAAAAAAAGAGGTGATTTTGAGAAATCATTACAACACTACACAAACTTTATAACCTATAAAGATAGTTTAACTCGTGACGAGCAGTTCAAAACTATCAATGAAATACGTATTAAATACGAAACCGAAAAAAAGGATAAAGAAATCGCCGAACAGGATTTAGCGTTACAAAAAGGTAAATCACAGGCAACCATACTAACCATTATTGCAATATCGTCTTTGTTTGGTGTTATTTTAATTTGGTTTTCATTTCGTCAACGTCAAAAACGTAAAAATCAAGAGATCCTTGCCCTTAAACGAGAGCATCAAGTTAAAACGTTAGAATCGCTTATTGAAGGAGAAGAAAAAGAACGTACTCGTATTGCAAAAGAACTACATGATGGGGTTAATGGTGATTTGTCTGCAATTAAGTTTAAGCTTTCTTCCTTAATTCATACAAACAATACCACTATTGAAGAGGCAATGACTATGATTGATAAATCCTGTGAGCAAGTAAGAGCCATTTCTCATAATTTAATACCACCGTCTTTAGAAGATTTTAATTTGATTGAGGCACTCGACAACTTCACTCAAAAGGTAAATGATCTCCATGCCATAAATATTTCTTTTTTTCATATTGGTGAAATGATTGAAATTTCAAAGAAAAGTGAACTTAATATATTTAGAATCGTTCAAGAATTGGTAGGCAATAGCATAAAACACTCCGGTGGAAGTGAAATTAATGTTCAACTGAGTACGATTAATGAAATGATTCAAATATCGGTTGAAGATGATGGTAAGGGTTTTGATACATCAAACAAGCAAAACTCGGGAATTGGGTTACAAAATATTCAATCGCGTATAGATTATTTAGGAGCGGCAATAGATGTTGATTCTTCAAAAGAAGGAACTTCTTATCTAATAGAAATTCAAAAAAAAGAACTCGATGATCACTAAAATTGCAATAACAGATGATCATATCATGGTGGCAAAAGGCATTGCTTCTATGCTAGCTGATACTAAGGAGATTGAAGTAGTTGGAACCTATAAAACGGGTAGTCAAACTTTAACAAACATTGGTAATGATAAACCGGATGTGTTGTTGTTAGATATTAACCTACCGGATATTAATGGAATTGATCTTTGTAAAACACTACTAAAGTCGAACAAAGAATTAAAGATTATTGCAATCACCAATTACGAAGATACCTCTTTTGTAAAACGTATTTTAAAAAACGGTGCACATGGGTATTTATTAAAAAATACAGATAGGATCGAGCTTATTGAAGCCATGAAAACCGTTTTATCTGGTGAGCAGTATTTGCAAAAAGATATTCAGAAAAAACTGCTGAATCAAACATTAGGCAAAAAACCGGCAGACACTTTGTTTACTAAACTTACAAGACGTGAAAAAGAGGTTTTACAGGCCATATCAGAGGAACTCACCACTCAGGAAATAGCCGATAAATTATTTGTAAGTGCTAAAACTGTTGAAACGCACAGAATGAATTTAATGAGTAAACTAAATGCACGTAATAGTGTAGGTCTTATTAAAACAGCGATAGAGTTAGATTTGTTGCAGTAGGTCTCGACTTCTGTCGATCATGAACTTGACGAAAGGATCGCCCCGACCTTATAAAATCACCCGCTAGATCAAGTTTTTTTAAAAATATTATTTAATGGTTGATTCAAATTCCCAAAAAGCATCTTGTACAATGTAAATGCACCCGTTGATATCAAGATATAGACCCTTCATATTAGGGGAATTCTATTTCATGAAATTAAGGAAATACCCTATAGTTTTAAGGCTAACTATTTAACAACTTGCAGATAGTAGCAATTACAAAAACATCCATAATGAAAACGTCTGTTATTTTAATCGCCCTAATTATCGTAAATACATCTGCCTTGCTTTCTGAAATTGTTGCCTCCTTGGTGAGTCGAATACCAATTTGGTTGCTGATTAGTGTCGAGGTCTTGTTGATTATCGGATTTTATTTGAATTACCTTCTTAAGGATGTTCGTAATCAATGTGAAATCAGTTTTAACGATATAGATCTTTATAACATAAAGTCAGCTAAAAAATAGGACTTTAGAACGTTTGTTAAAGATAATCTCAATACATTTTTTTCAATCGAGATCCGTCGTGACTGCATCATTTCTTGGTTAAAAGCAATTGCTTTTTCTCAAAAGGAATCCGAGATGTTGTAATATATAATTCTGGTTTAAAATCAAGATGTTCTGTATCATAGCTCATTACAAAAACTTCAATTTCTTTACCGATCATACTCTTTTCTAATGGAATGTAATACGTATAGTTGCTATCACTGCGCCTGTTTACATATTCCCAAGTATTAGATTGATATGAAACCGCCCGGTCGGGAGCACCAATATACGTACCATTAACTTTTGCCGCCGCATAAGCTCCCTCAACACCATGTTTTCCTTCTAAAGCAACGCATAAGTAACTTCCTTTTGCCATTTCGGTTGGAGTGAAGGTAGTTTTCCAGGTTTTAACTGCTTTCATTTTGTCTGCATGTGCAAATAGGTTAGAAGCTCTCCAATTTTTTGAATTTAATTGTTTGCCATTTTTGTAGCCTTCAACTTCTACTATTCTTTGGGGGGCATACCCGATTCTAAGATATCGAAACGGTTTATTGATTTTAATATTCGCATTGGTATCGGCGATGTATGCATCTTTTGTCCAGTTGATTAAATCGGTTGAGGTTTCTACCCAATTACCTTCAGCAAGTAACTGAGGTTGCAGGTCAAATTCATTTGTAACGATTATTCTCAATTCATCTAAATCGACAATTTCTCCAAGATCTAATCGAAAACAACCGCCTTTTATCCGCTGTTCTACATTCCATTTATGGTTAATATTCAATCCGGTTTTTAAATCGCCATCGAATAGGTTTTTGTCCCATATTCCTTTGTTAATAAATACATCTTGCTCAAAAAATGCCTGTTGTGCTTTTTTAACTTGCGGAATTGACGACCAGCCTGAACGTTGGATAGAGCGAACTTCTAACGCATTATTATCGGCTGAAAATACAGTTGCTTCATACAAGGCGTCTACATCTTTTGGTACTGAAATCTCAGTAAACTCATTCAGTTTTCGATGATATGGCAGTTTAATTTTTTTTTCAGCAAATGTGATTTTAAGTTGTTTCCCTGTGGAAAGTTTAGACTGCTTTTTTCCATCAATTATCGCCGTTTGGAATTTGGGATTTTGAATTTGAATATTCGTATTTGTACCCGGCATTCCGTTCAGTTCCACAACGGTTTCTTTATCGTTATCCTTAATCACCTGATAATTTACTCCTAGAATAGTAGGTTCGTCTAAGCTTTTACCTACATAAATGAGGGCACTTCTAAATGGTAATACCTCAATTTCAATTGATTTCCCATATTCGGCATTGGCAATAAATTTTTCAGTAGGATGAAATTGTCGTACCTCAACAATTCGTGATTCATCTAATCCGATTTCTTCATTTAAATTAATAGTGACTTTTTTGGATTCCCAGCTCAAATTTCGCAACGTGACGAAACGTTGTTTTTCGTTACCTCTTGCTAATGCAAATGGGCCATATGAATCAGGAAGTTTCTTTGCATCCATTAGTATATTCCGATATTTTCGATGCAGGTTGTATATTCTTGCTAGTTTGGGAAATTCATCATCTCTTAAAAACCAAGGATTTGCATAAATCTCAGGCGCCAGTATTAGACTACGACTAAAGGCCTGTAGGATGAGGTCATCATCCCAATAATCTAAGCAAGATGAAATACAAACACCATGATCTTCGGTTAATCGTTTCAAATCAGGTGTATGTCCTCTCGAAAGAGCTGCGACTCTATGGTGTGTTCCTGTAGTCTTATTAGCCATATGCACATCGATATAGGTCTCATCACCTCCCCATAAAAAGGTGGTAGAATGCGGTTTACCTTTACCAAGATCAAGCCGGTGATCTAACAAGATTAAATCGGGACTATGCTTTCTTACCTCCGTCATCATTTGCACAAAAGCATCTTGTTTTTCAGGTCGTAGCGCTCCACAGACCGCATCAAACTTAAATAGTTCAAATTCGTAGTCTCTGGCTAGTGATACCATTTGTTCAATACGTGCTTTTTCCTCTTTAGGTGTGTCACCAAATCCATCAGGACCACCCCAAACACCCAGTCGAGTACCCATTTGTTTAGCTTTTTTATAAACAGGATCAAAATGGCTAGGAAATTGATTTTTAAACCGATCGGAATCGGTACTACCATAAAACCGCTTCCCGTCAATTGTACCAGCGTCAAAAGCGTAAATATCCAGTCGCATACCATATTCGTCTTGCATCCATTTGAAAAAGTCAAGATTGATTAAGGTTTGTGCTTCAGTCGGGCCTTCGTTACAGTTATTGATCCAAGAAAAGTACTGTGCTCGTGATGGGGATTGCTCATCAGCACCGGGGAATACGTTGGATTTTTGACCTACCGCGCAAATATTTACCAATAAAAAAAGGACTAAAAGAGCATATTTCATGATCGCATGGTTTCTTTTAATTGTAATGAGAAAGATACCAATTGCAATAAATCGGGACAAATAAGAATCGATTGAAATTTTTCATAAGCAAAAACAGACCCGAAGGTCTGTTTTTAGAGCAAATTCAAAATTAAAATGAAGTTAATATACCGACACTTCGATATTTAATTACAGCTAGAAGGAACATCTTCAACGGTACTTTTTGTCTCTAGTACTTTTCCAAGAGTTGCTGTACCTTTTATAGAGATATCCAAAAAATCGGGACCTACTTGAGTAACAACACCATTAAACTTACTAAACTGTAGTTGCGACTGTAATGCTTTACCGCTTACTGCGACCCCCGATTCTGTTGCTCTCAGTCGAACACGCTGTACGAATTGCACCCTAGTATCATTAAAAATTTGGGCTACGTCATATACCAATGATGCACTTCCCGAAGGTACAGTTACGGTTCTTTCAAAGAAAATATCTTCCTCAACTGATTCTTGTGTTTCGTTAAAAGATGAGTTTTCACTTGTCATGCTAACACTTGCTTCTACCGTTGAGCTTAATTCAGCATTATAGGTTGCAGAGTTTCCAAAAAAACCAGCTTCTACTTCCATGCCAATAGTTGCTGTTACACTAGTACTTACGCTGCCTGTTAACGAAAAACGTTCTTCCCAACCTACGGTATTTACACTGGTTGCTTTCTCAGCACTACCAATCGTTTGTGTTAATGAACCATTTCCGCAGTTGGTCAAGGTACTGTTTGCTCCAAAACTTGTTGTTGGTTGTCCCACCATAGGCGAAAGGTATTTTATACCTAAAAGTGATGTTTCCCAGTCTAGTGTGTTTGCAATGATACGCCAGTATGCTTCATTACCTTCATCATCCGCTGCCATTCCAACTCCACCTATTACCTTTAAGCTTTTACCAGTGATTTTAGATATAAATATGTACTTACCATCCGATTTTTTTTCGATAATAAACTTGTAGAATTCGGTGGTCGATGCATTCAAGACATCGTTTATATCATCAAAATTGAACATTTTCACAAGTTTTTCTGAATCATTGCTTACCCCTACAAAACGACCGTATTCCTGAAGTTTTATAAAATACGTATTGATTTCATCCTCAATAGGAATGAAATTGAAAATAAAGTCTGGTTCCTTATCAATACCCTCCCAAGTAACACCTGATGATCTTGTTAAAATATCATCAAAAGCAGGATTTCTATTTACTTTCATTGCCATTGCTTGTGGTGCGCCTGTCTCGTTTACCACTTGAACATAATAAGGTTGATTCTCGCTCAAGGCAATTGCTCTGTTTTCTGGTGTTTCTTCCAGATCGGTAACATTCAATTCGTTGGGTTGCGCATTTTCACTAAAGATTACAGCCGAGATATCTTGGGTGATTATCGGGTTGTTATTTTCATCGTTTATCGTAATCGAAACTGGAACACCTTCTTTTAATTCATTAACAGCGGCCTCAGTTAGATCGGCTACTGACAGCTTAATTTGCCCAAGGAATGAGTGTTCGTCTAGGGCTACTGTTTCGGAGTAATCTCCACTTGTCGCATTCACGGTTACGACAGCTTCTTTAGGTTTATAGCCCTTTTTAGCAATGTTTCTTGTATTGATGACCATACCAATATCGCCTGCATATTGTTCAAAATCATCTGGGGTGACGCCATTTGTTACTACAATTTCACTTTCTTCTTGTTCTGGGCATCCATTGTTACTAGCGGGTCCTGACTCATTAGGACAGTTATCGTTTGTGTCAACGACACCGTCATTGTCAGCATCAGCGATTTGTTCAACGGGGTCGGATTCTTCTTTACTGCAGGAAGTGCAGCTCATAAAAAAGACTGTTAATACAAGTAATAATGCAAATAATCTGTTTTGTGTTTTCATCTTTCTGATTTCTGTGGTTAAACGTGTTATTTTCATGTCTGTGACCTACTCGGGACTTGATCTGCAGTATCGTACCGAGTAAGACCACAAAACAGGATGTCATTTTTGATGACCGGACAAACATAATCGATGGATTATCTGTGCCAAAAAAACAGCGGGGTACAAAAGGGGTACATAAAAAAACACCTGTATTCACAGGTGTTTCGAGAGTTTTTGAGTTTGAGTATTACCTTAAATCGCGATAACTACTGCTTCTAAAGATTCGTTAGAGTCAATACCCATTTTCTTGCGAAGGCGTTGTCTTGCTTTTTTAATACCATCACTCGAAAT
Organism: Spongiivirga sp. MCCC 1A20706; assembly: GCF_046524175.1. Classification (NCBI taxonomy): domain Bacteria; kingdom Pseudomonadati; phylum Bacteroidota; class Flavobacteriia; order Flavobacteriales; family Flavobacteriaceae; genus Spongiivirga; species Spongiivirga sp. MCCC 1A20706. Next base: position 395,980 of record NZ_JBEFZF010000004.1, read on the forward strand.
ATTCAGGATATTAGCAATTTCCTTGGATGATAAATTCATTTTTAATAACGCCATTAACCGAAGATCATTCGATGTAATACTAGGATATTTTTCCTGAGCATTGGCATTAAAGTCTTTGTGTACTTCTTCAAAATATTTACTGAAGTTTTCCCAGTTATTATCGTCTTGCAGGTCAAAGTTGATGGTTTGTATGAGCATTTGGTAGCCGGGATCTGCATCAGCATCGGCTTTTAACACTTTGGCTTTTTCTTTTAAGTCGTTTAAAACTTCGTTCTTTTTGGCTAAGTGAAGCGCATGGGTAGTTAATTCTTTAGTTTTGAATTCGAGATCACTTTCAATTTTCTCTTTTTCAATTTTATTTCTTCTTATTCTTTCGTGGAAACCATAAATGCCAAAGCCAATCAGTAATATCGATAATGCCAAACCACCGCCTAACATTGTTTTTTGAAGACTGTCTACTTTTTTCTGTTCTTCTAAAAGGCTTATTTCAGTTTGTTGTTGCGTTATCTGTTGTTCCTTTTTTTCGGTTTCGTAAATGATGGTTAATTCTTCTACTTTCTGTTGATTTTTGACCGTAAAAATGGAATCATATAATTTAACGTTATCGTGTAACGAAGATAACGCTTGTTTATAATCACCTAAGTTTTCTTGGGAATAAGACTTTTCATGATAAGAACCAATTAGCAAGTCAAAACTCTTTGAATTCTTACTTATAGTGATTGCCTTATCCAAATGGTAAAGCGCTTTTTTGTATTTCTTCTGTTTATTATAAGCTACTCCCAGATTACGATGATTAACTGCCAGTTGGTCAGTGTTATTCATTGATTTAGCAATAGCAAGAGATTCATTATAAAACGATATCGCCTCGTCATAGTTTTCTTGCTTTGCTTCTAGTACTCCAAGAAGCGAAATTGTATTGGCAGTATTAAAAGTGAAATTCAACTCTTTCGAAAGTTTAAGTGACTCCATTAAATGATCTCTGGCCTTATCAAAATCCTGAAGAGATGTATAAATATCTCCCATAAATTTTTGTGTCTGCGCTTCCAGAGTTTTGTTATTAGTTTCTTTGCAAACTTCCAGACTCTCTTTATAACTTTCTAAGGCTTCGTGGTATTTTTTTTGTTCTTTATATATTTTGGCTATCATTGTCAAGCTTTGGGCAATTCTAGCTTTGTCTTCTACTTTTTTATATATTTTTAACGCTTTTTGTATTAATTCAAGTGCAATATTATCGTAGCCCATAGCCTCGTAATACAGATACTTTATGGTGTACACATTTGCTAAATTAGCTTCATCTTTATATTTCATGAATACCGGTTCAATGGAATCGAGTAACTTGATTGCTTTTTCTCTTTTACCACTGTAATAGTCAAAATATGCCACATTTATCTTTTGCTTCATTATTCTCAACGTGTCTTTAGCAAGTGCATAGTATTTAATGCTTTCATTTACTGAATAACGAGCTGAATCAAGTTTGCCTTTTATATTATAATAGGCCGTTATATAGCTATATGCATTTCCTTGGTTTAAATAATCTTTTGTTTTTTCAGAAATTTCAAGTGATTTCTTTAAGTATGCTAAAAACTGATCTGGATCATTGTGTCTATATAATTTGGCTACTTCTAACAATGTTGCAGCTTTAGTGCTATCAACTTTTGTTGTTTTGACAATAGTTAACATACTATCCAGTTTTTTCTGGTCCTGTCCAAATAAGATGTTTGTTGTTAAGAAGAGTATAAAAAGACACCTATATTTCATGTTGAATGATGTTTGGTTATCAATATAAAGATACCAATTAAGAGACGAGCTAAAATATAATAGGGTAGGACAAAAGGGGTACATAGCCAATTAAAGTACCGTTTTATTGAATTTTTCTTTTGTTAAAAAGTAAATGTTTAGGACTTAAAACTTTCCACTTTGAAACTTTTGCACTTTCTACTGAAATCCTATTTTTGCGCATGCAAGACAACGTCCTTATTTTAGACTTCGGTTCGCAATACACCCAGCTTATTGCCCGAAGAGTCCGAGAGCTTAATATTTATAGTGAAATTAAGCCATATGATAAAGTTCCAGAAGATTTATCACCTTTTAAAGCGGTTATTCTTTCAGGTTCGCCAATTTCGGTGAGAAGTGAGCAAGCCTTGCATCCCGATTTATCAAAAATTAAGGGAAAAATTCCGCTTCTTGGAGTTTGTTATGGCGCGCAATACCTAGCACATTTTAATGGAGGTCGCGTAGCAGAATCCAATACAAGAGAGTACGGTAGAGCTAATCTTGCCTCTATCAAGAATAACGAGCCTTTCTTTGAAGGTATAAAGGCTGGAAGTCAGGTATGGATGAGTCATTCTGATACGATAAAAGAACTTCCTGAAAATGCAGTACAACTAGCAAGTACTGCTGATGTTGATAATGCTGCATATAAAATTAGTGGCGAAGACACCTATGCGATTCAATTTCATCCTGAAGTATACCACTCGAAAGATGGGACCAAATTACTGGAGAATTTCTTGGTTAAAATTGCTGGTTTACGACAAGAATGGACTCCTGATGCCTTTGTTGAAACAACAGTGCAAGAGTTGAAAGATGAGATTGGTGATGAAAAGGTAATTCTTGGTTTGTCTGGCGGAGTGGATTCTACCGTAGCCGCTGTGCTACTGAATAAAGCTATAGGAGATCATTTGCAATGTATTTTTGTAAATAACGGACTTTTACGCAAAAATGAATTTGAAAATGTGCTCAAACAGTACGAAGGAATGGGCCTTAACGTTAAAGGAGTTGATGCTTCGGCACGTTTTTTGAAAGCTTTAGCAGGAGAGTCTGATCCTGAGGGAAAACGTAAGATCATAGGTAAAAGTTTTATAGAGGTATTTGATGACGAGTCGCATAAGATAGAAGATGCAAAGTGGTTAGGTCAGGGTACAATTTATCCAGATCGTATCGAATCAGTTTCAGCCTCAGGCGGCCCTTCAGCAGTTATAAAAAGTCATCATAATGTGGGAGGCCTTCCAGATTATATGAAATTGAAGATTGTAGAGCCTTTAAAAATGTTGTTTAAAGACGAGGTGAGAAGAGTAGGAGCATCCTTAGGGATTGATCCGGAACTTTTGGGAAGACACCCGTTTCCCGGTCCAGGCTTAGGAATTCGTATATTAGGAGATATAACCGCCGAAAAAGTGAGTATTTTACAAGAGGTAGACCATATTTTTATTAGCGGATTGAAAGAGCATGGTTTATATGATGCTGTGTGGCAGGCAGGTGCAATGTTATTACCGGTTAACAGCGTCGGAGTGATGGGCGATGAACGTACATATGAAAAGTGCGTGGCATTACGTGCCGTAGAAAGTACTGATGGTATGACTGCAGATTGGGTTAATTTACCCTATGAGTTTCTGCAAAAAATATCAAATGAAATAATAAATAAGGTAAAAGGCGTTAATAGAGTAGTGTACGATATTAGCTCAAAGCCACCAGCTACTATTGAATGGGAATAATTATATGAATAAGATTTTAAGTGTGATCATCCTGCTTTTTCTAGGATTTCAATTATCCTATGCTCAGGACGAAAATTATAGAAGACATCGCGTTCAGGAAAATGAAACATTAGAGAGTATTGCAAGGGCGTATAAAGTAAGTCCGTTTGACATTATTAAGTTAAATCCTAATGCTAAAGACGGCATAGATACTACGATGGTGCTGCGCATACCCTCCAACGCCTTGGTGAGTGATAAAAAACCACTGAGAACCGTTTCTTTTGTTGATTATAAGGTAAAACGTAAAGAGACCATTTTTGGAATTTCTCAAAAGTTTAAGGTCAGCATAGATGATATTAAAAAGCATAATCCTACCTTATATGTTGATGAGTTGCAAAAGGGTAGTGTAATCAAAATTCCTCAATATAAGGAAGAAGTTACCACGGTAACAATACCGCTAGGTGATGATACTCCTAAAATGCCTGAGGAACAGGTTCAACAACAAATACCTTCGTTGTCAGCTTTACGGAAACCTACAATAAAAGACTCGTTGGTTGGCTTTAAAAAACATAAAGCCAGAAAAAGAGAAACGTTGTTTAGTTTGTCGCAGAAATACAACATTGCGATCGATTCTATTAAAAAATACAATCGATTTTTATATGGTTCTCAATTGAAGAAGGGTGACAGACTTCAAATTCCTGAATACATTCAGATAAAAGAAGAGTCTCCTTTTGCAAATATTGATCTTGTAGAGTATATCGTTTTACCCAAAGAAGGGAAATGGCGGGTAGCCTATAAATTTGGAATCACCCAAGAAGAGTTGGCATTGTACAATCCACAAATGGGAGAGATGCTTCAAGAGGGTGAAATTATTTTGGTTCCCAATAAATCATCTGATGAAACGGACAAGGTTGATGACAATTACCATTATTATGAAGTAAAACAAGCGGAAGGTTTTTATCGATTGAAGGTAAAACTAGGTTTGGATGAAGATACCATTCGTTTACTGAATCCTGAAATTGATGCTTTAGGCGGACTTAAAAAAGGAATGATTTTAAAAATCCCTAAAAATAGTGAGGGTGATTTTAACGTGACTGATTTGTTATTGACAGAACGTTTTAACCTAATTGACAGCATTCAAATGGGGCATACATCAAATGTCGCTGTGATGCTTCCTTTCAAGTTAAATGAGGTCGACTTACAAAATCCAGCTGATGCGCGTGAAAAAATTAAAGCAGATGAGCTAATAGCAAATACTTTGGATTTTTATACGGGTGTTTTAATGGCGGTTGAGAAGGCAAAAACCTATGGCTTATCAACCAATTTAACGGTGTATGATGTCGAGTTCAATAATAAAAAGTTAGATGATATTTTGTTGATTAAAGACTTTGAAAATACCGATGCTGTCATTGGGCCTTTTATCCAAACCAACGTCAACAAAGTAGCCGGACATTTACGTTCGTTAAATATTCCTGTAATGTCTCCTTTAGTATCTAAAGACCAACAGCTTTATAACAATATTTTTCAAACAATGCCGCCAACCAACGTGCTTCGAGGGAAGATGATAAACTATATCAAAAATAATATTGGCGAACGAGAATTACTTATTATTGCTGATGAAGATCAGGAAGCTATTAAGCAGCAACTCCTGTTAGAATTCCCAGATGCATTAAGTATCGACCTGATACAAACTGAGAAAGAAAAAGAAGAGAACAGAGGGAAGTTCGTCAAAAGAGACGTACTGGAGGAGTTGTTGGTTAAAGAAAAGGAGTACTGGGTCTTATTAGAAACGAATAGTAAAGTGCTCGGAGCAAACGTTACTTCGTTACTCAATGCTTTTGTGATCGAAGAGTTTAATATTACCCTATTTACAACTTTGAAAGCTAGTTTTTATGAAGAAGAAGTAATATCTAATTCGCATTTGGCTAACTTAAGCTTCCATTTTCCCTCAGTAGAAAAAGTACAAACTTTAGGAGGAAACAACGATTTTGAAAAAGCATATAAACAAACATATTATATAGCTCCTAGTAAATGGGCGGTGAGAGGTTATGACTTAACAGTGGATACACTGCTAAGACTTGCATATAATAAGAATATGCAATCAAGCTCATACCTTATAGGAGAGACGGAGTATGTTGAGAATAAGTTTCATTATCAGCGTATGAATGACAAAGCATTTTATAACAGTGGAGTTTATATCATGAAATACGACGGATTTTCAACCAAAGAAGTACGATGACATCTATAGTAAGATACGACGGCGACCTTCGCACGACCTGTGTACATTTAAAGTCGAACAACGATTTTATCACGGATGCACCAACCGACAATAATGGAAAAGGAGAAGCGTTTTCTCCAACAGATACTGTAGCAACTGGACTTGCCAGTTGTATGCTCACAGTAATGGGAATTAAGGCTAGAAATATGGAGCTAGATATGCTGCATGCATCTGCTCAAGTTACAAAGCATATGGCTTCAAATCCTAGGCGAATAAGTAAGATTGAAGTCGTATTGAATATGCCGTTTGATTTTGATGATAAGACTAAGAAAATTCTCGAAAATACTGCTAATACTTGTCCTGTGCACTATAGTTTGCATCCCGATATTGAAAAGGTTGTGACTTTCATTTGGGGCAAAAAAGAGTAATTCGTAAGACAAAGAAAATGACAAAGCAATTTACAATAGTGGTTATTGTTTGGTTGCTTTTTTCTTTTAATACTATCGCGGCACAAGATGAAAATACGATTCGTTGGAGTTCCGAACGCAAACTAACATGGAATGATTTTAGAGGGGAGCCTGAGATTCATTCGTCGCCAGCAGCAGTTACAGCTTCAGGAATTGATCATGGTTTCTCTGCCAGTTTAGTTGGTCAGAAAGTAACTTATGAAAGTCAAGTACATTGTTATTTTATTCCTGAAAAATCATGGTACAAAAAGCAGCTAGCTGATGAGGCTTTATTAGCACATGAACAACTTCATTTTGATATCGCCGAACTACATGCTAGAATGCTTCGTAAACGTATTTCTAATTACAAATTTACACCCAACATTAAAAAAGAGATGAATACACTCTACTCCAATACGGTAAAGCAGTTAAAGGAGTTTCAAAAGAACTATGATCAGGCGACTAACTATTCTATTAATACTAATCAACAAAAAATTTGGCAGGCAAAAGTAGCAGCCCTTTTAAAAGAATATAGCGACTATCAATAAAGAGTTCGCCATAAATCAATAATGATCGTATAGGTCTAATTTGCTTTTTCGAAGGAAATCGTAGAATTAAAATTAAATATACTAGGAGTGCCTTCAACATCAAAACTACCCTCTGTGGTAATTTCCAATACAAGTGTTTGACTTGTTATATTAAGAATAGTGATTTTATTTTCCCGAAAACTTATATTCTGAGCCCCTTCAATAAGATCAACAATATCTGGTTGGAATATGTTATTTCCCAGGACCAATTCATTGCCGCTTATTTGATAAGTAGTTGATCCGGAAGGTGCTTGTACTTGTGTTTCTTCAACGATATCATCCAAAGAAGGTACTCTGATGGTAAGGACCGATGTGTAACTTCCGCTACAGCTCACAGTTTCTGGCCCTTCTTCAAACACGCAGTCAAAATTCTCGTCCTTAGAAACTGAATCAAAACTGGTAACTATTGGGATATTTTGAACAGTAGTGGTGGCATTTCCATCAAATTCAACACTGACTAAATTCCAAGTGCCGGCAATACTATTATTGTTAATGGGATTATCATTACCATCATCTAAATCACAGGAAACAAAAAGTAAAAGAGTAGCGGCAAAAAGCAATTTTAAAAATTTCATGATTTACAAATAGTTTTAATATGTACGTTTAGATATACGAATTTATTGTAATACTAGATTATTTCTCGACACATGAGGCAATTTCTATTCCCTAAATGTCATATTTCGCAGATTTTTATCTAAAAAGTATAGCGATTATCAACAATATGATAATCGCTATACCTTAAAAAATAACCTATTTTATTAATTTACTTTCGTTAGCGTTGCTGTTGCCTTAAGATCAAATTCAACTGTTGCACCTTGTTGTTCATATGTACCCTTGCTTACAGATTCTATGACCATTGTTGTTTCAGAAATTGATTTTATCACAGTGGAGTTTTCATCGAACTGCACATTTTCAGCGATCTCGACGCCACTTGAGTCGCTGTAGTTGAAAAAATCCTCCCCTAAAACTAAGGTATTCCCATTTTCTAAGATATAGGTTGTGCTACCGTTTGAATCAGGTACTACGGCCTCTTCCGTTATCGGATCTTGGCCCGGAACACTGATTGTTAAAACAGTTGTATAGCCACCTTCAAATGAAATCGTGTTTTCAGTGAAAGTATAGGCTAGATCTTCGTCTTTTGAAGTACCAGTGAACGTTGTTGAAATTGAAATACCTTCCAGAGATATCGCTGTTGTACCTTCTGTTTCTATGCTTGAAGTATCCCAAGTGCCAACTAGGCTATTAGTATCTGTATTTACATCAGATTCTGTATCATCACTATTACAAGAGATAAACAATAGTAAGGTGCTTGCAAAAAGTAGTTTGTAAAGTTTCATTATGATTAAATTATATACGCAATTATAACGTTTTTTTGGATCGTTAATTATGATGTTCTGGTTAATTTATGAAGGAACTTATCACTTTTTTCCAAATTTTATATCCCTTTTCATTCATATGCAGATCGTCGTCTAAAAAAATATCCTGAATCGGGCGATCATTATCAATCATTGGGGACCAAACATCAACAAAAGAAAGGTTTTCTGCTAGGCATAAGTCTTTTAAAGCATTATTTAACTTAACGTATTCTCCTTTTAAATGCCATCTAGCGATGCTGGGTTTCGGCGATATAATGAAGAGCTTAGTATTGGGTAAACGCCTTTTAGTCCAACGTATAAAACGTTTGAAGTGTTTCAAAGTCTTTTTAGGAGAAGTGCCTCTGGCTATATCGTTATCTCCTTCATAAATAAAAAGTTTTATCGGTTTAAAGTCTCTTACGAGTTTATTTCTATGTCTGATAAGATCAATCATTTCAGAGCCACCAAAACCAGTATTCAGTATGGAGACTTCTGGAAATGTACTATTAATAGCATGCCACATGCGAACACTGCTACTACCTGTAAAAATAATATTGTCAGTATTGCTTTGATAAGAACTATATTTTAAGCTTAGAGCATTCACCTCTTGCTTGAGGGCTCGCTTATGTTGTGAGAATAAAAAAAATGGGAACAATATGAATAGTATTAAGTAGTGTCGCATGAGGAATATTTGGTTTAAATTTACCAATACTTTTGTAGTAAATGGAGTTTAAACCTGACAAAGAAGCTTTAATAAAGTTAATACAGTACAAAATGCCTTTCGGGAAGTATAAAGATTGGTATTTAGTTGATATCCCTGAATATTATTATACCTGGTTTCGACAAAAAGGGTTTCCCAAAGGTAAACTAGGGGAGATGATGCGATCAGTTCATGATATGAAATCGAACGGTTTAGATTCCTTATTAGCTGATTTAAAGCAAAAAATAAACAGTTAGATTTGGAAATTTATCAACCAAAAAAATATGGATTGAATCAACTGCTACATGAAGTCAATTACTATAGCCTATTAACGCCCATCTTGTAGTGCAAAAACCTTTCTTAATAAATCAGTGGTTCGACTTCCAATCTTATTTCTGATCTCTTTTTCTTCCACTGCTATCATGGTATAAACACCTTTCAATGCTTCATTTGTAACATAATCAGTTAGATCAGGATTCACATCATTTACTAAGGGAAGACCGTTGTATTTGGTGATAAGGTTGGTCCATATTTTGTCAGCTCCTACTTTTCCAAACGATTGTTTAATCACAGGATTAAACTTGTCATAAAGAGCAGCATTTGTTCTCGTTTCCAGATATTGTGTGGCAGCGTTGTCTTCACCTAATAAAATATTTTTAGCATCATTAAAGGTGATTCCCTTTACGGCATCAACAAAGATTGGGGTAGCCTCCTTGACTGCATCTTCAGCCGCCCTATTAAGTGCCTTTAAACCTTCATCGGCCAATTTATTAAGACCAATGTCACGTAGTGTTTTATCAACTTTTCGCAGTTCTTCTGGGAGTAAAATTTTCACTAGCTCATTTTTATAAAAACCATCTGTTTGGGTGAGTTTTGTGACCTGTTTGTCGATACCGAAATCTAATGCTTGGCGTAAACCAGCACCAATATCAGCATTTGATAAAACCCCTCCGTCTTGCGGAAGTTGATTTACAACTTGTTGTAATTCTGCACATGAAGTGATAGTAAAGATGATTAAGACTGGTAAAATTTTTCTCATTTTTTGGGTATGTTTGATCAATCAATTCAAATATAATGAATTATATACGTTGCTTTTTATTGCTATTGGTTGTAGGATGCACAAATAAGACTGAGGATAAAGAATCGTCAGCGGCAGGTTCAAAAATCTATTTGACCGTTTTAGGAATTGTACAAGATGGTGGTTACCCACATATTAACAATCCTAAAGAATTTGAAGCGGTTAAGCAAGATAGTAAGAATAGGAAATACGTTGTTTCTTTAGGGCTGGTCGATACCTATAATGGTAAGAAATTTCTTTTTGAAGCTACCCCCGACATGCCATTTCAGTTAAATCACTTAGAAAATGAACATTTAAAAACACAGCATATTATTGACGGTGTTTTTCTCACTCACGCACACATAGGTCATTATGCCGGTCTTATGCATTTTGGTCGTGAAGCTATGGGAGCTGTAAACATTCCGGTGTATGCTATGCCTAAAATGAGACAATTTTTAGAAAATAATGGTCCATGGTTACAGTTAGTAAAACTGAAAAATATTCAGTTAAACACAATATTTAAGGATAGTACTATCAATATAACTTCAAGATTAAAAGTGACTCCCTTTCTGGTTCCACATAGAGATGAATTTTCTGAAACCGTGGGATATAAGATTGAAGGACCTAATAAGTCGGCATTGTTTATTCCTGATATTGATAAATGGGAAAAGTGGAACAAAAATATTGTAGATGAAGTTAAAAAGGTAGACTATGCTTTAATAGATGCTACCTTTTTTGCTGATGGCGAAATTCCAAGACCCATGTCAGAAGTACCTCACCCGTTTATTCAAGAAACCGTCGATCTGTTCAAAGATGAAACATACAAGGAGAGGTCGAAGATTGTTTTTATTCATTTCAATCATTCTAATCCAGTCCTAGAGTTAAATTTTGGAGCACGAAGAAAGTTAGAAAAAGAAGGTTATCAATTTGCATTTAGGGGAATGAATTTGCCACTTTAAATGTCTTATTTGTCATATTCTTTATTAATCTTTTCAATTAATAAAAAAAAAGCAACTATTTAACAAAGATGACAATTACAGAATTGCTAATCAACCTTCGTGTTTATTGAAAAATCTGTAATTTTACAGCAATAAATTGACTTAATTTTATCAATGGAACAAATAGCGCCCTATAAGCCCAAAAACAAAGTACGAATTGTAACTGCAGCTTCATTGTTTGATGGACATGATGCCGCAATCAATATTATGCGGCGTATTATTCAAAGTACTGGGGTAGAGGTTATTCATTTGGGACATGACCGTAGTGTTGAAGAAGTGGTGAATACGGCAATTCAAGAAGATGCAAATGCCATTGCAATGACATCGTACCAAGGGGGACATAATGAATATTTTAAATATATGTATGATTTGCTGAAGGAAAAAGGTGCAGGTCATATTAAGATTTTTGGCGGTGGCGGAGGTGTAATTCTTCCAGAAGAAATTCAGGAGTTAATGGATTATGGAATAACAAGAATTTATTCACCTGATGATGGACGCGAAATGGGTTTACAGGGTATGATTAATGATCTTGTTGAAAAATCGGACTATCCTATCGGAGATCGCTTGAATGGAGAGGTAGATGTACTGGAAAGAAAAGATCCAAAATCTATAGCGAGAGTCATTTCAGCAGCTGAAAACTTTCCAGATGTTGCGCAAAAGGCACTAGATGTTATTCATAAAAAGAATGAAAACTCAGTTACCCCAGTTTTAGGTATTACAGGTACTGGTGGTGCTGGTAAGTCAAGTCTGGTTGACGAATTAGTGAGACGTTTTTTAGTAGATTTCCCTGAAAAAACGATTGGTTTGGTATCAGTCGATCCTTCCAAAAGAAAAACAGGTGGCGCATTATTAGGAGATCGCATACGAATGAATGCCATTAATTCGCCAAGAGTGTATATGCGTTCGTTGGCAACAAGACAGTCTAATCTTGCACTTTCAAAATATGTGAATGAAGCTGTTGAAGTTTTAAAGGCAGCACATTATGATCTGATCATTCTAGAAACCTCAGGAATTGGTCAAAGTGATACGGAAATTTTAGAACATAGTGATGTTTCTTTATATGTTATGACACCCGAGTTTGGTGCCGCAACGCAATTAGAAAAGATCGACATGCTCGATTTTGCTGATTTAGTCGCCATTAATAAGTTTGATAAAAGGGGTGCATTAGACGCTTTACGTGATGTCAAAAAACAATACATGCGCAACCATAACTTATGGGATACTCCTCAGGAGGAACTCCCTGTATTCGGTACCATAGCTTCTCAGTTTAACGATCCAGGTATGAATACGCTCTATAAGGCGATTATGGACAAGGTAAATGAAGCTACCGCAGTCAGTTTAAAATCGACTTTCGAGATATCAAAAGAGATGAGCGAGAAGATTTTTGTAATTCCCCCGGCGCGAACTAGATACCTTTCTGAAATCGCTGAAAATAACAGATCTTATGATAAAACGGTTGATGCACAAGTAGATGTTGCACAAAAGCTATATGGCATTTATAAAACTGTTGAAACAGTTAGTAATGTTAACTTGAGCGGTGTGGAAGGGTCTTTTCTAACGAAAACTGGTCTCGATGAAAATGAGATTCTGAAGCAAGTGCAGAATGAAGATCGTGACTTTACGAATCTATTAATTGCCCAATTTAATAAAACCAAAATGGATCTTGATCCTTATAATTGGGAAACGATCCTCGGTTGGAGCGAGCAAGTGAATAAATACAAACAGCCTATTTATTCCTTTAAGGTAAGAGATAAGGAGATTAAAATAGAAACACATTCAAAGTCTCTATCACATATTGATATTCCTAAAGTTACGTTGCCAAAATATCAAGCATGGGGTGATATTTTAAGATGGTGTTTGCAGGAAAATGTTCCTGGAGAATTTCCTTATGCTTCCGGTTTATATCCGTTTAAAAGAACAGGTGAGGACCCAACTAGAATGTTTGCAGGTGAGGGTGGACCCGAACGTACAAACCGACGTTTTCATTATGTAAGCCTGGGTATGCCGGCAAAACGACTTTCCACGGCATTTGATTCGGTAACATTGTATGGTAACGACCCCGATCATCGTCCAGATATTTATGGAAAAATAGGTAATTCAGGGGTTTCTATTTGTTGTTTAGATGACGCGAAAAAACTATATTCTGGTTTTGACCTTTCGCATGCAATGACATCTGTTAGTATGACGATTAATGGGCCTGCACCTATGTTATTAGGTTTTTTTATGAATGCGGCTATCGATCAAAATTGTGAAAAGTATATAAAAGAAAAAGGACTTGAGCAGGAGATAGAAGCAAAAATAGCCACGATTTATAAGGAAAAAGGGATCGATAGACCTCGATATCAAGGTGATTTACCTGAAGGTAATGATGGATTAGGATTGATGCTGCTTGGAGTAACAGGTGATCAAGTGCTATCAACGGAAGTTTATGGTAAAATAAAAGCTGAAACCCTATCGCAAGTTCGTGGTACGGTGCAAGCTGATATTTTAAAGGAAGATCAAGCACAAAATACCTGTATTTTCTCGACTGAATTCGCTCTGCGATTAATGGGTGATGTTCAGCAGTATTTTATAGAAGAAAATGTCAGGAATTTTTATTCTGTTTCTATTTCAGGTTACCATATTGCTGAAGCCGGGGCCAACCCCATTTCTCAGCTCGCATTTACTTTAGCCAACGGATTTACTTATGTAGAGTACTACTTGAGTAGAGGAATGGATATTAATAAATTCGGACCTAATTTATCATTCTTTTTTAGCAATGGAATTGACCCAGAATATGCTGTTATTGGTCGAGTAGCGCGAAAAATATGGTCAAAGGCGATGAAACTTAAATATGGGGCAAATTCTCGTGCTCAAATGTTAAAGTATCATATTCAAACATCAGGTAGAAGCTTACACGCTCAGGAGATCGATTTTAATGATATTAGAACAACCCTACAAGCGTTGTATGCCATTTACGATAACTGTAATTCATTGCATACCAATGCCTATGATGAAGCAATCACTACGCCAACAGAAGAGTCTGTGCGCAGGGCTATGGCAATACAACTCATTATCAATAAAGAATTGGGGTTAGCAAAAAACGAAAACCCCATTCAGGGCTCATTTATTATTGAAGAGTTGACCGATCTTGTTGAAGAAGCAGTGTTGTTAGAATTTGATAGGATTACAGAACGAGGTGGTGTTCTTGGCGCGATGGAAACCATGTATCAGCGTAGCAAAATACAGGAAGAGAGTTTGTACTATGAGACGTTGAAGCACACGGGAGAGTTTCCAATTATTGGTGTGAATACTTTTTTAAGTAGTAAAGGTTCACCGACAATTACTCCGTCTGAAGTTATTAGGGCAACTGAGGAGGAGAAAGAATTCCAAATAACTACATTAAACAATTTACACATCGCTTCTAAGGATAAAGCAACTGAAGCTTTAAAGAAAGTGCAGCATGCTGCCATTAATAACCAAAACATTTTTGAAGAGTTAATGGAGGCTACTAAAGTTTGTTCGCTAGGCCAAATAACCAAAGCTCTTTTTGAAGTAGGAGGGCAGTATAGAAGAAATATGTAGGCAGAGAGGCAACTCATTACAAGCGACACTGCTATACGAGGAATACGAATTGCGTGTCCCGTTTAGTATCGCGATCGTATTAATGGTAGGTTGGATAGCGAATTCTTGTGTCAAGAAATGCTTTGTTAATTCATTATCTTTATACAAACCAACTACTTAATGGCTATCTCAGGTTTTTTAAAGTCAAAAATTTTCCCAATTCTTCTTGTGAATTTTATCGGAATACTTGGCTATAGCATTGTAATTCCGATTCTTATTTTTATTGTGATAGACCTGGGAGGAAATGGCTTTGTTTATGGGATTTTAGGTGCTATGTATCCGTTTTTTCAGTTTATAGGAGCCCCTATTCTTGGAGGGTTATCGGACAAAATAGGAAGAAAAAAGGTGTTAATAATCTCTCAGGTTGGAACATTCATAGCTTGGTTACTTTTTCTATTGGCATTTGTTTTACCAAAAACAACACTGTGGGAGCAAAGCACCGATGTTACAGGTGAATATGTAATGACCTTACCATTGCTTGTTATATTCCTCGCCAGAATTTTTGACGGATTTACAGGGGGAAATGTTTCTGTAGCAAATGCTTATTTATCCGATATTTCAACCGATGAAGATAGAAATAAGAATTTCGGACTAATGGGGTCATCTACCAGTACAGGATTTGTATTAGGCCCTGCATTGGCTGGAGTTCTTGCCTCAACTATACTAGGTGAAGTTTTGCCATTATTGTTAGCGGCTATAATTTCGTTAATTGCAATTATTGTAATTAATACGCGATTAAAAGAGAGCAACCCTTGCGTTGTTGATACCGGAGATGCAGGTATTAAATCGTTTCGTCGTTTTTTTCAAGTAGAACATAAGGATTGTTATACAAAAGGTGAAAAGATGCAGATAAAGGAGTCGCAAAAAGGTTTCAAGACAATCTTAAAAGTACCGGGAGTACCTATTTTGTATTCGGTTTATTTTTTAACCTTTCTGGCTTTTAGTCTATTCTATGCTGGATTACCAATATATGCAAATACAATTTTAGATTGGTCAGCATCGCAGCTGGGCATTTTCCTTGCTTATTCCAGCCTTATTATGATCGTTGTTCAAGGACCAATACTATCTCGTTTATCAAAAAAGTGGTCCAACTATGGATTAATATTAGTAGGATCTATCTTTCTATCTGTGAGTTTTCTGATGTTATCCAGTATCAATATCCTTATTCTGTATTTAGCTTGTACCCTGTTATCAATAGGTAATGGACTTATGTGGCCTAGTTTTCTGGCGTTGCTGGCAGGGACGGGAAATAAGAGCATTCAAGGTAAAATACAAGGATATGGAAATAGTATGGGAAGTTTTGCGAGTATGTTAGGTTTGATTCTAGGCGGAATATTATTTGAAAGTATCACTACTACTATTTTTACTATTGGTGGGTTTATTTTTTTATTGATAACGATTTTTCTGTTAATCAATAGATTAAAGGCTAAAAACAAACCAAAAGAAATCTCAGAAAGAGCGGTTGTTTCTTAATATCAGTTTAGAGTGTGAGCATCCAAGTGCGCTGTAACTTTCTAAACTTTTTGAGCTCTTTCTTTAAAATGGGTAGGTAATCCTTTCCGTTGCTGTTTATCCTTTCTAGCCGTTTGCAATTATTGTATAGTTTACTTACCAAACGATTTACGGCTTCGACATGCTCATGCTTTTTATCAGAAAAACGAGCGCGCTCTGCATTTACGATTTCAGGAGTTAAGCAAGCGGATTGTTGAACGATATCTCCAGAGAAATAAATATGTTCGTCTTCTTCACCATTTTCAGATAAGGTACAAAGATCATGATTGATGTATGTGGATATACTTCTGGAAAGCACAATAATATCCATCGCCTTTTGATATAAAGGCATTTCCGAAAAATAAGAGTGAATATGCTGTGACATGATCTAACTAATAATACAAAGTTAGTGAGGGTTTTAAAGATTTATATTTAAAATCGAAAGCATATATTTTTTTTACTTTAAATTTGAATGTTTTATAAGATGATTTCTTTTGATATGGAGGTAGATGCTTTAAATTGGCAAATTTTGAAATGTTTGCATGAAAATGCAAGACAAAGCAATGCTCAAATCGGTCGTACGGTGGGTCTTACCTCTCCTGCGGTTGCTGAGCGCATTAAGAAAATGCAAGATGAGGGGTTAATCAAAGGATTTACCGCCAAAATAGACCACAATAAAACAACGAATCAGTTAAAAGCGGTAATCACCCTAAAAGCTTTTATGGGAAGATTAAAACCTTTTCTTGCCAAAGTATCAGATTTTAAAGAAGTACTGAACTGCTATCGCATAACAGGCAATGAAAATATCATTATGGAAGTTGTACTTCGAGATCAATTTCATTTAGAAGAACTCATTGATAAACTCATTACCTATGGTGAAACTAAAACCCATATTGTATTATCACATGTGGTTGACAATAGATTAATAAGTGAGAATCAGATCTAACTTAAGCTTCGTTATTATCTCTTTCTGGAACAGGATCATAACCTGAACCTCCCCAAGGATGACAGCTAAAAATCCGCTTTGTCGCCAACCAACCTCCTTTGAACAAGCCATGTTTTTTTAATGCTTCTATAGTATAGTGTGAACATGTTGGTGAATAGCGACAGGTTGCAGGAGTTAAAGGCGAAATAACAGTTTGATACACTCTTACAAGAAAAATGAAAGGTGCTATCAAAATCTTTTTTAACATGCTATACTGATCTGCGTTTAAGTACCTAGCTAATTGTAAATGTGGTACCATCTTTACCGTCTTTAAGCTCGATACCTAGTTCGGTAAGTTCATTTCTAATTTTATCAGAAGTAGCAAAATCTTTGTTGAGACGGGCCTCTGTTCTTAATTTGATAAGTAGCTCTACTACACCACCCAATTTTTCCTTACCATTGCCACTAGCAGTAGATTTGTTTTCAAGTCCTAGCACATCAAAAGTAAAAACATTCATAGTATTTTTTAACACTTGAAGCCCCTCTTGATCTATGGTCTCTTTTCCTTCTTTAATTAAGTTGATATACTTAATTCCTTCAAATAAGTGAGCAATGAGGATTGGTGTATTAAAGTCGTCATTCATTGCATCATAACATTGCTGTTCCCATTTTGCAATATCAATTGATGAACTATCAGATACCTTCAGATAGGCGATGAGTTCTATTCCGTCCATTAAACGGTTATAACCTTTTTCCGCAGCAAGAATGGCGTCATTACTAAAGTCTAAAATACTACGGTAATGGGCTTGAAGCATAAAAAAACGTGCAACAGCAGGTGAAAATGCTTTATTTAAGTGCGGATTATCACCGGTAAATATTTCAGTTGGTAGAATATTATTCCCGGTTGATTTTGCCATTTTCTTGCCATTTAAGGTAAGCATATTGGCATGCATCCAATAATTAACAGGGCTGCAACCGTACGAAGCTTCAGCTTGCGCAATTTCACATTCATGATGTGGGAACTTCAAATCCATTCCGCCACCATGAATATCGAATCGTTCGCCTAAATACTTAGTGCTCATAGCGGTGCACTCTAAATGCCAACCGGGAAAACCATCACCCCAGGGGCTTGGCCACCGCATAATATGTTTAGGCTCTGCTTTTTTCCATAGTGCAAAATCTTGCGGATTTTTCTTATCACTCTGTGCTTGCAATTCTCGGGTGTTGGCAATCATATCTTCTATTTTGCGACCACTTAACTTACCATAATCATTGGTTTCGTTAAACTTGACAACATCAAAATATACAGATCCGTTTATTTCATAAGCAAGTCCTTTTTCTAGAATATCCTTAACAATCTCTATTTGTTCAATAATATGTCCGGTTGCTGTGGGTTCAATACTTGGAGGTAAAAAATTGAACTTGTTTAAAATATTATGAAAATCAACTGTATATTTTTGAACCACTTCCATCGGTTCAATTTGTTCTAATCTTGCTTTTTTAGCAATTCTGTCTTCACCTTCATCTGCATCATTTTCTAAATGTCCAGCATCGGTAATATTCCGTACATACCGAACCTTATAACCCAAATGTTTAAAGTATCTGAATATCATATCAAAAGACATGAACGTGCGTACATTTCCTAAATGTACATTGCTGTATACCGTAGGGCCACATACATACATACCTACATGTGATTCGTTAATAGGTTTAAATTCTTCTTTTTTGCTGCTTAACGAGTTGTAAATGCGAATGGTTTGTTGCTTAGGTTGCATAAATAGCGTTTATGTGTACTTCAAGAAAAGTGAAGTTTACAAAAAGTTTGATTTAATAATTGATGAATGTTTGTCTTTGACTATAAAGGTGTTTCCAATTTGATGTAATCTAAGAGTTCACGACGAATCTCTTTTTGCTTGAATTTACCACCAAACTCCGCCGTAACAGTGCTGCTTTCAGTATGGTTTACTCCACGCGAATTAACGCAAAGATGTTTTGCGTCAATAATGCAAGCAACATCATCGGTATTCAGTACCTGCTGAAGTTCTTTAACTACTTGAATAGTCAAGCGTTCTTGAACTTGAGGGCGTTTTGCATAGTATTCTACAATACGATTCATTTTCGATAAACCAACAACGGTACCATTTGATATATATGCAATATGCGCGCGCCCTACTATAGGAAGCAAGTGATGCTCACAAGTAGAGTAAACGGTTATATTTTTTTCTACCAGCATTTCGCCATACTTGTATTTATTTTCAAAAGTTGAGGCTTTAGGTTTTCTTTTAGGATGTAGTCCACCAAAAATTTCTTTTACAAACATTTTGGCAACTCTACGAGGTGTTCCTCTTAAGCTGTCATCAGTCATATCAAGACCCAAAGTATGCATTATACTTGCTATGTCTTTCTCTATCATATCCATTTTTGTGGCGTCCTCTAGTTCGAAAGCATCATTTCGTAAGGGTGTTTCAGATGAGGTACCAACATGGCTATCACCCAACGCTTCAATTTCTTCCAGCACTTTATCTAATTTCATTGTTTTTAGACAAATAAATAATAATTGATTGCAAAGATAGTTATTTATTGCGGGACAAGTTATCTAATATTGATAGATGACTTTGCCAAATTAATCCCAAATATTTGAGCGAAATGTGTGTATTATGCGCTTATGAATAAAGCAAAGGACCTACTTATATTACTTGTTGCTATATTGGGAGTTAATATCCTAAGTGCACAAGTATGCGATATTGCTAAGCCTATTTGTTCTAATCAAGCGTTACAAGATAACAATGCAACAGATCCTTCTCCCGTAGAAATACAGGGGGTATGTGCTAATTTAACTGGTCAACGTACACTTTGGTACTTTATTAAGGCCGAAACCGCTGGAGAATTTACTTTTCAAATTGAAACGTCTAATAGTGTTATAGATTATGATTTTGCAGTTTATTTAAATGCTGATTGTGATAATTTGGGTACCGCCATCAGATCTTCATTTGCCTTACCAGCTACTAGTGGCCCGAATATAACCGGTTTGAGCTCCAATGCGACCGATGATTGTGAAACCCAACAGAATAGCGATGGTCAAGTACGGGCGATTAACGTTCAAGTGGGTGACGAGATTCTTATTGCCGTTGATCGTTTTTCAGACGTGGCAGACACTTTCCAAATCCTTTTCAACACCGGAGACAATAACAGTATGACTACTGACCCGCCTCCATTAAATTTTAATTGTGAGTTTGATCGTGATTTTTTTGCTGATACTGTTTCTGAGTGCGATGGCAATACTGTAACGCTGGATGCTACTATAGAAGATGCTGACACCTACGAATGGTTTTATGATAATGATACTTCTGATGGAGTGCCGGCTCAACTGCTTGCAGCAGAAACGAATTCGACATTAGAAATAACTTCAGGAGATGGAGAATATAGTATTCGTGCAACAAATAATGAAGGTGTTACCTTTTTAGATGCCATCACTGTAGGTTTTGTGACCGTTCCAGTGGCCAATACTATAGCAGATATTTTTGCCTGCCCTAATGGAGCTACACCAGGAATTTCCGATCAATTTGATGTTTCAGCAGTAGAAGCTACTTTAATTGGAGGCCAAACAGATGTATCCGTTAGTTTTACCGATGGAAATGGAAATGCTTTAGCCAGTCCGCTACCAAATTTTGTTACCAATAGTATTGCTAACCAAGAAACGATTACCGCACGTATTGCTAGTACTATAAATAGCAATTGTTTTTCGGAAACTACTTTCAACTTAGTAACGTATCAGCCACCGATTGTTCCTGTGTTAGATGATCCTGGAGCACCTTTTTTATGTGCTACCGGAGGTACTACTACAATTGGGACCGATTATAATAATTCTAATTATTCCTATGTGTGGTCGACAGGTGAGATCACCCCTACTATAACCGTAACATCAGCTGGTGAATATAGTGTGGAAGTTATTAATAATGAAAACGGGGTAGGATGTTCTACCATACAATCGATTACTGTTGGAGAATCTGATGTCGCCACGATTACCAACATTGAAGCTACTTTTTTTGCTGGAAATACCATCACAGTTACAGTAGAAGGTCCTGGAGATTATGAATTTCAACTAGGTTCTGGTGTATTTCAAGATTCCAATGTTTTTGAAAACGTCAGAGGAGGAGAATACGTGGTCACAGTAAATGATAAAAATGGCTGTGGCAGCGTTCAACAAACAGTAATTGTAGTAGATTATCCAAGGTTTTTTACCCCAAATAGCGACGGATTTAATGATACCTGGACCATTTCTTCGGACAGTTCGGTACCTATCAATTCAATTTTTATATATGACCGTTTTGGGAAATTACTAAAGCAGTTAGCGCCAGGAGGAAACGGATGGGATGGAAACTTCAACGGTAAACCATTGCCATCAAGTGACTATTGGTTTACCGTTAACTATACTCGGGATAATGTTCCTTTGGAGTTCAAAGGTCACTTTACCTTAAAGCGCTGATTTTATAGCTTGAAGGTTACCGTTACATTTACGTTGTTTATTGTGTTATCAATGTTGGCAACACTTGTTAATCCTATAGGATATAACGCTTGTCCGAATTCCTGCTGTGTTCTATCGTACGAAACATCTATTCTGGTACCCCCAAAACGATATCCTAAACCAGCAGAAAATCCGGTTTTCTCACTTGCTACATTCTCATCTTTAAAGGGACTGTCTTCAAAGTGATAACCGCCTCGCAAGCTCCATTCTTCTAGCCTAATTTCACCACCAATGCGATAGCTATTTACCGCTTGAAGCTGTGATTCAATGTTGTTATTCTCAACATTAAAGGCTGGGTCTGAGGTAGGCCGTAAACTAGCACTACTAAAATCAGTATAGCCGTAATCAAAACTTAGTAGTCCGTATTTATCGAATACGTAGGCAACACTTCCGGTTACTTTCGCAGGAGTATTAAGCCGATATTCTTCAAATAAGTTAATCACTCGGGGTCTCAGGTTTTCTTGAATTTCACCATTAGCGTTATTAGGGTCTGTTCTGAAAACTGTCAATGCTTCACGAGTTTCGTCTTGTAATCGATACCATGTTGGACTTTGGTAAGAAGCTCCTAAGCGCAGGCTAGGACCAACTTTTGCGATAGCACCAACTTGTAACGAAAATCCTGTTCCAGAGGTGAATACGGTGTCTTCATAGAGTACTTCTTTTACCGTAGAAGTTTCGTCAAAACCAATATCAGAAATTCTTCGAGTTTTTTCATAGTCCAAAACATGTGAGTTTAAATTAAGACCTAGATACAAATTGTCTTTGTATTGGGTTGCAAAGTTGAAGTTAAATTTTCTGTTATAACCAGAAGTAGCTTCTGTATATTGCTGATCCAAAGTATTGTAAATCGCAGCACTATTGTAGGCGGTATTGTCAGGATCATTATCGTCCACAGGATCGATCAAAAATCCTTGAAATGCTAATAATGCCTTCTGAGCTGCTTCAGTTTCATTTTCTCCTAAAAATTGATAAAGTTGATCTAGAGATTCGTTATCTCTTAAATTCAATAAATCTAATGGGGTTCCCTGGGCCAATTGATTAAAGTATTGATCGATACCCGTGGTTGCATTGTTACTTGCGGCAAATAACTGATTATTGAAGTCATTTGTGTTTTGAAAATTAAACCCAATAGTTAATTTACGCCACGGATTATTATCGGTGCTTTTAAAAACAAATATCGCACCTGCTTGACCTAGGTCGAATGTATTATCATTTGTTTCTCTTAGGCTATTAAAGTAATTAACATCATTTACTTTATTGGAATTACCTAAGGTCCCAGCGGCTTCACTATGGGCAAAAACCGCCCCTCCTGCTGGGTTAATAGATGTCGCTGAAAAATCACCACCTAGGGCACCAAATGCACCGCTCATACTTCTAAATCGAGCAGTTCCCCCCAAATTATCTTGACTAAATAGCAAAGCGTCATTTAAGGTTTGGGCATAGGTTGTACTGATAGCAATAGCTGCTATGATTGAAAAGAATATCTTTTTCATACTATATTGTAAATAGAACTGATTTTAAATTGAAACCGAATTAAGAACGTCCACCTCTTCGTCCACCGGAGCTACGACCTGAACTTCTACTGGAACTTCTTCCAGAGCTTGAACGTGCCGAACTTCTAGATGAACCACTGCTTCTTGAATAGCCTGAACTGCGTCGACTTGAACTTGATCTTGAATAACCTGAACTTCTTCTAGTTGTTCCGCTAGATCTTGAGTAGCCTGAACTACGTCTGGTAGCTGTTCCGCTGGATGATCTACTAGTTCCTGATGATCTTCGAGAAATACCACTTGAGTTTGATCGACTATAGGTTCCTGAACGTCTTGCAACTGATGTTCCTCTCCGTCTTACAGTGCTGCTATTATCAACGCCCACACGTCTCCCGCGGTACGTAGAACTACGTCTTGCTGTGCTGCCACGTCTTACAGCTGAACCTCTGCTATTCGCAGTTAATGCATTACCAAGCCTATTATAATATGCCGACCTTCTTCCGTTATTGAACGCTATGCGATTATTATATCCGAAGCGACCAAAACGACCATAACCCCAGTAGTTGTTCCATCCCCAACCAAAACCAGGACCCCATCCGCCAAAAGCCCATGCATTATTCCAGCCCCAGCCCCAACCGGGACCAAAACCACCAAACCAAGGATCGTTCCATCCCCATCCCCATCCAGGTCCGAAGCCACCGCCCCAGCCCCAACCGGGTCCGAAGCCGCCCCAGCCCCATCCAAAGCGATTAAATCCTCCCCAGCCGAATCCAGGACCCCAATTGTTGCCCCAAACGTTTATTGATATTGACGAAGGGTTATCCCCCCAACCAACACCTTGGTTGTCGGTATAGGTTAAACCCTCTCCGCTAAGTTGATCGGGTTCGTTTACACTTGAATAAGAGTCGATATCGGTAAATACCGAATCGCGCTCCATTTGAGCCGCTGCTATTTCATATTCATCTGCTTTACGGTCAAAATAGTTTTTATAAACGTCGGTTGTTGTATTTTCTGTAGGAGGCGCAACTTGTCTTTGTTGAGTCACTCTTTTCCTTGTTTGTGCATCAGCTGATACATAAATACCATCATCGTAATAAGATGATTGCTGGTACGATCCACAGGAAGCGAGAATTAATATCATTACCACTAAAAAAGCAGCTTGTATATGTTTGGCGTTCATTATGTAGTTGCGTTTCATAACTCCATCGAATTTATTGTTGAACATTACAAATTTAGTTAGTTTTGCGCTACTAAATTTTTATTTAACAAGGTCACAAATTTTGTGCCAAACTACTGGTAAATGGCTAAAAAACTAACGAAAAGAAGCGAAGATTATTCTAAATGGTATAATGAATTGGTAGTAAAAGCTGATTTAGCTGAAAATTCGGCTGTACGTGGTTGTATGGTAATAAAACCATATGGTTATGCTATTTGGGAAAAAATGCAAGCGGAATTGGATAGAATGTTTAAGGAGACGGGGCATCAAAATGCATATTTTCCGCTCTTTGTGCCAAAAAGTCTTTTCGAAGCTGAAGAAAAAAATGCCGAAGGTTTTGCCAAGGAATGTGCGGTAGTTACCCATTATCGTTTACAAAATGATCCGAATAAAGAAGGGAAGTTGCGAGTTGATCCGGAAGCAAAGTTGGAGGAGGAGTTAGTAGTTCGCCCGACTAGTGAGGCAATTATATGGAATACCTATAAAGGTTGGATTCAATCATATAGAGATCTTCCAATTCTTGTGAACCAATGGGCGAATGTGGTTCGTTGGGAAATGCGTACCCGCTTATTTCTTAGAACGGCTGAGTTTTTATGGCAAGAGGGGCATACTGCCCATGCAGATAAAACCGAAGCTGTTGAAGAAGCCGCACAAATGCAAGAAGTATATGCGACTTTTGCAGAAGAGTTTATGGCAATGCCAGTAATTAAAGGAGTAAAAACAGATAGTGAACGTTTTGCAGGTGCAGAAGAAACCTATACTATTGAGGCATTGATGCAAGATGGTAAGGCATTACAGGCCGGAACATCCCATTTTCTAGGGCAGAATTTTGCAAAAGCATTTGATGTCAAGTTCGCTACAAAAGAAGGAAAACTTGATCATGTTTGGGCTACTTCGTGGGGGGTGAGTACTCGCTTAATTGGTGGGTTAATAATGACGCATAGTGATGATCACGGATTAGTGTTACCGCCAAAGTTGGCGCCCATACAGGTTGTGATCGTCCCTATTTATAAAAGCGAAGAAGAACTTAACAGAATTTCGGAAGTTGCTAAAGAATTGCAGCGGGATCTTAGAAATGTCGGGATTAGCGTAAAATTCGATGATCGTGATACGCATAAACCAGGTTGGAAGTTCGCTCAATACGAATTGCAAGGAGTGCCTTTACGAATTGGTATTGGCCCTAAAGATTTGGAGAAAAGAACAGTTGAATTAGCCAGAAGGGATACACTTACTAAAGAGTTTATTGCGAAAGATGATGTTGTAAGTAAAGTGAAGAATCTATTAGTTGAAATCCAAGATGCGCTTTTTGCCAAGGCTGAAGCCTATAGGAATGAGCATATAACGGAGGTCAATAGTTTTGAAGAGTTTGAACATGTAATTCAGGAAAAAGGTGGTTTTGTATCTGCTCACTGGGATGGTACGGAAGAGACTGAAGATGAAATAAAAAAACGCACCAAAGCAACCATTAGATGTATACCTAATAACGCTGATAATGAGCAGGGTAGTTGCGTATTTAGCGGTAAACCTTCTTCTAAACGAGTGTTGTTTGCGAAGGCGTATTAATTGCTCTTAAAAAAGTAGTTTATCCTCTTGCAGATATTGGAAATAGTTGTATTTTTGCACCCGCCTACCGAAATAGGTATTTCCTAATTTGGTTTTATGGCCCGTTCGTCTATCGGTTAGGACGCCAGGTTTTCATCCTGGAAAGAGGGGTTCGATTCCCCTACGGGCTACTTTCTTGATTTAGAATTCTAAATTGAAGAAAAGGCCCGTTCGTCTATCGGTTAGGACGCCAGGTTTTCATCCTGGAAAGAGGGGTTCGATTCCCCTACGGGCTACCATTAAAATAATAATAGTATTGTAATACCATCATTATGGCAAACCATAAGTCAGCTTTAAAAAGAATTCGTAGTAATGAGACAAGACGTCTAAGAAATAGATATCAGCACAAAACGACTCGTAATGCGATTAAAAAATTAAGAGAATTAACAGAAAAGAAAGATGCCGAAGCATTATACCCTTCTGTTGTTTCAATGATTGACAGATTAGCAAAGCGTAATATTATTCACGCTAACAAAGCCGCTAACTTAAAATCTAAATTAGCAAAGCACGTAGCTGCGCTATAAGTTTACGACTTTTTGCTTGAAAAAGATTCAAAGGCTCTTACTGCACTGCGGTAAGGGCTTTTTCTATTTGTAGTTATTTCTGTATTCGTAACCTCATTAAGTTCTCATAATAAATCAATAATCTCCTTTTAAAAATACCGTTGAGATTAGTATGATTACCTTCTGAAAATCAAATGAATAAAAAAACCTGCAAGTTTTAAAGTTTGCAGGTTTTTTATTTGTTACAATGGATTGTTACTGATTCATGGTCAGCAAAAACTCCTCATTGTTTTTCGTCTGTCTAAAGCGATCATTAATAAATTCCATAGCCTCGACAGGATTCATATCAGCTAAATATTTACGCATAATCCACATTCTCTGGATGGTTACTTCGTCTAACAATAAATCGTCACGACGTGTACTTGATGAAGTAAGGTCAATAGCAGGGAATATTCTTCGGTTTGCAATCTTACGATCTAATTGAAGCTCCATGTTACCGGTGCCTTTAAATTCTTCGAATATCACCTCGTCCATCTTCGATCCTGTTTCCGTCAATGCTGTAGCAATGATCGAGAGTGATCCACCACCTTCAATATTACGCGCGGCACCAAAGAAACGCTTTGGCTTATGTAATGCATTTGCATCAACACCACCACTCAATATTTTTCCTGATGCTGGTTGTACCGTATTGTAAGCTCGCGCCAAACGAGTAATAGAATCTAATAAAATCACTACATCGTGACCACATTCTACCAGGCGTTTCGCTTTTTCCAATACAATATTGGCAATTTTCACGTGCTCGTGCGCTTCTTTATCGAAAGTAGAAGCAATTACTTCACCGCGTACGTTACGCTGCATATCGGTTACCTCTTCCGGACGTTCGTCAATAAGAAGAATCATTTGATACACTTCGGGATGATTGGCTGCGATAGCGTTTGCAACATCCTTTAGCAACATAGTTTTACCAGTTTTTGGTTGCGATACAATCATACCACGCTGTCCTTTCCCAATAGGTGAAAACAGATCCATAATTCTGCTAGAAATGGTACTTTGCTTTTCAGCAATATTAAATTTTTCTTGCGGAAATAAAGGTGTTAAATGCTCAAACGATACCCGGTCGCGAACCACATTAGGATCTAAGCCATTAATCTTTGCAACCTTAATCAAAGGAAAATACTTTTCTCCTTCTTTTGGTGGTCTTACATTACCAAGAACAGTATCTCCTGTTTTTAATCCGAAAAGCCGAATTTGAGATTGCGATACATAAATATCATCAGGCGAGGATAAGTAATTATAGTCAGATGAACGCAAGAAACCATATCCGTCTTGCATGATATCTAATACGCCTTCACTTTCAATAATACCATCAAATTCAAAATCAGGTTCGCGGTAGCGGTTGCGTTCTTTTTTAGATTGCCCATTACCGGTGTTCTGATTATTTTGATGCTTATTTTGATGTTTTTGATTACGATTATCACGATCTCTGCGGTCTCTTTTTTGGTTTTGACCTTTATCATGATCTTTGGAAGACTCTTCCCTTGGTTTACTATGATCTCCTTGTTTTGGTTGTTTATCCTTTGAAGCTGTATTAGCTGATTCTTTTGAATCTTTCTGGAGATCTAAACTTACTTGTGCACTATCTTTTTTATCAGATTTTTCGTTGGCAGTCTTGTTTACACGTTTCCTTTTAGGTTTAGCAGCTGGTTTTGACTCTGCATTATCTTTTGGGTTGGCTGCCTGTATATCAAGTATTTGATAAACTAGGTCTAATTTTTTTAATGTACGGTATTTGGGGACATTAAGATTTTTAGCAATTTCCTGTAACTCAGGAAGCTTTTTTTGCTTTAATTCTGAAATTTCGAACATGTATAATTAAAATAGTATAAAGTATATTTTGTAATGAAATTTGATGACGGAGAGCCAAAAAATTGATGGGGTGTCGCAGCTAAAGACATTCGTGGCTGCGTTGTTCATGCAATGATACAACAATATTTGATATTTCAAAATAATTCAAGCAGATATCAAAGCTTTTTTTAATAATATTAGTGGTTAAATGGGTTTTATATTTTAAATATTCATTTATTTTTGCAATCCTAAAAGCAAGAAACGTGCTGCAACGCATTCAAACAGTATACTTATTAATTGTATCTTTGGTTATGGGGCTAGGTTGGTTATGGACACCACTATATACCAATGCAAAAGATGAGCAAGTGTTTGCAATAGACAATATATATGTGATGTGTGCTTTTATTGCCTGTTCCGTTTTAGCACTAATAAGCATATTTGCTTTTAAGAAGAGACAAAATCAATTTGTGTTAAACAGATTGAACATGATATTTAACGTTACTTTATTAGGAGTATTGGTGTATTGGTCACTAAGTATATCTGGAGAAACTTCGGTTTCTGAGAAAGGTATTGAGAAACTTATTCCTTTTGGGTCTTTTTTGCCGATTATTTCTATCGTTTTTCTTGTATTGGCTAACAAGGCAATTAAAAAGGATGAGGATCTTGTAAAATCAGTTGATCGACTTCGATAAACCTATAATCTTAGTAGTATTAGTGCGTAAGCCCTGACGATTTTCGTTGGGGCTTTTTTGTTTATAGGGTAAAAGGTAAAGGGTGAAAGGTGAACGTTCTAAAAAATTCTTCAAGTTAAATTATCGGATGATATTAATGTTGCCGAAGTTTGCAAAGAGTATCGATTTAATACTTTTATCAACTATCTAACTACATCAACTTGCATCAAAATATTGTTAAGCGGCCACTCTTGCTTGTCTACTGGCTGTTCGGCAATTTTATCTACTACATGCATCCCCTTGGTTACATAACCGAAAACAGTATGACTACCATCTAAATGTGGAGAGCCTTTAGCTGCTTGAACGATAAAAAATTCATAAGGAGATGATAATTTATGTGGATTATCATTCTCGCTACTAGGCATAGAAACTGCCCCACGACGATGTTTGTGGTTAGGTCTGAATTCAGGTGGAAGTAAATAACGACCAATATCCCTTCGTTTTCTTCCAATTTTTGGATTATCAGAACTACCACCTTGTATTACAAAGCCTTTCGCTACACGATGAAACTGTGTGTCATTATAATATTGTTGCTTTGCCAAAAAAATCATGTTTGCGCGGTGATAGGGTGTATCTTTATTTAAGGTAATCTCGAACGATCCAAATTCAGTGGTTACACGAACAACACGCTCTTTATTTTCTTTTTCAAATTGTTGTAAAAACGGGATAGCCGTTTCCTTAGACATTATTGGCCCTTTATCCGCTTCCTCTGTAACCGTTTCTTCTATTTCCTGTTTAATCAGGGCTGTATCTTCAATAGCATGTTCAACCGACTCTTCTTTTGAAGTTTCTTTCTTTTTACCAGTGCAGGCCACTACAAAAAATAGTAGTAATATTGTTATGCGATAAGCGTATTGCATGCTATGAAATTTGATTCTTTTTTAAAGGCGATTCCAAAAATAAAAAATCTGGACTTACCGGGTGAGGAAGTACAGCTTAAAATGGCTCCAATTCAACGAAGAGAAGAGCTTAAAGCGATTACTTCAAATCCCAAAAAACCCAAAAAGGCTGCTGTACTCTGTCTTTTTTATCCTGATGAAAGCAACCATAGTCGTTTTGTACTTATTTTGAGAAAAACGTACAAAGGTGTACATAGTAATCAAGTGGGGTTTCCAGGAGGAAAGGTTGAAAAAGATGATATTGACCTAGAGTATACCGCTCTTCGTGAAACCGAAGAAGAAGTTGGTGTACCTGCTGATGAAGTTGTGGTGTATAAGCAATGTTCGTCTATTTATATACCACCAAGTAATTTTGTGGTTCAACCATTTATTGGAATGATTCATAAAACACCCTTCTTTGTACCCCAAGAAAGTGAAGTAGAAGCTATTTTGGAAGTACCATTAGCAGACTTTCTTTCAGAAAAATCGGTTATTTCTAAGAACCTAAAAACTTCGTATGCTTCACAAATCGAAGTACCCGCTTTTTTGCTAAATGATCAGGTGGTTTGGGGTGCAACTGCAATGATGTTAAGTGAGATTAAACAGCTACTCAAAGAAATTTTATAGGGCAAACTTAATTTTGTTTGTAAATTTGCTGTTCGCTAAAACCTAAATTTATATATGGCCTTGTTTAAAAGGAATCCTTTCGGGCACATACTTTTTCTTAAAAAATTTGTTATTCGAATGTTCGGGGTTTTGACCCATGGCCGCTATCGTGGTTTCAATTCTTTAGACATTGAAGGTTCTGATATTATTAAAGACCTTCCGGAAAATGGCGTATTATTCGTATCGAACCATCAAACTTATTTTGCCGATGTGGTAGCCATGTTTCATGTATTTAATGCCAGTTTAAAGGGGCGAGAAGATTCGATTAAAAATATTGGCTATATCTGGCAACCAAAACTAAACATCTATTATGTTGCGGCTTTAGAGACGATGAGTTCAGGACTATTGCCAAAAATTTTGGCCTACGCTGGCGCTATTAGTGTATCTAGAACTTGGAGAGAAAAAGGAAAAGAGATTAAGCGGGAAGTAAATGCACAAGATACAGAGAATGTAGGGATTGCTTTAGAAGATGGTTGGGTCATTACTTTTCCGCAAGGGACAACCAAACCTTGGAAACCTATTAGAAAAGGCACAGCACATATTATAAAACAATACAAACCGATTGTTGTGCCTATAGTTATTGATGGATTTAGACGATCGTTTGACAAAAAAGGTCTCCGGATCAAGAAAAAAGGGATTCTGCAATCAATGGAGATCAAAAAACCCCTAGATATTGACTATGAAAATGAGTCTATTGAAGAAATCGTCGAAAAAATTGAATACGCTATTGAGCAACACCCTTCCTTTTTAAAGGTAATTCCTACCGAAGAAATTGAAGCTGAAGAAGAATTAAATAAGCAGCGAAAGTGGCAGTATTAAGGCTGTTTACAATTACCTATTTCTAATAAACTCAAACCTCTAGTTTCTTTAACTCTTTGTAATTTTTATGGAGGGTTCTTAATAAGAGTCCATACACTAGCTGATATAACAGCCAGATTACTCCAATAATAAAGATCGTTATGACCAATATGATAGCAATTAAAATTAAATAAGCGACCAAATGGTTGTTTTTCTCATATAGATCTAAAAATATAGGTGAAACAGAAGTAGCTAAAAATAAACCGGTCATAACAAACAAACCACCTGCGACTAAACTTACAGTAATATAATTCTTCACAGTGCGTCTAGCTACGATTATATTTTTCATCAACGTCTTAGCGTCGTCATCCACACTAATCTTCTTGTAGTTTTTATAAAACTTGACAGCATAATAAATAATAATAAGACAGGCGACTGTTTCAAAAACAACAGGTAGCCAACTGTAATCGTGTTGACCATCATTAAGAATAAAATTCTCATTAGAGTGGGAAAAGGACCAAATTGTTGAGATTATACCAATCAACAGCTCTATCACACTAATGTAAAAAATCCATTTTACTTTTGACGAGGATTTTTTATATAACATCTTATAAATATCGTCTTTTGAGACTTGCGGATCTTTGCGCAAGTTCCAGTCTTTTTTAAGCAATTCTAATTCATCCATAACATTACGGATTTAGTATTTTTTTAAGTTTGGTTTTCACCCTATTCATTTTTACACGGGCATTCACTTCGCTAATACCCATAGTATCTGAAATTTCCTTATAATTTTTATCTTCTAAATACAAAAAGACCAAAGCTTTTTCAATATCATTTAACTGATGAATGGCCTGATACATTAGCTTAAGTTGCTCTTCCTCGGTATCATCATATTCCTGTGCTGAAAGCTTAAATTGAATACTGTCAATTTCTTGAGTGCGTATCGCTTTTTTAGACTTTCGATAAAGAGTTATCGCGGTATTTAATCCAACTCGATACATCCAGGTACTAAACTTGGCATCGCCTCTAAACTTCGGATACGCTTTCCAAAGTTGAATAGTAAT
Organism: Spongiivirga sp. MCCC 1A20706; assembly: GCF_046524175.1. Taxonomy (NCBI): domain Bacteria; kingdom Pseudomonadati; phylum Bacteroidota; class Flavobacteriia; order Flavobacteriales; family Flavobacteriaceae; genus Spongiivirga; species Spongiivirga sp. MCCC 1A20706. The sequence continues at coordinate 428,148 of NZ_JBEFZF010000004.1, forward strand.
TTCCTGGAAAAGATCGTTATGCGCATTGTAATTATTAGTATAAATACGGCAAACCTTATGAATGATATTCTGGTTTTCTTCCAGCAATTTCACAAAACTATGTTCAACTTCTTTCGTCACGCAGGTTAGAGTTATGTTTATTTGTAGTCTTTCCTTATGCAACGTTACACTTTTTTTAAATTATTTTTAACGTCTATAACTAGATATCCAATTAGCCATTTTATTTTTACCAACTAATCAGTATAGTACATGAATATTCCACAGACTAGCTTTCCTAGAATAGTTGTTATTGGCGGTGGATTTGCAGGCATATCGTTAGCTAGAAAACTAGCAAAACATGAGGTGCAAGTGGTGTTATTAGACAAGCACAATTATCATACGTTTCAGCCATTATTATATCAAGTGTCAACTGGAGGTTTAGAACCAGATTCTATAGCATATCCAATAAGAAAGGTCATAAAAAACTTTCCTAACTTCTATTTTAGGTTAGCAAGTGTAAATCATATTCAAACTGATGAGAACTTGCTTCATACAAATATTGGGAGGTTAAAGTATGACCATTTGGTAATCGCTACAGGGTCTAAAACCAATTATTTTGGTAATAAACAGGTGGAAGCTAATAGTATGGCGATGAAAACGGTTCCGCAGTCCCTTAACTTACGCAGTCTGATATTAGAAAATTTTGAAGAAGCCTTATTAACTGATGATTTAAATGAGCGTAATGCCTTAATGAATTTTGTAATCGTGGGAGCTGGACCAACCGGTGTTGAGTTGGCAGGTGCACTTGCAGAAATAAAAAAAGGCATTTTACCTAAAGATTATCCGGATCTCGATACTAGGCAAGTACAGATCAATCTAGTGCAAAGTGGTGATAGGGTATTACCGACTATGAGTGAAAAAGCATCAAAGAAAGCGGAACAGTTTCTAGAGAAACTTGGAGTAAATGTGTGGAAGAATGTTCGTGTAACTAACTACGATGGACGTTTGGTAACGACCAATACAGATATTGAATTTAAAACAGCAACGATGGTTTGGGCTGCAGGTGTCAAGGCTGCCGATATTCCGGGTATAGATGTTAGTTGTTTGGCGGATAGATCATGCCGTATAAAAGTCGATAGTTTTAGCAGAGTAGAGGGATATTCAAATATATATGCTATTGGAGATGTTGCGGCGATGCTTAACGATACCTACAAATATGGTCATCCTATGGTTGCGCAAGTGGCCATTCAACAAGGTAAAGCGCTGGGTGAAAATCTGATCAGAATGATAAAAGGTCAGGAAATGGAGCCCTTTGTTTATAAAGATAAAGGATCGATGGCGACTATTGGTCGAAACAAAGCTGTTGTTGATATGCGCAAACTTCGTTTTGGCGGAGTATTTGCTTGGTTTATCTGGATGTTTATACACCTTTTTTTCTTAATTGGTTTTAGAAATCGAATGGTGGTTTTTATAAACTGGGTATATAATTATGTGCGCTTTGATCGAGAAGCTAGACTTATTATTAGACCTTATAAGCAAAAGAGCGCAAGATAAGTGTGATTATTTTTCACCTTCTAACGGATTGAAAAGTTGCCTGCTATTATCTAACAACAACCCCTTGATAATAAAGAAGTTTCCAAGCCCATAACTTAACATTACTAAGGTTCTTTCAAACGGAACTGGTAAATAAAATACTCTGAAAGCAATAATACATTCAGATATGATAAAGAGTATTGCCCCGGCAAAAACCAAATAGTAGCTAGTTTTATTTGTGGTCCCGTATCGTACATAGGTAGTTTGAACCATATAGAAGGCGATTACCATAAAAATTAATACAGGTATCAGAAATATTCCAACCCCATCATAAATAATTAGTAAAATACTTATGCACACACCAATTACAACCATCCAATAGGGTATGATCGCCTGTATTCGGTATGTAACCTTAGAATAAAAAGCAATAAGGTACATGATGTTTGCTGCCATAAATAATACGAAGCCCGTTGTGAATGCAAAAAAGTTATCTATATACAATAACGATATATCACCTAAGATCATAAAAAAAAGAGCAAGTATAATAGGATAACGATCCACCTTATTAAAATTGCTACTTTTTAAAAAGAAGTATATCAGCAACGATCCTATAACCAAAGGTTTACTTATAAACCGATATGGCAAGAGCGTCTCTGAATTGGTCAAAATAATGTCAGCAGAGAGTATTGTAAAAAAGATAAAAGTAAATTTTTTATCCCATGACATAAGGCCTGTTTTAGCTTATTGCACGGGCAAAATAGTAAAAACGGCAATCTAATACTTAACTATTTTTTAAAGTTTATAAACAGTTGTTCTAAACACTAAACTGTTATTTCTTTCTGTACCTTTTCCGTAAGCATCCCCAATACTATGAGTAAATGTCCAATTCCGTAACTAGCCATCTCAAGAGTATATTGATATTTTACAGGCATGTTAAACTTGTCAAAGCCAATTAAACTAATTGAATACAAGTAACATAAGGTGCCTATAAATACAAGGTAAAAACTAGTGTTGTTTACCACTTTGTAACGCATTAAAGCAACATTGGCCATACTTACCATTACAATAAAAAATATCATCATTGGCATTAAATACAAATCAAGTTCTGTGTATAAATAAGAAAGCATCACAAAGAAATATACTCCACAAATTACCCAAAAGGGTATCAAAAGTTTGTAGTTGAATGCTGTGTTAGTCAAAAACGACTTAAAATAGAAAAAGTTTGCGACCATAAAAGCGACGAAACCTATATTGAAGAAGATGTCATTATCAAAGCCTAAAAAGAAAAGATCACCAGTGATCAAAAGTATTAAGGCAATAATCATAGGTTTTCTGACATCCTTATCAAAATGCTTGCTATTAAAATAGTAGTGTGTTAGTAGAGATATAATTACGAGAGGTTTACTCACTAATCGGTAAGCTGCTAAGTGTTCATAGTTTTTGAAAACTAAATCCACTGTCAAGATCAATAAGAATAGCCCTATGAATGACCATTTTCGCTTCATATAGATGCGTTAGTAAGGATAATAGGTCGTTATAAAACTAATTAAAAAATAGAAAATATAGAATATCATTGAATAAATAAATGTTATTGCCAGGTTTATACAATTCGCACCGCAATTTTTACAGTTTGGTAAGTTAAGTTGGTTTCAAGAATGATTTCGGATGACTTTTGGATCATCAATCAAAATAATTACAATGAAATCACTTTTAAATTTAATCTTACTTGTCACTACTAGTTTTTCTTTTGCACAAATTACCGTAAATGGAATGGTGACAGATAAGCGTATGATTCCTATTGAGGGCGCCAATGTTTATTTAAAAGGAACTTATGATGGCGCCTCTACAGGAGAGGATGGCACCTTTAGTTTTACAACTACCGAAACCGGAACAAAAACACTGGTGGTGTCTTTTATATCATTCGAGACTTTTGAATTATTGGCAGAAGTTAATACAATGAATGATGTAACTATTCAACTTAAGGAAGCTGTGAATACGCTAACAGGTGTTACACTTTCTGCAGGTACGTTTGAAGCAGGAGATAACTCAAAGGTGTCTGTACTGAAACCTTTAGATGTAGTGACAACCGCAAGTGCACTTGGTGATTTTGTTGGAGCGCTACAAACCTTACCAGGAACGACAGCTGTAGCCGAAGATGGTAGGTTATTCGTCCGTGGCGGTGGCGCTGAAGAAACGCAAATATTTATTGATGGAATTCGGGTATTTACACCATTTACACCTACCTCGAACAATATTCCGACAAGGGGACGTTATTCTCCATTTCTTTTTAAAGGTATTAGTTTTTCTACTGGGGGATACTCAGCAGAATTTGGTCAAGCATTGTCAGGAGTATTACAATTAAATACCATTGATGAACCGGATCAAGACAAGACAGATATCTCATTAATGACCGTCGGAGGAGGGGTTGGACATACCAAAAAATGGGAAAACAATTCATTAAGTGTAAATGCCTCTTACATTAATCTTGCGCCATATATATCGATTACTCAAAGTCGGGATACTTGGAATAAACCTTATGAGGGTTTGGCAGGAGAAGCTGTTTTTCGTCAGAAATATGAAAATGGGATTCTAAAATTATATGCGGCAACCGATTATTCTAATTTTGACCTACTTCAAAATAATATCAATTTCCCAGAAGGATTTCGCTTTGCATTGACTAATAGAAACTCATATTTAAATGGTAGCTTTAAGTATTTCTTTGACAACGATTGGACGTTGCAAACCGGGCTTAGTTATACTAATGATAATACAAATGTCTTAGCTGATCAAGCCACCATAAAGGATGATGAAAACTCAATCCATCTAAAAGCAAAAGTACGCAAGGGATTTACAAGTAGAGTAAAATTAACTTTCGGTACGGAGTATTTTATTACTCGATTTAAAGAAAAGTTTTTTGATACCAATACGAATTTTACAACCAGATTTAATAATGACTTATTCGGAAGTTTTGCTGAAGCTGATATTTTTATTTCGAATGATTTTGCCTTTAAACCTGGAATACGAGCAGAATATGCTCAAAATCAATCAAAGTGGTATATTTCACCAAGGCTTGCTTTAGCCTATAAAACTGGAGACCATTCTCAGTTTTCACTTGCTTATGGTGATTTTTACCAAAATCCATTAAACGAATTTCAAAAGTTCACGAGTGATTTAGAGGCTGAAAAGGCTACTCACTACTTGTTGAATTATCAGTATAGTAAGGATCGCAGAATCTTAAGAGCTGAGGTTTTTCATAAAGAATATGATAATCTGGTAAAATTTGATGGTAACTTCCCCACTTTCGATAGTAACTTTACCAATACAGGAGGTGGTTATGCATCAGGATTAGACCTTTTTTGGAGGGACGGTAAATCAGTGAAAAACCTAGAGTATTGGTTAAGTTATTCGTATTTAGATACCGAGAGGGACTTTAGAAATTTTCCCGAACGAGCAACGCCTAATTTTGCATCGACTCATAATGTGTCTGTAGTAGGTAAATTATGGGTAGACAAATTGAAGTCACAAATTGGATTAAGTCACACCTTCGCTACCGGTAGAAGCTATTCTGATCCTAACCAAGGAGGATTTTTAAACCAGAAAACGAAAAGTTTCAATAGTTTGAGCTTTAATTGGGCATACTTGATAAGTCAACAAAAAATCTTATATTTTTCTGTGAACAACATATTAGCTACCAGAAATGTCTTTGGCTACAATTATGCGAGCAGCCCTAATGCGAATGGTGTTTTTGAAAGACAGGCATTACGACCTAATGCTGACCAGTTCTTTTTTGTCGGGTTCTTTTGGACCATTAGTACAGATAAAAAAAGCAATCAGTTAGATAATTTGTAAATCCGATCGATACACTGATCTTTTTCGTTCCACTCTTCTTTTACAAAATTGAAAAGCTGGTCAAGTATTTTTACGGTTGCCAGATTTTCCTTATCAGCGTAAGCAAATAAGCTGTCAACATGCATTTTTGTAAAAGCGATGTCAATAAGGGCTTTAGCAACTTCGGTTCCAAAGCCCTTACCCCAATAATCGGGTAAAAACCGGTAACCGATTTCCCATTCCTTTTTTTCGTTCTTAATAATAGCACCTGTACCGATGAAACGGTTGTTGAAATCAACTGCCCAAACCCAAAAATCATTCTTTTCTTTTTTATAAGCAGCAATTACTTTTTTAAGGTCTTTTTCATTTTCTTCTCTTGAAAAAATAAAACCAGTAATGTGTTGCATTACCCGAATATCATGTTGCATTTCATGAAATAGCTCAATGTCATTTTCGGTTAAATAACGTAAATGCAAACGGTCGGTATATACAGAAGTAATCATATTAAACAATTCGGCTCTCAAAAACTACAGTTGGGTCAACAAGATTACGAAAACTTAAGTATCAAGCGCATCTTTGATGTAAGAAATCTATAAAAATCTAAACAATGAAAAAGCTTTTAACTGCCATTTTGCTTATGGCAATGACATCCTTAAGTTTTGCTCAAGAACAAGGAACCATTATGGTAACTGTGTCCAACGCTTCTTCAGATGAAGGTAAAATATTAGTAGGTCTTTACAAGTCTGAAGATAGTTTTTTGAAGAAAACATTTAAAGGTACTAGTGCTAAAACTGTTGATGGTAAATGTGAGGTACTTTTTGAAAACATCCCTTTTGGCGAATATGCGGTTTCAATTTTTCATGATGAAAATGACAACAATCGATTGGATACCAATTTTATGGGAATTCCAAAAGAGGATAACGCGTGTTCTAACCAAGCAAAAGGGTTTATGGGACCGCCAAAATACAAAGATGCTAAATTCACGTTAGACAATAATTTAAAGCAAATACTAATTAAGCTTTGATATAGAAATACTTTGGTCGACGGTTCAGTAGGCGAAAATTACAGTTGAGTACTATCTTTTTTTAATCCTGATGAGGTCATCTAAAATTTGTACAAGTAAAATCAAAAAAACATACAAAATGATAAGAATAGTTATTTTATTAGTGACATTAGTTATAGGCAGTGTAGCTAACATTAATGCTCAGTCTAAGTACGAACAAGGCATGGGCAAAGCATTTGCACTTTGGACAGAGAATAAACCCTTTGAAGCATCTAACGTGTTTGAGCGTATTGCCGAAGTAGAATCAGAAGAGTGGTTGCCACATTATTATATCGCCATGATTAATGCACTCAATTCTTTCGGAGTAACAGACAAAGAAAAGTTGACTTTGCAACTAGAAAAAGCAAAAAAACACATTGAGGAGGCTGAACTTATTTCGCCAAATAATCCAGAAATCATAATTATTAAAGCAACAATTAATACAGCCTGGATCGCCTATGACGGAGCTACTTATGGTATGACGTTAAGCATGAAAAATGCTGAGTTATATAAAAAGGCATTCGAACTTGCACCAGATAACCCTAGGGTTGTACTATCTAAAGCCGAGTGGGATATGGGATCTGCTAGATATTTTGGTCAATCAATAGAACCTTATTGCAAGGATATCGAACGATCCCTTGAACTTTTTGCTACCTTTAAAGCAGAAAGCACAATGCATCCCAGTTGGGGGAAAGATCGTGCTAAAGAAGTGCTTAAACAGTGTAAGGGATAATGACTTTAAAAAGCTTTAAAACACATTTTATCAGGGCCAATCTTATCGGTGTTGGCGTCTTTATATTATTAGCTGCAATCCAGTATTTTAATGGAAGGACGTATTCGTTAGGTGGAGATTTTATAGAAATATTTGGCTTTGAAATTGAGTATAATGAGCAATTACTATTCAACATTGTTAGTAACCAAATATACTCAGTTACGCTGTATATGGTGAATATGGTCATTATTTTGACTGCTATGAGGCACTATGGAAAAGGGCTTTTTACAATAAAGAAAATGTCCTGGTTAATCCCTTTGTCCATTGTGGTAACCATTATAACGGTTTATATACTTAACGTTTTCTTATATGTCATAAGATTCAACTATACTTTTTCGGAAGCTTTAGTGAGCCAATCAGCAGGTGATTATATTTTTTCAATTATTGTGACGACAATAATTACCAGTATTTTCTACTACATTTTTTATAGAGAGTCGACGCGTAGTGCAAAAGTAAAAGAGCAAAAAATAATCGCTAGAACAGCTTCAGCACAGTTCGATGCTTTAAAAAATCAACTAGATCCTCATTTCTTGTTTAATAGCTTAAATGTATTAACCAGTTTAATACATGAAAACCCGGACCAGGCTGAGCGTTTTACCACGTCACTTTCTAAGGTATATAGATATGTATTAGAACAAAAAAATAAAGAATTAGTAACTGTAGATGAAGAGTTGAAATTTGCCCAGCTCTATATGTCACTTTTGAAAATGCGATTTGAAGATAGTATTGTAGTCGATATTCCTGAAAAAAGCTATAACCCAGAGGCAAAAGTGGTACCACTATCGCTTCAGCTGCTACTAGAAAATGCTGTAAAGCATAATATGGTAACACCATCGAAAAAGCTTCATATTAAGATTTTTGAAAGAGACGGTGTTTTAATTGTACAAAATAACTTACAACCAAAACAGGTGGTTAAAAAAAGTAGTGGAGTTGGATTACAAAATATCAAGCAACGTTACGGATTACTAACCGATCGAGAAGTAAAAATCAATCAAACAGCAAGGGATTTCGCAGTTGCCATTCCGATGCTGACAAAACAAACAGCAGTTATGAAAACCCAAGAAACATATTTAGAAGATAAAAAATACCTAAGGGTGAAAGAACGTGTAAAAGCGATTAAAGAGTTTTATATACATTTTTCAATTTATTTGATAATGATTCCATTTTTTATCTGGATAAACTGGATATCGACCAGCTTTCCGTGGGCAATTTTTCCAATTGTTGGCTGGGGAATTGGTGTTGCCGGCCATGCTATGGAAGCCTTTAATTACAATCCGATACTTGGTAAAAACTGGGAAAAAAGAAAGATAGAACAGTTTATGGGTGATGATGATTTCTAAGAATACAATTCAGTAATCAAAATTTACAATTGGGTATAATTACTTTTAAAATAGATGAGGAATGTGCGAATTTAGTCCTGTGATCAGAAAAAAATATTAAGATGATAGCGATGGAAAATTTTAAGAATGAAAACAAATATATACGAGCAAAAGAACGAGTAGAGCAACTAAAAAAGTTCTACGGTAAGCTAGGTACGTATTTAGTAATTATTGCCATGTTAGCCGCCATTAATTATTATACAAATGAATTTAGAAATGCTTGGTTTTTATGGGTTGCCGGATTTTGGGGACTAGGAATTATTATTGATGCCGGCAAAACCTTTGGGATTAGTCTCCTTTTTGGAAGGAACTGGGAGGAGCGCAAGATTCGAGAGTTGATGAACGAGGATGATAAAAAAGAAGATAGACCAAGAACTGAGGTTAGCCGAAAAGAAGCTGGGAAAAACTGGTGGGAATAAGTACTATGATGAATAAAGAATATAAACAAAAACACGTCTTAAAACGCGTAAAGGATATTAAAGGATTTTACACGCATTTGGTGGTCTATATTTTAATCAATGCCTTACTAACTATAGTACATTTATGGATTGATAGTAAAGGCTATTATGGAGAGAATCCTTATGGGATAAACTACTGGGGAACACCTTTATTATGGGGCGTTGGTTTACTGATACATGCTTTTAAAGTATTTGGCCTTAGCAATTGGGAAGACAGAAAAATAAAGGAGTTAATGGAAAAAGATAACCTTACCGCCGAATATCAAAAAGAAATTGATGAAAGCCGGTGGGAATAAAAGATCGAGAAAATGAAAAATTATAGTCAGCAAAAATTGGAACGTGCACGTAAGCGTGTTAAGGACCTTAGGGGCTTTTACTCTCATGTATTAGTTTATATTATCATTAATATATTCATTGCCATTGGGCACTATATCATTGAGTACAAATATTTTCCAGAACAAGACTTTTCGGGATGGAGTTATCTAACTACTCCCATTGGTTGGGGGATTGGATTATTAGTTCACGGTCTATGGGTACATAGAGTAGGATTCAGCTTATTTAGAAATTGGGAACAGCGAAAAATAGAACAATTAATGAAAGAAGACCAAGAAGATTTTGAAAACTACAAAGGCTAATAACTACTAAATAACCAGTCAATCATGTCATCTATTAAAAGCGTACTTACGTTATTAGTTGTTTTTGGGGTTACTTTTTTCTTAAAAGCCCAAGACGGTTTTATTATTAAAGATGTCACTATTTTTAATGGCGAAAATGTACTTTCCAAACGCTCTGTTTTAATCGAAAACGGAAAGATATCATCTATTAAAAAGCGAATACAAAAGAAACTTCCGACTATTGACGGTAAAGGGAAATTCTTAATGCCAGCATTGACAAATACTCATGTTCATGCATGGATGCCAGGTTTGTTAAACGAAGCAGCAAAATCTGGCGTCCTAAATGTACTTGATATGGCAGGAGCTGAACCCTTTCAGCAAATGCTTAAAAACCTAAAAGATAGCACTAATTATGCGCGCTATCGTGTGGCAGGGTACGCTGCTACTGCTGAAGGTGGACATGGTACTCAGTTTGGTTTTCCTGTGCCAACTCTTGAGAAACCGGAAGATGCAAAACAATGGGTTGCTGATAGAATAAAAGCAGGGGTAGACCACATAAAAATAATTGTTGAACCATGGCGTCCAACTTTAGATCATGAAACCGTAGCTGCAATTATTAAAGAAGCAAAAGCGAATGATAAAGTGGTGGTGGTACATGTATCAAAAATGGACGATGGTTATAAAGTATTCAAATCAGGTGCTCATGGTTTGGTTCATATTTGGAGGGATAAAAAAATGAGCGATTCTCAAATAGCTGAATTAGCCGCAGGTGATTTTTTTGTAATCCCGACCATTTTAGTTGGGTATAAGGCAGTCACTGCAATGGCAAAACGGTCAGAAGAAGAGGCCCTTAAAAAATTAGAATGGCTCAAAAAAGAAACGAAGCGATTGTATGATGCAGGCATACCTATTTTGGCGGGTACGGACCCTCCTAATGCTGGTATTAATATGGGTACAGATCTTTATAAAGAAATTATCTTTTTTGTAGAAGCGGGTATACCAGCGGTTGATGCTTTACGCTCTGCAACTTCTCTTCCAGCTGATCAGTTTAGAATGAAAGAATTAGGATATATTAAAGAAGGGTTTGTTGCCGACATGATTTTATTGGATGGCGATCCAACTGAAGATATTCATAATATAAAGAAGATTAATACGGTCTGGAAAGCCGGACAACGAGTAAAACGATAAAACACAAAAATATAACTACATCTAATTTTTCTTTTACCTTAAATTTAGATTTTAAAAATTGGAAATTTAATCAATGAACGTACTAATTATTGAAGACGAAAAACCTGCAGCTCGCCGACTCAACAGAATGCTCGAAAAACTTGGGGTGAATGTAAGTCAGATGCTTCACTCTGTAGAAGAATCAATTAACTGGTTTCAAAATAATCCGCATCCTGATCTTATTTTTCTTGATATTCAATTAAGTGATGGATTGTCATTTGAAATTTTCGATGCTGTCAAGGTCAACAGCGCAATTGTTTTTACCACTGCATTTGATGAATATGCATTACAGGCTTTTAAACTTAACAGTGTGGACTATTTGCTGAAACCTATTGATAATGAAGAGCTTGAAAATGCAGTTGATCAATTTAAATCTCAAGCACCCAAACCGCAAGATGTTCAGTTAAATTTTGAAGACATCAAGAAATTACTTAGTGCTAATCCAGTTGAGAGAGACTACAAGAAACGGTTTACGGTTAAGATTGGTCAACATCTAAAAATGATCGCTGTCGACGAGATTGAATGTTTTTACAGTGAAAATAAAGGCACCTATGCTCATACTACTGATGGCAGAAATTATTTATTAGATACAAGTTTAGAAAACCTGGAAAATGAGCTGGAGCCCGATACTTTTTTTAGAATAAGCCGTAAATTCTATGTAAATGTAAACGCAATTAAGGATATTATTTCATACACCAATAGTCGACTGCAAATAAAACTAAATAGTTACAATGAAGCGGAAGTAATAGTAGCTAGAGAACGTGTAAAAGATTTTAAATTGTGGTTGGAATAATAGGCTAAATGTTTTTTGAGATTTGTTTAGGCGAATGGGTCACCTCTTGAATGTTGAAAATTCCATACATTTAAGTTCACAAAATCAGCCAACCATGAAAGTTCTTAAAATAATAACAGCCATAATTTTTGGATTGTTTTTACTATTCGGAGCATACAATCACGTAGCGAATCCGGAGTTTTATGCTCCAATGATTCCAGACTTTATCCCAGAAAGTGTGGCAAATATTTTAGCCACAATTACCGAGCTCATTGTTGGTGTTTTACTGATCATTCCGAAATACCAAAAATGGGGAGGACTTGGTTTCGCAATTCTTATGTTGGCTTTCCTTCCAATACATATTTGGGACTTGACGAAAGAACTACCAGCTGTAGGTTCTAAAACCGCTGCTACTATTCGACTAGTTATCCAATTTATTGTTATAGCTATAGGATGGTGGATTTATAAGAAATCTAAATAAGTCAAACTTTTTATAACTAGTTATGTGGGAAAAGAAATTAGAAATTTATGATGCGATAGTGGCAAGATGTCCAAGGTTTGAACGTAAAGGAAAAAAAATGATCTATACTTCAGCTAACGGGTATATGTTTACTTTGTTGAATAACGCAGGGGAGATTGGCGTTCGTTTTTCAAAGGAAGTACAGGAAAAGTATTTGAAAGAATTAAATACGACCCTGTATAAATCATATGGTGCAACCATGAAAGGGTATATTCTAATTCCTGAAAGTATGTTAGGTGATTTAGATAAAGTTGCAACCTACTTTGATGAAAGCTACGACTATGTAATGACTTTAGAACCAAAATAATTTAAAAAATAACCAACCATGAAATTAGGAGCATTTTCAATAAGTTTAGCAGTAAAAGATATTCATGTATCAAAAGATTTTTATGAAAAGCTAGGTTTTACTGTTTTCGCCGGTGAAATAGAAAAGAACTATTTAATAATGAAAAATGGAGAGCACTTAGTAGGACTTTTTCAAGGAATGTTTGAAGGTAATATTTTAACTTTTAATCCCGGGTGGGACCAGAGCGCAAATAAATTAGATGCATTTGAAGACGCACGTGATATACAAAAGGAATTAAAATCGAAAGGAATAGAAATGTCAAAAGACATTGAAGAGGGGACCAGTGGACCTGCTAGTTTTTTTATGACAGATCCTGACGGTAATGCCATATTGATTGATCAGCATGTCTAACTAACATTTAAAAGCTTATTTTATATCATCGGTAAAGTGCCTTTTGCCTTTCTTTTGTGCCATTTTCTCTTGAAAGAAAACTTCTGATTGGCCTTTGGGAATTGAAAGTGATTCCCATGTATCACCTAATAATTGTTTGCCGATAAATACCATTTGTCCCACGTGATAAGCATAATGGTTCAGTTGTCTGTTCAATGCCTCAATAATAGTATGACCCTCGTTACGAATATAAATAAGATCTTCAAGTTGTTTTTCTTCTAAAGGGTTCACTGCATCAAAAACGACCCTCCAGCCGGCTTCCCAGGTTTCTAACAAATGCGATTTACTCTTAATAGTATTCTCAAATTCCGTATCACGCTTACGCCATGTTTTTTCACCGTCTTCGGTTAAAAAGTTGGTAAAACGCGACTTCATATTACCAGTCATATGCTTTACCAAAAGCGCAATACTATTGGTGTCTTCATTAGGTTGCCAGTGAATTTGATTTTCATTAAGTCGCTGAATCACCTTTTCACCTAATAACTTATAATAAGCAAATTGTTTTTTAGCGCTTGATAGATAACTTGACATTTACTGCAGTTTTATGTTAGAGTAGCCCAGGCCATCGGGTTCTTTACCTGCGGTTAATCTTCCTGATATTTTCATTGTTGACAGATCGATTACTGTAATAATATCAGCATTTGTATTGGCAATGAAGGCGGTCTTATTATTAGGATGAATGAGTATTCCTACTGGCACTGGACTTTGGTCAAAATCTTGAAATAAGCGTGAAGCTTCTTTTTCCTTAACAGAAATATTCATCGAAATGGTAGTAAGTAATTTCTTCGTTTTGGCATCAAACACATTAAGATTCCCTGTTTGTGCGTTTGAAACAAGGGCATATTTACCATCAGAAGTGGTCTTTATGCGAATAGGAAATTTAGAAGAAACTATTTCATGCGTAGTTTCAAGTGTTTTTACATTTAAAACAGTAACCGTATCGTTAGATCGGTTAGTGACCCAAACTTCTTTACCATCCGCAGAAATTGCAATGCCTTCAGCACCTTTTCCGGTTTTAAGAATGCGGTCTAATCTGTTCTTATCAAGATCAATTACCGATACACTATTAGACCTGATATTTGCAACGAAAGCTCTATTCATTACAGGTGAATAAGCTACCATATGACTTGTTTCTTGCTCGGTATCTATCGCTTTACGAATCGCACCTGTATTGATATTAACTTGAATTAACTTTTTACTACCCTCGCAAGTGACTAACACATTGGTATCGCTTATAAACTCAATTCCGTGTGGAGATACATACTCTAAAAGGATCGTTTTAATGACCTTTTTTTGAGGAATGCTTATCACCGTTAAGGATTGCCCGGGTTCATTTCGATTGCCATAATTAGTTATGACGGCGAGCGTATGATCGGGTGAAATAGCCACTTCATGTGGTCCTATTCCGGTTGGTAAAGTGACCACACTTTCGTGCGAGGTCAAATCTATTAGGTCAACAGTATGGTCCGATTTATTTAATACAACCAATGTGCCCTCTTGCGCACCAATATGCAACCCGTAAAATAGCAGTATAATGGTTAGAAGTTTTTTCATAGTGGTTTTAGAAATCGGATTGTTTTTCGAAATCAATACTAAGTGAGTTAACACAATATCGTTGTCCGGTTTCGGTAGGCCCGTCATTAAAAACATGTCCTAAGTGCCCCCCGCAATTTGCACATACAATTTCGGTACGGATCATTCCGTGCGAAGTATCACGAATGTATTCAACGGTACCTTCAATGGCTTCATCGAAGCTAGGCCAGCCACACCCTGAATCAAACTTAGAATCGCTTTCAAACAACTTAGTATCACAACCTTTGCATGTATAGGTGCCAGCATCATAGTGCGAGTTGTATTTGCCAGTAAAGGGTCTTTCTGTGCCTTTTTTTCTTAAAATGACGTACTCATCATCGCTCAGTTGCTGTTTCCAATCAGCGTCGGTTTTTTTAACAGGATAGTTTTTTTTACTCATCTTTTTCCGGAATAAACTTTAGGGCGGCTCCATTTATACAATGTCTTTTTCCAGTTGTGGCTCTGGGTCCATCATTAAATACATGGCCCAAATGACCTCCGCAGGTAGCACAATGCTCTTCGGTACGAGCATACCCTATTTTATAATCAACATCATAGGCTACATTGCCTTTAATTTCCTGGTCAAAGCTTGGCCATCCCGTACCGGATTTAAATTTGTTGTCACTTTTAAACAATGGGGTTTTACAGGCTGCGCATACATAAGTGCCTTTTCTTTTATTATCCAAAAGTTCGCTGGTAAATGGTCGCTCGGTTCCTGCTTGTCTTAAAACGTAGTATTGTTTGTCTGTTAAAGAAGCTTTCCACTCCGCATCTGTTTTAGTAACGGCATATACTTTTTCCTTTTTTTCAGTAGTCGATTCCTTTTTTTGGGCATTGCCGTTACACCCAAAAAACAGTATACTAAGTACTATTAAAATTGATGTTCTTTTCATGGTCTATTTTTCAAAATAAGAAAGTCTATTCTCAGTGTCCTAAAGATACTGAGAATAGACTTAATTTTTATAATAACCTTACAGCCTTATGCTTTTATTTATGAAATAATTAAAAGTTAAGATCCTGTATGGTGGTGGTATCAAACTTTATGCTATTAAGTTGCTCGCCTAACGTAAGCGGATCTATTTTTCCACTGGAAACCAGATTAGCCGGTACAATTGCGATTCTAAATACTTGATCTTCTAGATCTGCTGGCGCCAAAGTCGATAAATCAAAATCACCTTCTAAAAACAAATCAATGTCAAAAAAAGTGTGCTCAAAATTATATTGAAAAATTCCTTGATCTACTAATCTTGTTTGTGGTAGCGGTCTCCAAAGATCGGCAGTACTACCATCATTGAGGTCTACTTCATCCCATAATATGTAGGCAAGTACCACATCATCTTCACCAACGTCCAGGTCACCAAATTCAAAACGGAACCTAAATTCATTTGCTGCATTGAAATCACCTTCAATATCAACTATTTTCCCTTGTATGTTTACTCCATCCAATCCATCAAGACCATCAAGTCCGTCACGTCCATCAAAGCCTGGAGGCCCTTCAGGACCTTCACAAGATGTAAATAATATAACTGAAAGGGCAAATACTGTTTTTAATACGTTTTTCATCTGATTGAATTTTAATATGATGCGTTTGGTAGATCAATAACTATTCCAAAAATTATATTCCTGTTAATTATTCAATAATTGGGTTCATTCATCATACACAGTTTTTTGTAACTTTAACACATTCAAATACGAAGAATATGAAAAGAGTAGTCACCCTAGCGGTTGTTTTTTTTATTGCATCAGCATGCAAGACAAATCCGTTTACAGGAAAACAATATGTAAGCCTTTACGGTAACAATCAATTGTTTCCGATGGCCTTTCAACAGTATGATCAATTTTTAAATGAAAATAAAGTAGTAACAGGTACGGAAGACTCCGAAATGATAAAAAGAGTAGGACAACGAATGGCAGTAGCGGCTGAGCGTTGGCTAAATGCTCTAGGTCAACAAGGTTATTTGACAGACTACCGATGGGAATATAATTTGGTGAATAGCGATCAATTGAATGCCTGGTGTATGCCAGGTGGTAAGATTGTTTTTTACACGGGAATATTACCGGTTACTCAAACCGAAACAGGAGTGGCTGTTGTAATGGGTCATGAAATTGCTCATGCGTTGGCAAATCATGGCGCTCAGCGTATGACTGCAGGAACAGGACAGCAGTTATTAGGTGTAGCAGGTAATGTAGCATTCGCCAAAAATGAAAAGAACAGACAATTATTCAATCAAATATATGGTGTTGGAAGTCAAGTAGGTTTTATGCTACCGTTTAGTCGTAGTCATGAAAGTGAAGCGGATGCCATCGGACTCACTTTAATGGCTATTGCCGGTTATAATCCTGATGAAGGAGCAGAATTATGGAGGCGTATGAAAGCAAAAAGCGGAGGGCAAGCACCACCAGAAATACTAAGCACACATCCTAGTAGTGATACACGTATAGCTAATTTAACCGCATTAGCGCCAAAAGCAAAAGAGGAAGCGAAGAAATTTGGTATTACCAAGTTTAGAAGCAATTAAAATTTGTTATTACACTCTTTATCAGAATAGTTGACTTCTAGAACAAAATTTGACTTATATTGGTTGTCAACTAGATAACTAATAATAAATTTGTATGCCAGCACTAGAGAAAGGAAGTAAAAAACTACTTCACGCCTGGGCTTTTTTCGATTGGTCAATATCAGTTTACAACCTTATTATTTCTTCTGCGATATTCCCCATTTTTTATGGGGCTCTTTTTCGAGATGCTGGTATTGATAAAATCACCATTTTCGGTGGAGAAATCGAGAGAGCTCCACTGATAAGTTATGTTACTGCAGCAGCATTTCTTGTAGTTTCTTTCATTACACCTTTGCTAGCTGGAATTGCTGATTATATTGGTAATAAGCGGGGTTTTATGAAGTTCTTCACCTATTTGGGGGCAATATCTTGTATCGGACTTTATTTCTTTTCATTAGAACATATTTACTTTGGATTACTGTGCTACTTTTTAGCATTGGTTGGCTTTTGGACTAGCTTTGCTTTTTATAATTCATATCTACCAGATATTGCTTATCCTGAACAACACGATGCCCTTAGTGCAAAAGGCTATTCATTAGGCTATATTGGAAGTGTGATTTTGCTGGTTGTTAATCTTCTAATGATCTTAAAGTACGAGATGTTTGGTTTTGAAAGTGCTGCAGCTCCTACAAAAATATCGTTCATAATGGTAGGATTATGGTGGATGGGTTTTGCACAATATACTTTTAAATATATGCCCAAAGGAACTAAAACGGAAGGTGCACTTAATAACGTTTTATTTAACGGCTTTAAAGAACTAAAAGCTGTTTATAATTCGCTTTCCGATGATAAGCGGCTAAAAAGATATTTGATAGCTTTTTTCATCTATAGTATGGCAGTGCAGACGGTGATGTTGGTAGCTACCTATTTTGGCGAGGAAGATATAAATTGGGGATCCGATGATGAGCGCACAGTAGGATTAATAGTGAGTATTTTATTGATTCAATTGGTAGCTATTGTGGGGGCAACGCTGACCTCAAAGCTTTCAGAAAGAATAGGAAATATCAAAACACTAATCATTGTGAACGCCATATGGATCATTATTTGCATCGCCGGATATTTTGTGATCACTCCACTTGATTTTTATATTACTGCTGGGGTTGTAGGGCTGGTGATGGGTGGAATTCAAGCGTTATCGAGATCTACTTACTCTAAATTTTTACCAGAAACAGAGGATACTACTTCTTTCTTTAGTTTTTACGATGTAGCCGAGAAAATTGGTATTGTAATTGGTATGGCACTCTACGGAGGTGTGGCGCAAATAACGGGTTCTATGAGGAACTCGATCATTTTCTTAGGCCTATTTTTCTTGGTGGGCATGTTATTGCTTTTTAGAGTACCCACAAAAAAAACAGCATAAAAAAACCCTGTTTTGCCTCAAAAAACAGGGTTTCGGTAAAGTATTTGATGATTGGTTTACTTCTTAATACGTTTTATTAACGTAACTTTTGATTGATGATTGTATTGATTGATGAATAATTTGAGGCTTAATTAGCTCTTTCAATATCTCCTGAACCTGTTACTTTACTATCTTCTTTTTTAGGATTACCGGTATACCGAATATCTCCCGATCCAGTAATTCTAGCGGTTAAATAACCATCACAATGTGCTCTGATATCTCCTGATCCTGTTACCTTAGCACTTACATCTTGTGCTTTTACACTAAAAGCATAAATATCTCCTGATCCAGTGACGAAGTATTCCGCATCATTGGTACTACCATCAAGACGCAAGTCACCTGAACCCGTTACTTTTCCTTCTAGGGTATTGACATCTAATTTAAGATTAACATCTCCTGAACCGGAAACACCAGTTGTAAAGTTAGATGCTTTAATAACATCTTTACTTACTACATCACCTGAACCAGATAAAGTTACCATGTCTAAATCTTCAAAAGGTACTGTAACGCGTATTCCTTTGTTCCAGGTTGTACGTAGGTTATATCCTTTTTCAACATAAATTTTAAGCGAAGATCCGTTTACTTCGGTAATGATATATTCTAAAAGGTTTTCTTCGGCTTCAACGGTTAATTTACCTTCATCACCTGATACTAGTTCTACGTCAAAAAAGCCAGCTACACGCACTTGATCATAATCCGATGTATTTCTAGTTTCGGTTTTGACATTACCATTACCTCTTACTTTTTTATTACCCCACCATTGGGCGTTTGCTGTCGTTATTGCAAGCACAAAGGCTGCACAGAATAAAGTTGTTTTTTTCATTGTATTGTTATTTTTATTGTTGTTATTTAAAATTGCTTTTCAAACTTAATACCACCGTATTCGGAGTTGATTATTACCTTATTACCACTATTTTGCTTACCGTAATATCCACTGTAAAACTTATCTGATGACTTTGATACTTTTCTGATATATTCAAAATCGTCATCATCGCCACTTACGCCGGCATATTCTAAAGTGAGCTCGAAATCGAAATGATAGTCAGGTGCGTACCCTATTCGTATACCGGTATAGTCCGAGCGTATATCAATATTTCCTGCATCACTATCCATCTTTTCAATTTTGACCGATCCGTAGTCAGATCTAATAGATACATCACCGTGAACAGTACCTAAGCGGGTAGTCAGGTAGTCACCAGTACCCTTAAAATCATTTACTTCTTTAACCTTTAGCGAACCATAATCACAATTATATTCCACTTTTTTAACATTTTCAACTGCAGATTGGGTATAATCTGCGTTAATCACAACCGATTCTGCCTTATCCAAAGTAAACCCAGAATAGTCGGCATTTATTTTTCCACTTTTCATGTACGCAATGGTCGATTTTGATGTATAATCAAAGTTCAAATAATTTCCATCAGCCATTAACTCTCCTAAAGTAATTTTCCCATAATCACAGCTTATAGTGGCAACACCTTCTATTTTATCAAGACTAATACTACCATAGTCATTGTTGAGATTAGCGTCATTAGTAACGGGCATTTTAACAGTGTAGTTAATTTGCATATTTACGTTGTTATTCTTGGTCCATTTCCACCAAGAGCTTCCCTTGTCTTTATTAAAGATAGTCCGTGCTGAAACTAAGTTGTTAGAAGCTTCAAAATTTACGTCAATTTCTTCCAGCTTGCGCTGAACCTTTTCCTCATTGTTACCATTGGTTTTTACATGTACTTCAATGACAATTCTATTCTCATTCCAAGAGGTGACGTTTACATGACCGTAGCTATTATTAATTTTTAGTGTAGCGTTAGGGCTTACGGTGTACTCTTTTTTGATTTTCTTTTCTTTGGTATATCTACCCTTCCAGCCTCCATCGTAACTAAAAGCAAATACTGGTATAAGAAGGGCAATAAGTAATGATTTAAATAATTGTGTTTTCATTTTCAAGGTTGTTAAGGTTTTTTACCGCTTCAATTCGTTCTAATACATTTTCAAGCAGTTCAATTCTGTTTTTTAGATTGATGATCATTGCACTTATAATGCGTTTATCAGCACCATTATCAATGATATCTTGGGTTAGCAAGCTGTAATCGCTTTCTAATAGTTTTAGTTGCTCTTTTGCATCTTCAAAAATTTGTTGTGTACTCTCGTCGACCGAACCTGCAATTTTTTCTAATTCTTCATTAATTAATGAAGTAAAATAGACTTCGGTTTGTTGCATTTCAGGAGAAACTTCGGCTAGATCGTTTTGTGCTGGCTTATTTTGAAGACCGAAATACAATCCGAAAAGCACTATGAAGGAAGCGGCAATCAAAAACGGTTTTTTCCAACTCAACTTTCTTACTTTAACTTCTTCCTCTTCAGCTAGGTCATGCTGATCTAGACTTTTTAGTTTATCCAGAAATCTGTTTTGATGACCTTCTTTTGGCGATTCTATATCAAAATCGTCTTTAAGATTATCAAACAATTCGTTTATGTTGTCATCTACACGCATACTTCAACTAATTTTTTTCGCAAACTTTCTTTGGCTCTAGAGATCGTTGTGCGACAGTTAGCATAACTTAAATTCATTATTGTACAAATTTCTTCATAATCATAACCTTCAATTAAATGCAGGGTCAAAGAAACTCGGTAATTATCTTTCAGCTTGTTCATGGTTTCCAATACTTTTTGAGCCTTCAAGCTTGTTATCATGTCATCCGAAGTAACTCCCTCGTTATCTTCGACCGTTTGCATTACATTTTCAAA
The DNA here is from genome assembly GCF_046524175.1 of Spongiivirga sp. MCCC 1A20706. Taxonomy (NCBI): domain Bacteria; kingdom Pseudomonadati; phylum Bacteroidota; class Flavobacteriia; order Flavobacteriales; family Flavobacteriaceae; genus Spongiivirga; species Spongiivirga sp. MCCC 1A20706. The sequence goes on from NZ_JBEFZF010000004.1 coordinate 449,288, forward strand.
GGGCACCTTTTGGTGTTTTTTTTGTTTGTTGTAATGATAAATACTGTTGTTTACTACAATACGTTTTAACCAAGCGCCGAAAGTAACTTCTCCTTTAAAAGATGCAAGCTTTGTAAACGCGTTTAAAAATGATTCTTGCATGACATCTTCAGCTTCCTGGTCGTCCTTTACAATTCGCACTGCGGTGTTATACATCGCCTTGTAATAGCGATTGTAGACCTCCATTTGCGCGGATTGGTTACCGGACATACACAATGGTAATAACTGTTCAATATTTAACTTTTGTTGGCTCAAAAAGTTTGGTTATTTGTTATAAAGATGAGACGTTTTTTTGATTGTTACAGTTTAAGTTAATTTTTTTATTCAAGACTAAAAGTGAACCTGCCGAGTTGTTGGGTTGAAATTTCATTTAAGAGCTTTCTTACCACATCTTCTTTGGCATAGCCTTTGTCGTTTATATGATGATTTAGCAAGCAAAGAGGTTGATACTGTTGAGATTGAAAGCTTTTGCTAATGAATAGACTAATATTAAAAATGAAAAGCCATCATAAATAATGACATTATGGCTTATACGAAGATATGAGTAAATCAAAATTTTTGAGCATTGACAGTTTGTCATTTCAAGCAATTGACGAGGAGGCAGATTTAATTCCGTTAATGACCCCTGAAGATGAAGAAGAAATTAATAGGCAAGAACTACCCGAAACCTTACCTATTTTGCCTTTGCGAAATACGGTACTTTTTCCTGGTGTAGTTATACCTATTACTGCAGGTCGTGACAAATCGATTAAACTAATAAAAGACGCCAATAATGGGAGTAAGCTAATAGGGGTAGTATCTCAAAAGGATGAGAGTATTGAAGACCCAGCACCAAAAGATATTAATACCTTAGGTACGGTGGCCCAAATATTACGTGTACTAAAAATGCCAGATGGGAACACAACTGTTATTATACAAGGTAAAAAACGTTTTGAGGTAGCTGAGGTGCTTACCGAAAAACCATACCTCACAGCAACAGTACGAGCTGTTCCTGAAGTTCGACCTGAATCTGATAATGAGGAATTTGGGGCTATCATCGAATCGATCAAAGATTTAGCTTTAGAAATCATTAAAGAAAGTCCAAACATACCTAGTGAGGCTTCTTTTGCAATCAAAAATATAGAGAGTAACAGTTTTCTGGTCAATTTCGTAAGCTCGAATATGAATCTTTCTGTTGCCGAAAAACAGGAGATTTTAAGCCTCTCTGATTTAAAAGAACGCGCTTTGGCAACCCTAAAGCATATGAATGTTGAATATCAGAAATTAGAGCTGAAGCAAGATATTCAGTCTAAGGTTCGTTCTGATATGGACCAGCAACAGCGGGAGTATTTCTTACATCAGCAGATGAAAACCATTCAAGAAGAATTGGGCGGGGTTAGTAATGAGCAGGATTTTGAAGAAATGCGCAAACGCGCCAAGAAGAAAAAGTGGGATGATAAGATAAAAGAGCATTTTAATAAAGAGCTTGCTAAAATGCAGCGTATGAATCCGCAGGTAGCTGAGTATTCGATACAACGAAACTATCTTGATCTTTTTCTTGATTTACCATGGAATGAATTTTCTAAAGATCAGTTCGATTTAAAGCGCGCACAAAAAATACTTGATCGGGATCATTATGGACTAGAAGATGTCAAAAGACGTATTATAGAGTATTTAGCAGTTATTAAACTGCGTAATGACATGAAGTCGCCTATTTTGTGCTTGTATGGACCACCAGGTGTTGGTAAAACTTCACTTGGGAAGTCGGTTGCGGAAGCATTAGGTAGAGAGTATGTACGAATTTCCTTGGGTGGTTTGCGAGATGAAGCAGAAATACGTGGTCACCGTAAAACGTATATTGGTGCTATGCCCGGGCGTATCATACAAAGTTTGAAAAAAGCAGGGACCTCAAATCCAGTTTTTGTCTTGGATGAAATTGACAAATTATCATCTAGTCATCAGGGTGATCCTTCTTCTGCTATGTTAGAAGTGTTAGACCCCGAGCAGAATACAGAGTTTTATGATAACTTTTTAGAAATGGGGTTTGACCTTTCTAAGGTTATGTTCATTGCAACTGCAAATAGTTTAAGCACCATTCAACCTGCATTGCGTGATCGTATGGAGATTATTAATGTTACTGGCTATACAATAGAAGAGAAGGTTGAAATAGCGAAACAGCACTTATTACCTAAACAGATTGCAGAGCATGGGCTTTCTAAAAAAGATATCAAACTTGGTAAAAAACAGCTCGAAAAAATAGTTGAAGGCTATACGCGAGAAAGTGGTGTTCGTGGTCTTGAAAAACAGATTGCGAAAATGGTGCGCTATGCGGCAAAGAATATTGCGATGGAGGAGGCATATGACACAAAAATTTCTTCCGAAGTGGTCGAGGAAGTCCTTGGTCCACCACGTCTTGAACGAGATAAATATGAGAACAATGAAGTGGCGGGTGTTGTTACGGGCTTGGCATGGACTAGTGTTGGAGGCGATATTTTATTTATAGAATCTATCCTTTCAAAAGGAAAAGGCAACCTTTCCATAACAGGTAATCTTGGAAAGGTAATGAAGGAGTCAGCTACTATTGCGATGGAATACATCAAGGCAAATGCATCGACTTTAGGAATTAACCCTGATATTTTTGATAAATACAATGTTCATATTCATGTACCTGAAGGGGCAACTCCTAAAGATGGACCAAGTGCAGGGATAACAATGTTGACCTCTTTAGTGTCGCTCTTTACACAAAGAAAAGTGAAGAAGAGTATAGCGATGACTGGTGAAATTACCCTAAGGGGTAAGGTACTTCCTGTTGGTGGTATTAAAGAAAAAATATTGGCAGCTAAACGAGCACGCATTAAAGAGATTTTGCTGTGCGTAGATAATAAAAAAGATATAGAAGAAATCAAACAAGAATATTTGAAAGGGCTCACTTTTCATTATGTTAACGATATGAGCGAAGTGCTTAATTTGGCACTTACAAACCAAAAAGTAAAAAATGCTAAGCAGTTATAAATGCGGCTTGTCTAAGTTTTAGTATCTTCATCCTCCACACAAAACTAAAACAACATGAAAGGTGTCATTGTAGCTATTGACGGCTATTCCAGCACTGGTAAAAGTACCTTGGCAAAAAGACTTGCTGCTGCATTAGATTACATTTATGTAGATACTGGAGCTATGTATAGGGCAGTCACCTATGCTGCCATGAAAAATGACATCATTACTGATGGTCATATCGACAGAGATGCTTTAAAGAGTTTACTTGGTAGTATAAAACTATCTTTCGAACTGAATAAGAAAACTGGAAATGCCGATATTTTCTTGAATGGCGAAAATGTTGAGGTTCCTGTTAGAACACTTGAAGTTTCTGTGCATGTTAGTAACATCGCAGCCATTTCTGCGGTGCGTAAAAAACTGGTACAGCAACAGCAAGAAATGGGAGAAAACAAAGGCATTGTAATGGACGGTAGAGATATAGGTACCGTGGTGTTTCCGAAGGCAGAAGTGAAGTTTTTTCTAACAGCCTCTCCAGAAAAAAGAGCCTTACGCAGATATAAAGAGTTACAGGATAAAGGTGAAAAAGTCTCGTACGACGATGTACTGAAGAACGTTCAAAATAGGGATTACATTGACTCACACAGAGAAGATTCACCGCTTAAAAAAGCGGATACTGCTGTCGAGATAGACAATAGCGATATGGGCTTGGACGAACAGTTAGAGCGAATGCTGAGTTATACCAAGGATATCATTGAGCAAATAACTAATTAGAAAGTAGTAATAAGAAGTTTTATACTAAGCTTTAAAATTAAAAAGGTAGGACTGAATCTTTAATGAAAACAGTATTTAGCTCTTTTATAAAACAAATTAGTTTTTCAAATTTTTGGGTTAGAAATGGCTTTGTAATTGTAATCATTTCCATTTTGGCAAACCATCTTATTGAGCCAGAAAATTTTCCATTTCATAACGATTATGAATTTCCTTTATTTCCGATTGTTGTTTCAATTATAGGTGGAGGTATAATGATTTTGATTGCTAGCGTTAATTTCAAGTATTTTAAAAAGAAATACTTTACTGAAAAAATTAGCATACGAGTGCTATTACGTTTCCTTTTTTCAACTTTAGGGTATATCACTATACTATATCTCTTTTTATATTTTGGATTAAATGGTTTAATTAATGGAATTGATTCATATAGTATTTATCATTTATTAACGGGGCTTACGGTCTCCCTACTCATATGCACTCTAGGAATTGCGCTTTTGTTTTCAACCGATATTTATAAACTTCATAAGCTTGTCTCGATAAAAGGAACACTTAAAGTGCAACAAGGAGGTAAAATAACATTAATTAAGTATCCTGAAATTGCCTTTATATATAGTGAAAATAAAATAGTACATATTGTAAAAACCGATGGAACAACAATTATTACGGATTTTACCTTAAATGAAGTTGAAAGCAAAATCAGCGAGCAAAGTTTTTATAGAGCAAATAGACAAACTATTCTTCATCATCGTTCTGTTGAACAAGTACAGTCAATAGAAAATGGGAAATTATCCTTAATGCTCAAACCTGCTGTTAACAGCAAAAATGCTTTTCAAATAACCATTAGTAGATACAAAAAACAAGAATTTATGAACTGGTTTAATGATAAATTGTAGAATACAATGATTATTCGGCGGTTATTTTAATACCATTCAGTAAAAATAAGTTGTAAATAGCCTTTTACCTTGCTTGATCGTTTTTACTTCGCTTAGAATTAAAAACGATAAAAATGAGCAAGACCTTTTTAACTTCAAAACTAACACCTGTAATCGCTATTATTCTTTGCATAATTTTATATGCATCAGGGTATTTTCAAATGATCATAGCTGGGCTAATATTTATATTAGCCAGTGCCCTAGAGTATAAAAAAGACTGTTTTCAATCCTTGGGCTTTCAGCGAAAAAACTTCAATGTAAAAAGTCTGTTAGTAGTGGCTCCAATATTGGGTGTAGTTTTTTTTCTTTTTTATTACTATGTCATGGTACCGGGGGTAACATATCTTACAGGACAGCCAATCGACTATTCTATATTCGAAACCTACAAGGGTAACCTGCCAGCAACATTAGGTTTACTCGCTCTTATCTGGGTGTCGGCTGCTTTTGGTGAAGAAATTGTATTTAGAGGATATTTAATGAAGCAGTTTACCAAGTTTTTCGGATCAAGTAAAATTAGCCTGATTATTAATATTCTACTTTTTGGATTTCTATTTGGATGGGTTCACGCGTATCAAGGAATAACTGGCCAAATAATAACTGGTATTATAGGTATGGTTTTGGCGATTATTTTTCATATCCGTAATAACGATTTATGGTTCAATATTGCTGTTCATGGTTTTATTGATACCGTTGCTGTCGTATTTATATATTATGGGATATAGTTAAATCATCAAAACAATTAAAGTCTTCATGCAATATAAAAAAGGCTACCTAATTAATTCGGTAGCCTTATACTATAAAAATCTATTCTGTTACAAATTCGGAATTACTAATTCTTGATCAGGGTGAATAAGATCTGGGTTTTTAAGAATATTAGTATTCGCTTCGAAAATTTGCTTGTATTTCATCGCATCGCCATAGTAGTGCTTAGCAATTTTCCCTAAAGTTTCGCCTTTTTGTACCGTATGGCGCGCGTAAACACTAGTATCTTCAACTGTAATATTTGCTTGGATATCGGATGGCGATTCACCACCAATCTCTTTTATTTTATCCCATAAAAGATTTTTCTCATATTGATTACTCGCTTGTCCTTTTATTTTTAATACTCCACCTTCTTCATTAACAGCACCATCTTTGATACCTAATTTCTCACCTAGGTTTAGTACTTCTTGATATTTGGCTTTTGCACTCATAGTATAAAGTTTATTGGTTTAATTATTAATATAGTTAAAGATACATTTTTTTAAAAAGCCCTAAAAATTGTTTGATTGGTAATTCCTGTTTTAGATTAAATGCATGTTTTACGGATAAAAACATGGAATATTGGGTAGATCTTATAAATCCTGAAAAAATCAAATCATGAAAAGCTAGTTTTAAATTCTTCAATATCAAATTGAGAGTGGTCAACGAAATGAGCGCTATATTTTACCTTTTTAATAACATGCTACGTCATGCAGTTGGTTATCTTTGCCTTTTTGATTTTTGAAAGTGAATGAAATTTGATCTCTTAACAACTGATGCGAATAGTAAGGCCCGTGCAGGACTTATTACCACGGATCACGGTACTATTGAAACTCCTATTTTTATGCCGGTTGGCACTGTAGCTTCTGTCAAAGGGGTACATCAACGGGAACTAAAAAATGATATTAATCCAGACATCATTTTAGGAAACACATACCACTTATACTTGCGTCCGCAAACCACAATTTTGGAACAGGCAGGCGGTTTACATAAGTTCATGAATTGGGATCGAAATATATTAACCGATAGCGGTGGTTATCAGGTATATTCGCTTTCTGCTAACCGAAAGATTAAAGAAGAGGGTGTGAAGTTTAAGAGTCATATAGATGGCTCATATCATGTTTTTACACCCGAGAACGTGATGGAAATTCAACGCACCATTGGAGCCGATATTATCATGGCTTTCGATGAGTGCACTCCTTATCCATGTGATTATCAATATGCCAGGAATTCCATGCATATGACCCATAGATGGTTAGAGCGCTGTATTTCGCATTTAAAGAAAACACCATTAAAATACGATTATAACCAGACCTTTTTCCCAATTGTACAGGGTAGTACATATAAAGATCTTAGAAAACAGTCTGCAGAGTATATTGCGAACACACAACAATTCGGGAATGCGATCGGAGGGCTATCCGTAGGTGAACCTGCAGAAGAAATGTACGAGATGACAGAAGTGGTCACAGACATACTTCCTGAAGATAAGCCCAGATACTTGATGGGAGTGGGAACGCCTATTAATATTTTAGAAAATATTGCTTTAGGGGTCGATATGTTTGACTGTGTTATGCCCACGCGTAATGCTAGAAACGGCATGTTGTTTACTGCACACGGTACCATAAATATCAAAAACAAGAAATGGGAAGATGATTTTTCTCCAATTGATGAAATGGGAATTACTTGGGTAGATACTGATTATACAAAGGCGTATTTAAAACATTTATTTTCAGTAAATGAATTATTAGGAAAGCAAATTGCTACTATACATAACCTAGGATTTTATTTGTGGTTGGTACGAGAAGCTAGAAAACATATCTTAGCAGGCGATTTCCGCACATGGAAAGATATGATGGTTAAACAAATGGACAAACGCCTATAAACTGTGCTTACACTCATTGACCGATATATCATCAAAAAGTACCTATCGACCTTTACGGTACTTTTTATCATGTTCATACCCATCGCAATTATGGTCGATGTGTCTGATAAGGTTGATAAATTTCTAGAGCGAAAAGTACCATTTGATGCAATCGTAGGATATTACCTTGATTTCACTGTTTATTTTGCTAATCTCCTTTTTCCCATTTTCCTTTTTATATCGGTTATCTGGTTCACTTCTAAGATGGCGAATAATACCGAGGTGGTGGCGATGTTGAGTTCCGGTATCTCATTTTCACGATTTTTACGTCCATTTATGATCAGTGCAGGTATTATTGCTGCTTTTGGGTTTTTTATGAGCGTGATACTAGTTCCTATATCGAGTCGCGGTTTTTACGAATTTAAATACAAATGGCTAAAAAGGAAGGACACTTCTAGAGAAACGGTCAATTTGTACAAGCAAATTAGCCCAAATGACTTTATCTACTCTAGTAGCTTTGATCTTGAGAAAAAACGAGCAAATCGATTTACCTTAGAGCATTTCGAGGATAATGAATTAAAAATTAAACTCACAGCTTCAAATATCACTTGGATAGAAGAAGATAGTTTATATCGTCTACGTAGATATACAAAGCGAATTATTGGACCTGGAGATGATATTATCGAACGTAAACGAGAACACGACACCATCTTCAATTTTGATCTCGAAGACCTTACTCCCAATAATTATACGGCAGAAACATTGAGTTATACGGCACTTAATAAATTCATAAAGCAAGAAACGATGCGGGGTTCATCAAATATTAATCGATACTTAATGGTGAAGTATAAAAAATGGAGTTTACCGTTTTCAGCATTTGTACTTACCGTAATAGCGGTTGCTGTTTCATCAATAAAGCGTCGTGGTGGTATGGGAGTAAACTTGGCATTCGGTATTATTATCGCATTTACATTTATTTTTTTAGATAAAATACTAGGTGTTTTAGCCCAAAAGTCAGGTATGGAGCCCATTGTTGCAGTCTGGCTACCTAATATTATGTTCGGTATACTGGCAATTTATCTATTAAACAATGCCAAACGCTAAGCTAAAAAACTACCTACATCTTCACTTTATTGTTTTCATCTGGGGTTTTACTGCGGTCTTAGGAGCCTTGATAAGTATTGATGCTGTTCCTCTTGTTTGGTATCGAATGCTGATGGCAAGCGGTATTATATTGGTATATATCACTTTTCGAAAGGTACACTTAAAAATTAGTAAAAGACAATTGTTATGGTATGGTATCGCCGGACTTATGATTGCTGTTCATTGGTTGGCATTTTTTCATGCAATTAAAATTTCGAATGTATCAGTTACGCTAGCGACAATGGCAACAGGAGCATTTTTCACTTCCATTTTAGAACCAATTATTTATAAACGAAAGTTTATTTTGTACGAACTAATTCTCGGATTATTTGTCATTGCCGGTCTTGCTGTTATTTTTCAATTTGAAGGAGACTATTTTTGGGGTATTTGCTTTGCGTTACTCGCATCCGTACTAGCAGCACTTTTTTCTATTATTAATGGCAAATTAGTACAACAAAACAATCCCATCACCATTTCTTTTTATGAATTATTAATCGGTGTTTTGGGCATTACTATGTATTTACTTATAAATCAAGAATTTTCATCTGAGTTTTTTGTGTTAAGCACTTCAGATTGGTTATTTATTGCGCTCTTGGCTTCATTTTGTACAGCCTATGCTTTTATAGCATCTAATGCAGTAATGAAATATTTAAGTCCATATACGGTAATGCTCACCATTAATTTAGAACCTGTGTATGGTATTTTATTGGCGTGGATTGTTTTAGGTGATAAAGAACAAATGAGCATACAATTCTACTACGGAGCAATAATTATAATAATAACTGTTGTTGTAAACGGAATTCTTAAGAATCGAAAGTCAAAAACAAGCAAAGGGTGATAGCCATAATGGCCAAAATTCCTATTTTTGTTCTCTAACTAAAATCAAATAAAAATCTAATGGAATATTTGGATTTTGAATTACCTATTAAAGATCTTGAAGAACAACTTAGTAAGTGCCAAGTAATAGGTGTTGAAAGTGAAATTGATGTTACTGATACGTGTAAGCAGATTGAAAAAAAACTGCAAGAAACGAAAAAAGACATCTACAAAAATCTGACGGCTTGGCAACGAGTTCAATTGTCAAGACACCCGTCAAGACCTTACACGCTTGACTACATAAATGCGTTGGCCGGCGATTCATTTTTAGAGCTTCACGGTGATCGAAATGTTCGTGATGATAAGGCAATGATTGGTGGTTTGGGTAAAATTGATGACCAAAGTTTTATGTTTATTGGTCAGCAAAAAGGATTCAATACAAAAACACGGCAATATCGAAATTTCGGGATGGCAAATCCTGAAGGGTATCGAAAGGCTCTTCGTTTAATGAAAAGTGCAGAGAAGTTTGGAATTCCTGTGATTACACTAATTGATACTCCGGGTGCTTATCCTGGCCTAGAAGCTGAGGAGCGTGGGCAAGGAGAAGCAATTGCACGCAATATTCTGGAAATGACGCGATTAAAAGTGCCTATTATTACCATAATTATTGGTGAAGGGGCATCTGGTGGCGCATTGGGGATTGGTGTTGGTGATCGCGTATTGATGCTTGAAAATACATGGTATTCGGTAATCTCTCCAGAATCTTGCTCATCGATCTTATGGAGAAGTTGGGAATATAAAGAACAAGCTGCCGATGCTTTGAAGTTAACAGCTGCTGATATGAAAAAGCAAAAGTTGGTGGATGAGATTGTAAAAGAGCCTTTAGGTGGCGCACATTCTGATCGTACTAAAACGTTTTTAACGGTGAAAAAGTCAATTTTAAAATCTTTTGAGACTTTAAAAAAGTTATCACCAGAGGAATTGATAGATCAGCGAATGGAAAAATATACTAATATGGGAGTGTATAATGGCTAACTAGCTACTTTTACACTTGTTATCAAAATCCAAGGTTTATGACTTTGGATTTTTTTTATCAATATTAACAATATATTTAAGTTATTAACAGTTACTTTGTTAACGAGTAGTGAAGATTCTCCCTCCCCACAATTCATGCTCTTGTTAACCTTTTGTTTACATTCGCAGCCATGGAAAAACTGAACCCTATACAGGCCCTAAAGCTAGATAAAAGTACCGTTGTAGGACTTGAACGCGGCAAGGTTCCTCCGCAAGCAACTGATTTAGAACAGGTTGTGTTAGGAGCTATGATGATTGATAAGAAAGGGGTTGATGAAGTAATTGATATCCTCGCACCTGAAGCCTTCTATAAGGATGCACATCAACACATTTTTGCCGCTATCTATACACTTTTTGAAAACAGCGAACCTGTTGACTTATTAACTGTTTCTGCACAGTTAAAGAAAGATGCGAAACTCGATTTGGTAGGAGGGGATTTCTATTTGATTCAGTTGACCCAAAAAGTATCTTCCTCAGCGCATATCGAGTTTCATGCACGTATTATTTTACAGAAATTTATTCAACGCAGTTTGATCAAAATTTCAAGTGAGATTATTGAGGACGCGTATGATGAGACTAAAGATGTTTTTGATCTTTTAGACAATGCCGAATCAAAATTATACGAAGTAACACAGGGGAATATTAAAAAATCTTCAGAAACTGCCCAAAGTTTGGTAATACAGGCTAAGAAAAAAATTGAGGAAATTTCGAATAAAGAGGGGCTTAGTGGGATTCCTACCGGTTTTGATAAATTAGACAAACTAACATCGGGTTGGCAACCAAGTGATTTGGTTATTGTTGCTGCACGTCCAGGTATGGGTAAAACAGCCTTAACCTTATCGATGGCCAGAAATATAGCAGTTGATCAGAATATTCCTGTAGCCTTTTTCTCGTTAGAAATGGCATCAGTACAGTTGATAACCCGACTTATTTCATCAGAAACTGGGCTCTCTTCTGAAAAACTTCGAACCGGAAAGCTAGAAAAACACGAGTGGGAGCAGTTAAATGTAAAAGTAAAGGGTCTTGAAAAAGCACCGCTTTTTATTGATGATACCCCATCATTATCCATTTTTGACCTCCGTGCAAAGGCAAGGCGTTTGTCATCGCAACATGGTATTAAGTTGATTATGATTGACTATTTACAACTAATGACTGCAGGTAGCGCAGTAAAAGGCGGAGGAAATCGTGAACAGGAAATTTCGACTATTTCTAGAAACTTAAAGGCGTTGGCAAAAGAACTGAATGTTCCCGTTATCGCTTTATCACAGTTATCGCGGGCAGTAGAAACTCGAGGAGGCAGCAAGCGACCCTTACTTTCGGACCTTCGTGAATCTGGTGCGATAGAACAAGATGCTGATATTGTATCATTTATTTATCGTCCTGAATATTATAAAATTGATGAATGGGACGATGAGGAACGTTCACCAACAGCCGGTCAGGCAGAGTTTATTGTAGCGAAGCATCGTAATGGTGGGTTGGATAATATTAGGTTAAAATTCATCGGTCATTTAGGTAAATTTGATAATTTAGAGGAATTCGATTCGCCTTTTGAGTTTCAGTCGAAACTCAATGCAGATGGTGACGATCCGTTCATACCTGATCGTTTTCCAGATGCCAATGAGGCGTTTGGTAGCATAAACGAGGATTCTCCAGATGATAATGACGTACCGTTCTAATACTAGTTTGAAAAATATACAAAAGGCAAGATCTCTTTACATAAGGTCTTGCCTTTTTTTATTATTGAGTTTGTTCTGCATTCAAGGTGTACTAGGGTCTTATATTTTAATTCCTATGGATGCAGAAATCCAAAATGAACATTTAAAAGCATATGGCATTACCTATTGGGTACTAGCTAAGCAGGAAAAAGTAAAATGGTTACTTAATTACCGAGGAGGATCTTTTCTTATTCCCAACTCTGATGAGCTGGAAAAGGAATGCAAAATTCGTGGGGTTTCATACGAAGTATTATCTGATGCTAAAACCGAATCAATTTTAGCAGAGATTGCCAGTCCATCACAAAATATGGAGGCAGTGGTACTAGAAAAAGCGCCAAAAATTGCGGTGTATTCACCTAAAACCAATCAACCATGGGATGATGCTGTTACGATGGCACTTAGCTATGCCGAAATACCATATGAGGTGGTTTATGATGAAGAGGTGCTATCAAATGAGTTGTTATTATACGATTGGTTGCATTTGCATCATGAAGATTTCACAGGGCAGTTCGGTAAGTTTTATGGTGCATATAGAGCAACGCCTTGGTACATTAACGATAAGAAAAGAGCAGAAGCACTTGCCACCAAATTGGGCTTTGCTAAGGTGTCCGAATTAAAAAGAGCGGTTGCAGTAACCATTCGAGATTATGTTATAGGTGGCGGATTTATGTTTGCAATGTGCAGTGCAACGGATAGTTTTGACATTGCTTTGGCTGCGGAAAAAGTAGACATTTGCGAACCGATGTTCGATGGTGACCCTTCTGAGCCTAATTATCAATCTAAGTTAGATTTTAGCAATACTTTCGCCTTTACCAATTTTATTTTAGAGCGAAATCCGTCGACTTATGAATTTTCGGATATTGATATGACCAGAAAGCGTCGTATTCAAAAAGACCTTGATTATTTCACCTTAATGGATTATTCTGCAAAATGGGACCCGATACCCACAATGCTTTGTCAGAACCATACTGCGCTGGTCAAAGGTTTTATGGGTCAAACTACTAGTTATGATCGTAACAACTTAAAATCGAATGTTTTGGTAATGGGAGAAAATAAGACTAATAGTGAAGCTAGATACATTCACGGTATAAAAGGAAAAGGTTTTTTTACTTTTTACGGGGGTCACGATCCTGAAGATTATACACATCGGGTGGGTGATCCAAAGACAGAATTAGAACTACACCCAAGTAGCCCCGGATATCGTTTGATATTAAATAACGTTTTGTTTCCAGCTGCGAGAAAGAAAAAGCAAAAGACTTGATTATCTTTCCATTTTAATTACACTTTCTCGATTAATGCAGCAAATACAATTAAACACTTCTTTAAAGGCTCAAAGTATAGTGGGCCTTGGTCTTGGTATTTGGCTAACGCTTTTTCTTATTTTTATTGCTCCGTTTGATGTTTCTGACCTGACTTTTGAAGCGAAACTTATCTTGTTGCCGCCTTATGGCTTATTTGCATTTATTGCTTATATGCTGTGTGTCTTCTTACAAAATAAGGTGTATAGTTACTACGGGTTGTGGAATCTAAAGCTAGAAATGCTGTTTTTCGTGATTTTGTATGTAATTACCCTACTTTTTTGTTTTCCATACTATAAAAGTGACCTGATAAATGGTACGTATTCATTTTGGGAATATGTTAGTGGTATTTATATTCCTATCCTAGTTCTTATCTCTGTTTTTATAGTTGTAGGGCGTATGTATATTAATAGACTGCAGCTTAAAAAAGACAGTAATAAGGTGATACTTCGTGGTGACAATAAATCTGATTTTTTAAAGGTCGAACCTGAAAAGATCGTTTGTATTTCAAGCACACAGAATTATGTCGAAGTCTATTATCTTCTCAATAATGTGCTAAATAAGACCTTACTTCGAGCAACATTAAAATCAATCACAATAGAACTTGATTCTCTACAACAAGTACACCGTAGTCATTTTGTGAATCCGTCCCATATTGTAAAATGGATCGATGGGAACACCATTCAGGTAAACGATTTAAAGATTGCTGTTTCTAAAAAATATAAGGAGGAACTTAAGGGGATGATCTAATTCGTCACTAAAAACTACATTTTCATCCCAAACTACTGTTGTTATTAGATTTGTACATGATCATATTATATGTTTGACCAAACAAAAAACATCAATCATCATGAAAAATTTACCATCTTTAGTTTTCTTACTTTTCATAAGTACAGGGCTTTTATCACAAGAAAAATCACATTTTCAAACAGCCAATTCACTGTTGAAAGCAGCTATTGATAAAGGTCAATGTATGGGTATTGCTGCGGGTGTTATCATTCAAGATTCTGTTGCTTGGAAAAGCGCTGCGGGATTTCGTAATAAAGCAGAAAAATTAGAATTTTCAACAACTAATATATCACGAACGGCATCAATAGCAAAGCCCATGACAGCGGTGGCGATTATGCAGTTAGTTGAAGCGGGTAAAATTAAACTTGAAGATAAAATAAGTGGTATTATTCCGGAGTTAAAGGGCAACAACCAATACAAAAATATCACCGTTTTACAGTTGCTACAGCATTCATCGGGAATTCCTCATTACAACGGTAGAAAGGAAGTGACTAACAGAATTACCTATCTAAGTTTAAAGGGTTTAATTCCTGTTTTTGCTAATCGAGCGTTGCTTTTTGAACCAGGTACTCAATTTGAATATTCGGTTTATGGATATGTGTTATTAGGAAGAATCATCGAAGTTGTTTCAGATATGAGTTATCAGGACTATATGAAAACATATATTTGGGATCTTGCGGGAATGGGCCAAACAAAGGTCGAATACACCATAAATATTGACAACAAGAAGTCTATACTCTATCACCAATCAAAACCAGGAAAGATAAAAGAAGCTAAAGTCAACAATTTAAGTAACCGTATTCCCGCTGGTGGTATAGTTTCTACTACTGAAGACCTGCTTAAATTTGCAAAGGCATTAATGAATGAGCAGCTTATTTCTAAGCAATCATTGGCTTTAATGAGTAAGAATTATGGACTAAAAAAAGAAGGTAATGGTTATGGTTTAGGTTGGTATTTATATGGTAATAATCCTAAGCTTGGAAATATTATTGGTCATACTGGAGGACAATATGGTTGTAGTGCCTTTTTGTTAATTGCACCTGAAAAAAAATCGGCTGTTGTCGTTTTGTCAAATACCTCAGGCGCACTGCAGGAAGTATCTAATATCGCAGTTTCTTTGCTTGGTATTGTTGGGAAAGTTGCTAATTAATTTCTTTAGGGACTTCATTGCTGGCAGAAACACTCCAATGGTCATCGTAAATGGATTGATAGTAGATTTCATAGTCTAAATTATCTTTGAGCGCTTCTAACATTAACTTAAATTGACTGTAATCTTTTGGGTTGCCACCAACATTGTAAATAAGTCTTGATCCTCCGGCGGGTATTGCAAGTCCCCTGTGCATGGAAGCGCTACTAAGTACCGTTATCGAATCCATACCTGGTAGCTGTGAAAGAAAGTCTCGAAGGTCTATTTTAATTCTTTTTTTATTATGAATGATGATGACTTTATTAATAATCGCCGGACCGACACCGTAGTTAACCAAATCAAAACGATATTGACTGTCAAATTCATTCATTGAAACTTCCATCATTAAATATGGCATGGCCGAAAGATGACTCTGCTTTTCGATAATGTTGGTTTGTTTGATGAAAATGAACAAGGTAAGTAAGCTTATTGCTATAGCCGAAATGGCTACAATTTTGTCTGAGTTCCAGAACTTTTTTTTCATTATTTAATAGATAAAAAATGTTGTTTTAAATTTACTAAAACTACAGGGTTGAAAACGTATTTCCAAAATAAAACCACTACTATTCATCCTAGGTATAAAAGAAACTTAAAACGGGCTCTTTCGTTCGGGTTTATCTGGTTTATTTTTGGCTTAGTCTATTCGCTTCTAGAATATGGATTGCTGGGCGATTCAAAATTATATCCAACTACAGGGAATGCTTATGAGCCATTAAATTCTTTTTTATTTACACTACCCTGCAGCTTTTTTGTTGGTTTTGTGCAAGGTTGGGTAGAAATCACATGGCTAAGATATAAGTTTCGTAGGAGATCATTTTGGGTGAAAATACTTTTCAAGACCCTATTCTATTTACTCTTTATCGTCATCTTTCTGGTTATTTTAACATTGATTAGTAATGCTGCTTTGCTGAAAAAAGGAATTTTTGATGCTGAGGTTATTTCGAATTTATTTGGCTTTATAAGCTCATTTTCTTTTTGGAGTATTGTTTTTTATATGGGGGTGATCATGGATGCTGCATTATTCTATTCCGAACTAACGGAACATTTGGGCAACGAAGTGCTCTACAATTTTTCATTTGGTAAGTACCACAAACCTAAACAAGAAACGCGAATCTTCATGTTTCTTGATATGAAATCATCTACTACCATAGCAGAAGAAATAGGACATATAAAATATTTTGATTTGTTGAAGTTGTATTATTCGCACATGACAAATGCGATATTGGAAACTTCAGGCGAAATTTATCAATATGTGGGTGATGAAATTGTGATTACTTGGACCGAGGAAGTTGGCTTGTCTAACAATAACTGTATAGAGTGTTATTTCAAAATTGAAGATACCATACATAAAAAAAGAGATCGTTATCTTAAATCTTTTGGGTTAGTTCCCGAATTTAAAGCCGGTTATCATATTGGTAAGGTGTCAGCCGGACAAATAGGGGTTTTGAAAAAGGAAATCGTATATACAGGAGATGTACTCAACACCTCCGCTCGTATACAATCAGAGTGCAATAACTACAACAGCAGCATATTGATTTCAGGGATACTGGCCAATAAATTAAATTCTGAAGCTAACTGGGTTAGTGATAAAAAAGGAGAAATCATACTCCGAGGCAAAACAGAAGCTGTTGAACTCTTTGCTATATCGAAATAGATCGATAAAAAACCATTTCTTATTAAACCATTGTTAGTTATTCAAGTCAAAAAAGAATAACCTGTAATACTTCCTATTAATGAGAAAGTTTTTTTTAGTTGCTACTCTATTGATGTTAGTCAATTGTTCTAATGATGATACGCCTCTTGAAATTGAACAAACATCAGAAAACTTAACAGAAACTGGCTTAAATTTTTCATCTTTCTTAAATATTGATTTTGATGATCTTTTTGAATATTCAGATCAGTACGTGCCAATTTATATAACGAAAGATAATACTCAAGGAAATGCCATAACGAATGAGGTGGCAACTTTAGGGCGAATATTGTTTTATGACAAAAATCTATCTGCAAACAACACGGTGTCTTGTGCCAGTTGCCACAAACAAGAATTAGCTTTTGGAGATGATAATTCGCAAAGTGAAGGAATAAATGGATTTACCGCAAGGCACTCTATGCGACTTATTAACACTCGGTTCTCGAACGAGAACAGATTTTTTTGGGATGAAAGAGCAAATTCATTAGAAGAACAAACAACAATGCCAATTCAAGATCATATTGAAATGGGATTTAGTGGTGAAAATGGAGATTTAGGATTTAATGATTTAATATCAAAATTAGAAGACACCACATATTATCCTGATTTATTTGATTTTGCATTTAATGATTCTGAAATCTCTGAGGAAAGAATTCAATTGGCGCTAGCACAATTTGTTAGAAGTATTCAATCTTTTGATAGCAAATATGATATAGGAAGAGAACAGGTCGCAAATAATAATCAACCTTTTCCTAATTATACTGCTCAGGAAAACATAGGTAAAAACTTGTTTATGCAGGCGGCTGTTTTTGATAATCAAGGAAGCCGAATCAATGGTGGGATTGGGTGTAATGGGTGTCATAGAGCTCCAGAATTCGATATTGATCCCAATTCAGGAAATAATGGAATCATTACTAATGCCAATGGAGTCGGAACTGATTTTACGAATACGCGGTCACCTAGTTTAAGAGATGTTGTAGATACTGACGGAATAGGTAATGGTCAATTTATGCATATAGGGGAAAGTAATAATCTAATAACAGTATTGGACCATTACAATACTATTGATGAGGTAGGGAATCCTAATTTAGATCAGCGGTTGAGGCCCAATGGCATTGGTCAACAATTAAATTTAACGCAGGCTGAAAAAGATGCGGTCATTGCCTTTATACGAACCTTAAGTGGTACCGATGTTTATACCAATGAAAAATGGAGTGACCCATTTATCGAATAGAAATATCCAAGCTATAAGGTATTTAAAAACAAAAATTCCGACTCATTTGAGTCGGAATTTTTTTATCGAAGACTTTATTAATAATTGGCTTAACGCCTTATTTTACCTTATCAACAATTGCTTTAAAAGCATCTGGGTGGTTCATCGCTAAATCAGCTAAAACCTTACGGTTTAATTCGATATTATTAGCTTTTACTTTACCCATAAATTGTGAGTAAGACATACCATGTAAACGGGCACCTGCATTAATACGAGTGATCCAAAGTGCACGGAATGTTCTCTTTTTGTTTCTACGGTCACGGTATGAGTAAGACATTGCTTTCTCTACCGCATTTTTTGCTACTGTCCAAACGTTTTTACGACGCCCGAAGTAACCTTTTGCTTGCTTAAGAACTTTTTTTCTTCTAGCTCTCTTCGCAACAGAATTAACTGATCTTGGCATAATTTTAAATTTTTTTGTAGTAGGCGGTCACTGACACTTACTCATTTACAATGGCCTAACTCCAAGGTTTATAACTAATTTTAACCTGACTCTGTTTAAATTACTTTAAACGTAATTGAGTCTTGATACTATCCACATCTGCCTTATCAACTAAAGTAGCGTGGGTAAGTGCTAGCTTACGCTTTTTCGATTTTTTTGTCAAAATGTGACTCTTAAAAGCGTGCTTTCTTTTGATTTTACCAGTACCAGTAAGCTTAAAACGCTTCTTTGCACTGGATTTTGTTTTCATTTTCGGCATTACTTCCTAAAATTTATCAGTCTTCGTTTTCTGTTTTTACTTTTTCTTAGGGGCTATGAACATGATCATACGCTTACCTTCTAATTTTGGCATTTGTTCTACTTTTCCTAGCTCTTCTAATTCTTGCGCCAGTCTAAGTAATAAGATCTCACCTTGATCTTTATAAATAATAGAGCGTCCTTTAAAGAATACATATGCCTTTAATTTAGCACCTTCTTTTAAAAACTTCTCTGCATGTTTCTTTTTAAACTCATAGTCGTGATCATCAGTATTAGGACCGAACCTAATTTCTTTTATGGTCACTTTTGTAGCCTTTGCCTTTAAGGCTTTATCCCGTTTCTTTTGTTCATAAAGAAACTTTTTATAATCCATTACCTTACAAACTGGTGGTTTGGCATTTGGTGAAATTTCTACCAAATCAAGTTCCTGTTCTTCTGCAATGGCAAGCGCTTTCGCTATTGGATATACTCCAATCTCAACATTATCGCCAACGAGTCTTACTTCGTCTTCGCGAATTTTTCGGTTAATTCTGTGTTGGTCTTCTTTGATGATCCTAGCCGGACCTCTACTTCTTCTTCTACGTATTGCTATGACTTACTATTTTTTAGTTAAACTGCTTTAATGTACTATTAATCTCACTTTTTACCAAATCTACAAATTGCTCAATGGTAATCGAACCTAGGTCTTGTTGCCCATGTTTTCTAACAGAAATAGTACCTTTTTCAGCTTCTTGTTCACCCACGATAATCATGTAGGGGTACTTTTTCATCTCGGCTTCTCTAATTTTTTTACCGATCGTCTCGTTTCGATTGTCTACAAGGGCGCGAATTTCGTGATTTTCCAATAAATTTAAAACATTTTGAGCATATTTTTCATATTTTTCACTGATACTCAATATCATAACTTGCTCAGGGTTTAGCCAAAGCGGAAAATTACCACCTGTATGCTCTAAAAGCAGTGCTATAAAGCGTTCCATACTGCCAAAGGGAGCGCGATGAATCATCACTGGTCTATGTAGTTCATTGTCACTTCCTTTGTAATTTAGATCGAATCGTTCCGGTAAATTATAGTCTACCTGAATTGTACCTAATTGCCAGCTTCTGCCAAGGGCATCTTTGACCATAAAATCGAGTTTAGGACCGTAAAAAGCAGCTTCGCCTTCTTCAATCACATAATCCAATCCTTTGTCTTTAACTGCGCTAATTATCGCATTTTCAGCCTTTTCCCAATTTTCTACTTCACCAATGTATTTATCAGGATTTTCAGGATCGCGTACCGATACCTGCGCGGTAAACGCTTCAAAGCCTAGAGATCCCAGTACGTATAACGACAAATCGATCACGTTTTTAAATTCTTGATCTAATTGATCCGGTGTACAAAATATATGTGCATCATCTTGGGTAAAACCACGTACGCGGCTTAAGCCATGAAGCTCGCCACTTTGTTCATAACGATATACCGTTCCAAATTCGGCAAAACGTTTTGGTAAATCTTTGTAGCTATACGGTTTTGTGTTGTATATTTCGCAATGATGCGGGCAATTCATGGGCTTCAGTAAAAACTCCTCATCTTCCTTTGGAGTAGTAATTGGCTGAAAACTATCCTCGCCATATTTGGCATAATGCCCTGAAGTAACATACAGTTCTTTTGAGCCAATATGAGGCGAAACCACCATTTCGTATCCTGCTTTTTTCTGAGCGGCTTTTAAAAAGTTTTCCAAACGTTCGCGTAGTGCCGCTCCTTTAGGTAGCCACAATGGAAGTCCTTGACCTACCTTTTGGGAAAAGGTAAATAGTTCTAACTCTTTCCCTAATTTTCGGTGATCACGCTTTTTCGCTTCCTCAATGAGTGCCAAATACTCTTTTAGCTCTTTTTGTTTTGGGAACGAAGTACCGTAAACCCGTGTAAGCTGTGGTTTGTTTTCATCGCCTCGCCAATAAGCTCCCGCTACACTCATAATCTTAACCGCTTTGATAATGCCAGTATTTGGTATATGTCCACCACGACATAGATCAGTAAACGTATCATGATCACAAAAAGTGATTGTGCCGTCTTCAAGGTTTTCAATAAGTTCGACTTTGAACTCATTGTTTTGAGACTTATAAAAATCTAATGCTTCTGCTTTAGTAGAAGATCGCATTTTGAATTCATGCTTGCCACGGGCAATCTCCAGCATTTTGTCTTCAATCTTTTTAAAATCCTTATCAGAAATCACCTGATGCCCCAAATCTACATCGTAGTAAAAACCGTTTTCAATTGCAGGACCTATGGTAAGTTTTACCCCAGGGTATAATTGCTCTAAAGCTTGTGCTAATACATGCGAAGTACTATGCCAAAAAGCTTCTTTACCTTCTTTGTCTCTCCAAGTATATAAGGTTAGATCACCATCCGTTCGTAAGGGTGTAGTGGTTTCAACTTTAGTATCATTAAACTTTGCTGAGATTACATTTCTCGCAAATCCTTCACTAATATCTTGTGCCACCCCAATAGGAGTAACTCCTGCTTCAAACTGTCTAACCGAGCCATCGGGTAGTGTGATGTTGATCATGTTTTTACCTAATTAAGAGCGCAAAGATACATCGATTCAACATGTAGACAAAAATCAAAGTAAACAAAATAGATTGGTTAAACTTTAATGTGATTATGAGCATATTTTTAGCAAGAACATTTATTTGTGTAGATGCTAAAAGCGTTAGATTAATTTGGGATTAGTTGAGCTTCTAAAATTCGAGAGATACCATACACTTCTATCTGACCACTTTTAGGATCTTTTTCAGCCATAACAACTGTCAATACCCGTCCTTCTGCTCCATTGCCAAAAATAGCCTTATGCTTAATTTCAGTTCTAGAAGGCGCTTTATTAAGATCTATACTTTTAACTTTTTTTAGATATTCTTCTTTTTCTTGTTTTGGGATATGGCGCTCAACAAAGTCAGTAAAAGGTATTACATAGTTATTAAAATCAATTGTTGAGATACCGTAGAGTTTCATAATATGGTCATTCAAAATCATTGATTTTGTATGCTTGTCGTATTTCCAATAACCAAGATTTGCAATTTCACCTGCAACTCTAAATCTTGATTCGGCATAGAAAAGTTGATCAGAAAAGACCCGTTCTTGATGCTCTAACTTTTTTTGAATGTTTTCCATTTGTTTTCTGTAAAGTAAGAATGAAATGACATCACCAAATGAATTATTCTTGAAATTTAGAGATTTCTTCACTTCAAAAAGCGCAAAATATAATGTAAAAAGTGAAGAGTAAACAAGGGATGAAAGAAGTGATTTTACAACGGAGTTATAGACTAAGTTGATTTCAAAATCAATGCCCTGAATGACCACTAAAAATATGATGGCATCAAAAAAGAAAACAAAGCTCATACTAACCAGCGCATTCAGGAAAAAAGGTATGTTTAATTTCGAAATTTTATTGAAAAGAAAGAAAATTAGAAGGCCGTCGACAAAGAGCAAGAGTGTCCCAAGACTGAACGTTTTTATACCGATGCCTATGTTTTCAGAATTAAATAAACTAGCCATTGGGCTCCTTGGAAAAGAATATCCCAATGCGTATTGAATGGCGCAAAGAAATAAATTTGTAAAAAGAATAGCATATAACAAAGTTCTCGCTTTATTACTACCTTCTTTTACCAAAATGAGCAAGACCACAAATAAACTGGCATGAAACATAATCGTTCCTGGTGATATACTAATGACCGAACTTATTTCAAGTGTTATTGTATTGGCTAAATACGTTTGTAGAAACTGAAAAGCCCCAATGCCTGTAAAGACTAAACCAATACCGAACTTGGTTCGCAGTTTGAATATTACCGCAATAAATACCGTGATACAGGTATAAAGCGATGCAAGAAGTGCAAAATTAAGCAGATTAAAAGATTCCATTTGGTTGAGAAAAACTTAAGCTGGCAAAGATATTTCTTATTTGCTCATTTTCAATACTTCTACAACGGTGTTTGTCGCTTTTGCTATATTGTAATTTATATGGCTAAAAAAATAACTATTTTTGTATCAAATATGGGTTTTCAATATAAACTATGAACCACAAAGTGTTACTTACTGCTAAAGAAGTAAACATCATTCTACATAGACTGGCTTGTCAACTTATTGAAAATCATCAGGATTTCTCCAAAACAGTGCTTATTGGAATACAACCTCGGGGTGTTTTTTTAGCTGATAGACTTGTCAAAATTCTTGAAGAGGATTACAAAATTTCTAATATCCAAAAAGGAAATCTTGATATTACTTTCTATCGAGATGATTTTAGAAGAGGAGAGAAAATTTTGGAAGCCAATAAAACAGATATCGATTTTGTGGTAGAAGATAAAAATGTCGTTTTTATTGATGATGTTTTATATACGGGTAGAAGCATTCGAGCTGCTCTGACCGCCATACAATCGTTTGGACGCCCTATAAATATAGAGCTACTTACTTTAATAGACCGACGTTTTAGTCGGCATTTACCCATACAGCCAAATTATCGTGGTCGTCAGGTGGATGCGATTAATAATGAAAAGGTTAAGGTAAGCTGGTTGGAAAATGAGGGAGAAGATGCAGTTTATGTTGTTAGTACCTAATTAAAAAGACTAAATAATAGCAATGAGTGAGTTAAGTGTATCTCATTTACTTGGAATCAAATATCTTCAAAAGTCAGATATTGATCTCATTTTTGAAACCGCCGATCATTTTAAAGAGGTGATCAACCGTCCGATTAAAAAAGTACCTTCATTAAGAGATATTACTATTGCTAATTTGTTTTTTGAAAATAGTACGCGTACCCGCTTATCATTTGAACTTGCTGAGAAAAGATTATCTGCTGATGTGGTGAATTTTTCAGCGGCTTCTTCTTCGGTAAAAAAAGGAGAGACCCTTATAGACACGGTAAATAATATTTTGTCAATGAAGGTTGACATGGTGGTAATGCGTCACCCTAATCCCGGTGCGGGTGTTTTTCTTTCTAAGCATGTCAATGCCAGTATTATTAATGCTGGTGATGGTGCACATGAACATCCGACTCAAGCTTTGTTAGATGCTTATTCTATAAGAGAACGATTAGGAGAGGTCTCTGGAAAAAAAGTTGTAATCGTAGGTGATATTTTGCACAGTCGTGTTGCCTTAAGTAATATCTTTGCATTGAACAAGTTAGGTGCTGAGGTTAAAGTTTGTGGTCCACTTACATTAATACCAAAATATATTGAGAGTTTAGGGGTAACCATAGAGCCTAGTCTACAGAAAGCACTTAACTGGTGTGACGTGGCTAATATGCTGCGTGTACAAAACGAACGGATGGAGGTAAGTTATTTTCCTTCAACGAGGGAATACAGACAGCAGTTTGGTGTGAATAAACAACTGCTAAATTCTCTTGATAAAGAGATTGTGATCATGCATCCCGGACCAATTAATAGGGGAGTAGAGATTACTAGCGACGTAGCCGATTCGAAACAAGCCATTATACTGGATCAGGTAGAAAATGGTGTTGCCATACGAATGGCGGTTATATATTTACTAGCTTCAAAAATTAAACAGTAACGATATGATTATCGATACCAAAGGAAACACTACGATTATCACAAGAGAACGAGCAAGTGTTGTCGATATGGTACAACGAATTACTAAAGAATACGACTCATTTTCTCATAACAATATTATTGTAAATTTATTTTCGATTGAAGGATTAACAAAAGATGACCTAAACGAGTTTTTGTTAGTGTCTAAAAAGCATCGCACAGCCAAACATTCATTTGTAATCGTTGCATCAAATATTGATTTTACGGCGGTAGCAGATGAGCTAGTAGTGGTACCTACAATTCAAGAGGCCCATGATCTAGTGGAAATGGATGAAATTGAACGGGATTTAGGTTTTTAACTCATAGAATGAATAACTATAACTTAGCCCAAGTTAACATTGCACAAATGCTTAATCCCATAGATCATCCTACTATGGCGGGTTTTGTCGCTAACCTTGATCGAATAAATGAGATAGCCGAAGGGTACGAAGGTTTTGTTTGGCGTTTAAAAGGGGATGAGAATAACGCAACTGCGCTTCGAGTTTTTGAGGACGATTTTCTAATTATCAATATGTCTGTTTGGGAATCCAGGGAAGCTTTGTTTGATTACGTATACCAAAGCGCTCATGTTGAAGTATTAAAACGCAAGAAAGAATGGTTTTCGAACATGAAAAACATGCATATGGCACTATGGTATGTGCCTCAAGGACATTTTCCGACCCCACAGGAGGCTAAAGAGCGTCTTCGCTATTATAATACCAACAGTGCAACACCATATGCTTTTGGGTTTAAACACAATTTTACCGCAGCAGAAGCAGAAGCCTATATACCTAACATTATAAAAGCACAATGAAGTTAACCGTATTAGGTTGCTACTCAGCTACACCACGTACATTTAATAATCCTACTTCACAGGTCTTAGAGATTAAGGGTAATTTGTTTTTAATCGATTGCGGAGAAGGAACACAAGTACAACTTAGACGAAACAGAATCAAGTTCGCTAGAATTAAAAATATTTTTATTTCTCACCTACATGGAGATCATTTTTATGGCTTAATTGGCTTGGTATCGACATTTAGATTACTCGGCAGGGAAGCCGATTTAACCATTTACGGACCTAAGGGAATTAAAGAAGCGATAGTATTACAATTAAAATTATCAGATTCATGGACCAATTTTAATCTGAGGTTTATAGAGTTGGAAAGTAATGAGCCCCAGTTAATTTATGAGGACGATAAAGTAACGGTAGAAACGATTCCGCTAACACATCGGGTGTATACAAACGGATTTTTATTTCGTGAGAAGTTAAGCGAACGCAACTTAAATATAAAAGCGGTTGAAGATTTTGATATTAGTAGGGCTTACTATCAAAAGATTAAAAATGGTGATGATATTACGTTAGAGGATGGGCGAGTGATACCTAATGACCAACTTACTTTCGATCCGCCCACACCAAAATCATATGCATTTTGTAGCGATACAACATATAAGGTTGATAATGTTGAACAATTAATGGAAGTAACTGTACTTTATCATGAATCTACTTTTTTAGATGAGCATCAGCATTTAACCGACAAGACAAAACATTCTACTGCGAAAGAAGCGGCAAAAATGGCTTCTAAGGCCAACGTCAAGACACTAATTTTAGGTCATTATTCTACTAGGTACAATGGTATTGAAGTGTTTAAAGAAGAAGCACAAACTATATTTAAGAATGTTGAGTTAGCTGAAGATGGTAAAGTATTTGAATTTTAATATCATTTTATTCTCATCTAACTATTAAATAACTTAGCGCTAATAATTGGTAGCAGTATCATGGAAAAAGATCTTGGCTCATACAGAAAGTCCTACGAAAAAAGCATGTTATTAGAATCTGAAGTTTCTGAAAATCCCATGCAATTGTTTCAGACCTGGTTTTATGAAGTAGAAAAAATGGAAGCTTCAGATGAAGTGAATGCGATGTCTGTCTCAACGTTGGGATTAGATGGTTTTCCAAAAACACGTGTGGTACTTTTGAAGGAATACACCCATGAGGGGTTCATTTTTTATACTAATTATCAAAGTGAAAAGGGCAAAGCAATAGCTCAAAATCCGAACGTTTGTATTTCCTTTTTTTGGCAGGTGGCTGAAAGACAGGTTATTATTAAAGGAAAGGCGGAAAAAATTAGTCCTAACAAATCTGATGGTTATTTTGATTCCCGACCAGAGGGTAGTCGGTTGGGAGCAATCGTTTCCGATCAGAGTCAAGTAATTCCCTCTCGTGAATTTCTAGAAACTAAATTAAATGAGTTGGAAGCTGAATACACTAACAGAGAAATAAAACGCCCCGATTATTGGGGTGGATATCTGGTTCGACCGGTTGAAATAGAATTTTGGCAAGGGCGAACAAACCGACTTCATGACCGGTTGCGTTACACACTTGACGCTAATTTTGATTGGATAATGGAACGCCTAGCACCCTAGTCATTCTTTTTATCTTAGCTGTTAATAACTAACAACAAATAAGAAGTCAATGATTTTTATAATTATTGGCATTGTTTAATTTTGTTTTGTGGAGCATTTTGTAGTATCAGCCAGAAAATACAGACCTCAAACATTTAAAGATGTAGTGGGGCAACAGGCTATTACCAATACATTACTTAATGCTATCAATAGCAATCATCTTGCACAGGCGTTGTTGTTTACCGGGCCTCGTGGTGTTGGTAAAACTACTTGCGCTCGCATTCTGGCTAAAATGATTAATAGTGACGGTACCGAAAGCCCTGATGAGGATTTTGCTTTTAATATTTTTGAACTGGATGCCGCTTCAAATAACTCTGTCGATGACATACGAAGCCTGATAGATCAAGTTCGAATTCCACCACAAGTTGGGAAATATAAGGTGTATATTATAGATGAGGTGCATATGCTTTCTTCAAGTGCATTTAATGCATTCTTAAAAACCTTAGAAGAGCCTCCAAAACACGCTATTTTTATTTTAGCGACTACCGAGAAGCACAAGATCATTCCGACTATTTTATCACGTTGTCAAATATTTGATTTCAAGCGGATCACCGTTAGTGATGCGAAAGAATATTTAAAATATATCGCAGGATTACAAGGCATACAAGCGGAAGATGATGCACTACATATTATTGCTCAAAAAGCCGATGGTGCCATGAGAGATGCCCTATCTATTTTTGATAGAGTAGTGAGTTTTTCAGGGAAATATTTAACAAGGCAAGCAGTATCAGAAAATTTGAATGTACTGGATTATGACACCTATTTCGAATCAACTGATTTGATTTTAGCCAATAATATTCCGCGGTTATTACTGCAGTTTAATGAAATTAGCTCAAAAGGTTTTGATGGTCACCATTTTATTTCTGGTTTAGCATCTCATTTCAGAGACCTAATGGTATGTAAAAACGAATCGACGATACCCCTTCTAGAAGTTGGCGAGCAGACAAAAGCGAGATACTTGGAGCAAAGCCGAAAAACTAGTCTTTCATTTTTACTAAAGGCAATTGATCTAGCTAACACCACCGATCTAAAATATAAAGCCAGTAAAAATCAACGTTTATTGGTTGAATTATGCCTCATGCAACTAGCTTCAATTTTAGGACCTGCTGATCAAAATGATCAACAGGAAAAAAAAAATGACAAGCCACGCATAATCCCGCCTTCTTATTTTAAGGATTTTCAAGTTGATTTGCCTCAAAAGCGAATTACTACTGTAGAAAAAGCGATTGAAAAGCATGCCATCAGTCAAGATGATGCTGAACCTATGGTATTGGAAACGGTTGATGAAAGTGCCCCTTCCCAGAACAACACACCTGCTATAGATGAGAATACTCCTTCCTCTCAACCAGAGGCAATCATCCCAATTGTGGAAGATGAAAAAGAAGAAGTAAGTTCAACCGAAACCGCAGAAGTCACCTCTGAAAACACTTCAATTGCTACCACCACAAGGATAAGCATATCAAGCAAACGTGTCTCTGGATTGTCACTTTCAAGTATTAAACGAAAACAGGAGCACGAAAAGAATAAGGAAGGACAGCAGGTAGATGAAGAAAATCTTCCTACAGAGAATTTTACCGAACAGCAAGCCCAAGATGCTTGGGAAGCGTATATTAAAAAACTTCAGGATAAAGGTCAGAAAAACATGGCCTCTATTATAGGAATTGATCAACCAGTTTTACGTGATGGTAAGACTTTGGTAGTTGAATACCCTAATGATACGATGCGTGTTGAATTGGAACGAGCCAAGGCACCCTTACTCAAATTTTTGCGAGAAAAGTTACAAAACCATGATGTCGATATAGTAGTAGAGGTCAATGAAACTGCTGCAAAAAAGTATGCATTTACTCCGCGTGAAAAATACGAAAAGCTAAAAGAGAAAAACCCACTTATCGATAAGCTAAGGCAAACATTTGATCTGGATATTTAATACAAGTAATTACATAAAAGTCCTCAGTTTTCTTCTTTTATTTTCCTCAATACTCATTATTCATAGGAAAAACCGAGCAATGATAAGTCTAGAAGCGTTTTGAAGATGCTGTAAATTAAGTAATCGATACTATTTCGGGGGAAAATAAAGATGATTACCAGCTATCAATTGGACGAATTTTAAGGCGGATGGTGGATTTCTGATATTTTGTGGAACACCAATTCCAATGGAGCGCCTATCTCAAAGGGCTATCTAAATTTATATACCGGTGGTAACAACTTAACGTACTGTTCGTCATTTAAGAAACCAATCACATGAAGACTTCAACAAAAACCAAGATCTGGGCACAAATTTTTATTATTTATACTCGTTACCTTATTGGTGGAGCTTTCGTTTTTGCCAGCATTATTAAAATCAAGGGAAATCGGTTTACCGGTGATAGCGGAGCCGAAAATCCTATTAACAGCGCATGGCATTTTTTTGAAACAATGTATCAGTCCGGTTTGTACTGGAGGTTTATTGGTTTTGGTCAGCTCATCGCTGGTTTTTTACTAATGACCCAACGATATTCTAAGTTAGGAGCACTTATTAACTTTCCAATAATTTTAAACATTTTTGTTATTACCCTGTCCTATTATTTTGCATATACTCCAGTGGTTACGGGGCTTATGTTAGTCGCCAATATAATATTGTTGTTTTGGGAATGGAATGAATTGAAAGTGATCTTCAACTTTAATCCTGTACCTGATAAAACGTTTAGAATGGAACATGACCTTACTTGGCAAATAACAGGCCTTTCCTTGTTTTTTTTCACATTTGTATATAGAATAGCTGTAGAACGCTATAATTTAATACTATGGTTCGGTATTTGTTTATTGCTGGGTTTTTTGGGTTTCATCACCGGTCTCATACGTGAACGAAAAAGAAGAAAAAGCCTTTTAATTTAATCTTAAGATAAAAAGTAATTAAACGTTTTGCAGTGTTCTAATTTTTGTTTTTAACAACTTAGTTCGGACAAGAATTAACAGAACAAAAGTAATCATAACTGTCACTGATAAATAGGTAATTAGATGATTCTCATTTATGTGTTTGTGAACAAGTCCTCCAAATGCCCAAATAACAACCAATGCATAGGTTACACTACGAAATTTCCAAAAAGTTAACCCCGCCAATGTGGCGGCAACACTTAAAATAATTAAAGACCAGTTGGTTTCTGACAGCCCGAAACCATCCCATTCATAGAACTTTAGGGCAGCACTAATGTTCAGTGCGGTTGCAAGTGTAATCCATCCAAAATAAATCCGAAATCCAACACGTTCTGCAAAGAAATTGATGGTGTAACCGGATTTCCATATGTTAAGGAGCAAAACATTAATTTGATATAAGGATATTAGCAGAATAACTATTAAAAAGACGGTGATCCAAAGCCATTCATATGCCGCACCAACCAACCAAAAACCATTGGCTAATACATTAATTGAATACCAGTTTCTCAGAGTGTTCCAATGATTTGATTCTTTTGCTTTTTTAAAGTACTGATAAATGGGGAAAGCAATTAAGAAGAGATAAATGGGAGCCCAAATTGTAAAGGCGTATCCGCTTGGTACAACTAATGGTGCCCCATAACCACCTTCTTCTCCAACTGGATTAAACCCCATAATTCCTGAGGTCGTCAAACCATATAATACTAGTAAGAAAGTCATTGAAACAAGTGAAATGATAACTGATCGTTTGCGTGTCATGATGAACATTTTTGATGATTAACATTTACAAATATAATATGTTTTCGTTTTAAATTATTACGATAACGTATTATTTATTATTTTTGTGTTCAGATTTTTAGTAGTACTTATGGCACAGAATATCTCATACCAACCGCTTATACTTAACTGGGAAAGCTATTTGCAATTTGAAAAAAATCCTACATTGGAAGGCTTTGCAAAGTACTTATTGACCAGTAGTACAAAAAAAGATACAATTGATGATACTTCCGTACCTTTTCAAGAAGTAATGACGGGTGAGACAACCTCGTATTTGGCTCCGGAAGCAGCTGAACTTATCTTTAGGTTAAACAAGTTTATAAACATATATGGTAAACCAATTGTTCAGGAGTTTGGATTGCATACCATGAACGAATTCGTAATTCTTGCATCACTTTTAGAGCTTAGAGAACATTCGAAAAAAGATCTTATTAATGAACATCTTATTGAGTTTACTACCGGAATGGATATGTTAAAGCGCATGTTGAAAAATGGGTTGCTACAAGAACGAGTTAATCAGAAAGATAAGCGACAGAAGCTTATTTCATTAAGTAAAAAAGGAACAGAAACCCTATTTAAAATTCTCGGAAAACTAAACACGATTACTGATGTACTAGGAGATTTAAATAAGACAGAAAGAGAACTATTTTTAAATACATTAAAACGACTTAACATTTTTCATACTAATCTTCATCATTATTGATAAAAACCTTGGTAATTAATGGTTAATTTAAGACTACACTACATGCTTTACTGTTAGAAAGTAGTCTTATCTTTGTGTTATATTTCAGAATAAAATGCTTGGATTAAAATTACCTACAGACCCGAGATGGGTTAATATTGTTGAGAAAAATATTGAAGAAATTCTTGTAGATCATGCTTATTGTGAACAAAAAGCGGCAAGTACGGCTATCTCTTTAATAATAGGCTTCCCTGAAAAAACGGAACTTGTTCAGGAGATGATTTCATTGGTAAAAGAAGAAATGAGTCATTTTAAATTGGTACATGATCATATTGTAAAGCGAGGTTGGATTTTAGGGCGGGAACGCAAAGATGAATATGTACTAAAATTAATGAAGTTTTTTCCAAAAGGGGGCAGCAGAACTACACATCTAGTACATAAATTACTATATGCTGCGCTGATTGAAGCAAGAAGCTGTGAACGATTTAGATTACTTTCTGAAAATATTAAAGATAAAGAGCTTGCAGCTTTTTATCGAAACTTAATGGTTAGCGAAGCCAATCATTATACCATGTTCTTAAAGTTTGCCAGAAAGTATGGAGAAAACCGGCAGGAGGTTGATGAAAAATGGCAGTCATTGTTAGCATACGAAGCTGAAATAATGACTGAGTTGGGCGTTGAGAGCACCATGCATGGTTAATTGTGCTTGAATAGCGCGTTATAACTTCTTCTTGAAAGTGGAAATGCGATTTTAAATTATAAGGTATAGGCAATAGTAACTTGTACATACCGGTGTTGGCTATCTTGAAAAACGTTAGGGTCATCAAATATTTGTTGTAACCCAAATGCGTAGCGGATATCGAACTCTACATTTTCAATGATATTGATGCCTATACCCCCAACAGCTGCATAATCCAGATTTTTCAAGCCATCTTGAAATTCATGTATTTTTAAGCCAACTTGTGGGCCTAGCTGAAGATTAAAATTTTTAGTGACAACATATTTTGCCATTATGGGCAATTGCAAATACTCGACTCTAAACTGTTTGGAACCCTGAGCTGAATATTGAAGCTCCGGTTGCACTTTAAATTTGTCGTTTATTGAATAGTTAATGAAAAAGCCCGTTGCGAATCCGTTTCTGGTATCAGCAACATCTTTGCCTTCAAAAGTAAGATCAGCAAAGTTAGCACCAATTTTAAATCCGTACTTAGGAATTGCCTGTGAAAAACAATGTGCGGTAAAAAAAATAAAAGCAATTACAAGAAGCTGCTTCATTAATGGTGTTGTTTACTAGTGTAAATATATTCAAAGCTTTAGTTTAAGCGTTAGAAATCAGCGCTTAAGTCTAATTTATCGGTAAACATTGCTTTTTTTCGATGTAATACTACTACAAACTTACTTTTTTAATCAGATAATTTTTCCAAATAGTAGTTATAAATAGCAATTTGGGATCGAACAGCAGGGCCTTCCGTTTTCCTGTAAGCATTGTCATTTTTTGCAGATAGTATTCGTGCTTTTACATTGTCACTCCAACAAATGTTAAAAGTATCAAGCAGTTCTTGCTTAATGTCTTCATCATAAATGGGGCAACTTACTTCTACCCGTTTATCAATATTCCTTGTCATCCAATCGGCTGAGGAAATATAAATTTTTGGATTGCCTTCATTTCCAAAAATAAAGAGCCTGGGATGTTCTAAAAACTTATCAATAACACTTATAGCCTCAATATTTTCACTCATTCCCGGTATACCTGGAATCAAGCAACATATACCTCTGACGATTAATTGAATTTTGACTCCCGCATTGCTCGCTTCATACAATTTGTCTATCATTTTGAAATCTGATAAACTATTTATTTTTAGTTTAATAAAGGCCTCTTTGCCTACTTTGGCATTTGTAATTTCCGCTTCAATAAGACGTACTAGGGCCTTTCTTGTATAATGGGGTGATACAATAAGATGCTTATATCGTGCAATTTTGTAGTTGGTTTCGAAAAAGGTAAATACCTTATCTATTTCTTTTAATATATCCGCATGCGCAGTAAACAAAGTATAATCTGTATATATCTTTGCGGTAGATTCATTAAAATTTCCTGTACTGATAAAACCATATCTTTTTAGTATTCCATCTTCCTCTCGTTCAACCACACAAGTTTTACTATGCACTTTTAGCCCGGGTACTCCGAAAATGAGATTTACACCTTCTAGCTGCATTTGTTCTGCGTATTGAATATTTGCTGCCTCATCAAAACGTGCACGAAGTTCCAATTGAACAGTTACTTCTTTCCCATTTTTAACAGCATTTATTAATGAACTTGCAACATGAGAGACTTTTGCTAGTCTGTAAATGGTAATTTTTATAGTACGCACCTTAGGGTCGAGGGCCGCTTCCCTCAAAAATTTCACTACATAAGAGAACGAATGATAGGGGGCAAACTGCATGTAGTCTTTTTCTGCAATCTTAGAAAATAAACTACCCTCTAAGCTTAAACCTTTTACCGCTAAAGGGGGGTAGCGTTTATATTGCAGTTCGTTTCTACCGAGGCTCGGGAAACCCATATAATCACGACGATTATGATAGCGCCCCCCAGGAATAATACTATCATTATTATCGATACCCATCTTATTTCTTAAAAAATCAAGAGTGTCTTTTGCAATTGCACTGTCATAAACAAAACGAACCGGATCGCCTTGACGACGGTCTTCTACGCTTGCCGCAATTTTTTCAATAAAACTCTTTTTAAAATCATTATCGAGATCCAACTCCGCATCTCTTGTAATTTTGATCATGTGTGCACTGATGTCATCATAATCAAACACATTAAAAATGGAGTCAAGGCAGAACCTTATGAGATCATCTAAAATCATGATGTATTGCTTATCACCTTCTTTTGGCAACACCACAAAGCGGTCTATACTTCTGGGTATTTCGACCAATGCATATCGTTTCTCTCGAGGTTTTGATTTAAAAAGTTTACCCAAACCTTTTGACTCTGTTTGAGACCTTAGTTTCATTTTCACTGCTAAATAAGCCGCACTATCCTTCAATTCAGGAAACTTAGTAAGATCATTCAAAACAATGGTTACTAAGGCAGGACTTACTTGTTGAATAAAATAATCTCGTATATATTCACTTTGACCTTTTGAAACCTGATTTTCATTAATGATGAAAATGCCTTCTTTATTGAGATCTTTTTGAATTTCACCTAAAATGCGAAGACTTTCAGACTGTAATTCAATTACCTTTTCGGTAATATCATCCATTAGATCCTTTGCAGTAATACCACCTAGCAGGTTTTTAGCTCCTTTACCTGCCAAGGCAATACGCTTTACAGTAGCGTAGCGTACCTTGAAAAACTCATCTAAATTGTTTGAAAAAATACCGATAAATCGAAGTCTGTCAATTAATGGAACCTTGGCATCTGCTGCTTCTTGAAGTACTCTTGCATTAAATTGTAACCAACTTTTTTCCCTGTTGAAATACTTTTTATCTGCTACTTTTATCATTTAAAATCTTTTGGAAAAAGGGTTAATTCTGTAGTTCCTTGTTCTTTGGTTACTTGTTGCCAAGTTGAAGATGTAAAGTTAATAACTACCACACCAGCCGTAGGTACATTATCGATAAATTTATTACCTAGCATGTTTACTATAGATGTCATTGCATGGTTATGTCCAAACAGCATCAAAGTATTGATATGATTATCAGTGTTTTGTATATTTTCCATTAATGATGTTCCTTCAAAATCGTATAAACTTTGATTGATACTTACAAGCGATGGGTCAATATTCAATTGCCTTAAAAAAATTAGGGCGGTATGAATAGCTCGGTTAGCAGGACTTGATACTATTTTATCTGGGGTAGATAGATGGCTCTTCAATTTGTCTGCAACAAGATAAGCATCCTCAATACCACGCATTTTTAGAGGCCGATCGATATCACTTGCATCATAGTCCCATGAGCTTTTTGCATGACGGATAAAAACTATTTTTTTCATAATCAATTTGTTAAGATCATTGTTAAAAAGATTGGAATTAAAAAACTACTGGGCTATTTTGATCGTATCATATATTGTTACTTTTGAAAGACATTATAAGAATCCTTAGTGATTGTTGAATTTAAAAAAATAACATTTAAATCAGGTAGTAAAATTCAGGTATTTCAGGTGTTTTAACCCGAAATCGATCGTTTGATCGAATTTTTAGGTGAGCCTTAAATCATGTATTTATTTTTGAGCCCTAACCTAAAGCTCGTTTCGTAGACGAACCCTTTCAACTGCCTTTTGTAAGCCCCCTATTTGTCGACCCTACTTGTCAGAGATATTTCTGATGGCTATGATTATAACTAAAGTATGCTTATGAGGCAAGTTTACACTATGGGGTTGAGTTTAGTATTGGTATGTTTTACCATTACTTTTTCTTCTGCAAAAACTACAGTTAATAATTTAAACATTACCGTAGAGAGCTGCGTACTTTCTTCGTTTGTTGAGGCACTACCTCAAGATACGGTAGTAGAATGCACGCATATACCAGATGCAGCGGTATTAACCGCGGTAGATTCATGTGGTAACAATATTCCCGTTACTTTTACAGAAACGAATAATGACGACGGTAGTTGTGCCGACTATACTATTGTTCGAAAATGGACAGCTTGTGGGCCATCTGGCAATGTTATTAATCATGAACAAACGATTACGGTTCGTGATACCACGGCACCTTATTTTATTCAAGACCTTCCTGTCGACCTTACTTTAGAGTGCACCGATACCATACCAGATGCTATTACATTAACTGCTGCAGACAAATGTGATCCAAGTGTTTGTATTGTTAATTTCGAAGAAATTATAAGTGGACAGGACGATGGTTGTGCTGCAAATTATCTTATCACAAGAACATGGAAAGTAAGAGATTGTAGCGGAAATGAAAATGTTCATGTTCAAACCATTGCAATTGAAGATAATAACGCCCCTGAATTTGAGCAAGATCTTCCTGAAAATTATACTGTAGAGTGTACCTCTGAAATTCCTGATGCAGAAACACTGACGGCAGTGGATGCTTGCGATGCTTCATTATGTGCAGTTAATTTTAACGAGGTCATTATTGGTAAGGATGATGGTTGCGATGCTAACTATCAAGTAAAGCGTATTTGGAAAACAAGAGATTGTGCGGGAAATGAGAATGCTCACATTCAAATTATTACCGTGGAAGATAACACGCCTCCTTCATTTGTTCAAACTTTACCAACAGATGCCATTTTTGAGTGTGATGCAGATATACCCGATGCACCAGCCATTACGGCCGTAGATTCTTGTGATTCGTCGGTTTGTATAGTTGATTTTAATGAAGAAATCATTGGTCAGGATGACGATTGCCCTGCTACTTTCCAGATTATTAGAACATGGTCAACTAAGGACTGTGCCGATAATACGGTCTCTCACACGCAAACGCTAACCTTTGAAGACAACACAGCTCCAGAGTTTGTAGAAACGCTTCCTGCCGATATAGCGGTAAGCTGTAATGAAATTCCTGATGCTGCCATTTTAACGGCCACCGATAATTGCGATACTAATTTGGATGATGTAGTTTTAGAAGAAACTATCTTTAATAAAGATGATGAATGTGATAACGATTATGAAATAAAGCGAGTTTGGAAAGTTACTGATTGTGCAAATAACGAGGCTAGCCATACCCAACGCATTACAATAACTGGCGGTGACCCTACTTTTATCGAAGCATTACCCCAAGATATTGAAGTTACTTGTCAAGAAGTGCCAACTGCTGATATCTTAACCGCTATAGACGGCTGTGGTGTCACTTTAGATGTAAATTTCGAGGAGACTTCAACTTCGGATAGCACTAGCTGTGGTGATTATGTGATAACTAGAATCTGGAAAGCTACCACTTGTAATGGTGAGTTAATGCACACTCAGACAGTTACTGTAACTGAACCAACTATTTCATTTATTGAAACCTTGCCGGTTGATACAACTGTTAGTTGTCAAGAGATTCCTGATGCAGTTGTGCTGTCTGCAACGAATAGCTGTGGTGATAGTGTCGCGGTTATTTTTGAAGAGACAGTCAATGGCTCAGCAGATAATTGTGAGCCATATACTATATCTCGGGTTTGGAAAACCGAGGAGTGTGTTGATACCAATATAATGCATACGCAAACGATCACGATACAACCCGCTGACAATGCCTCTTTCAATGAGACATTGCCGACTGATTTTACTCTTGAATGTGAGGAAGTTCCGATGGCAGCAACTTTAACTGCAGTCGATTCTTGCGGAAATGTGATTGATGTGTTATTTGAGGAAACTTCTGATAGGACTGACAGCTGTTCTGATTATACTATAAATAGAATCTGGACGGCAACCTATTGTGGTGATAAAAGCATCACACATATTCAAACAATTAATGTTACGAATGGAGAATCGTCATTCAACGAAGCGTTACCTCAAAATGCTGAGATCAGTTGTTCAGCTATTCCAGATCCTGTTACGTTAACAGCTGTAGATGGTTGCGGAAATGCTATAGACGTTGCTTTTGAAGAAACTACAGATAAGGTAGATGACTGCTCAAGTTATGTAATTACAAGAACATGGACAGCTGTTAATTGCGATGCTCAATTAATATCACATGTTCAATTAATTAATGTTACCATAGGTGAAACTTCATTTAATGAAGATTTACCAGAGGATACGACAATAGAATGTGGTGATCCTGAAGAAGCGGTTACGTTAACAGCCGTAGATGGTTGTGGAAACCCATTAGAAGTGGTATTTGAAGAAACATCGGATCAGGATGAAACGAATGATTGTCCACTTTACTTAATTACTAGAACATGGACAGCTGTTAATTGTGACGGATCAGAGCTTACCCACACGCAAATAATTTCAGTTGGTGATACCGAAGCGCCAACGCTAGCGGATGGTAATATTGATGATGTTGCGCTGTTATGCGGAGAAGAAATTCCAGCGGTTTCTGACTTAATGTTCGAAGACAACTGCACTGCAAATGAAAACCTTACTATTGAGTTCACTGAGAATGAACTAGCTGATAATGGTACAATTACCATAACCAGAACTTGGGTGGTAACTGACAGTTGTGATAATGCCGAAACATTTACTCAAAAAATAAACATTACCGAACCAGAAACACAATCAGTTACAGTAACTAACTGTATCAACGACGGTACGATAGATTTTATGTCATTATTTAACGATAATAATGTCACTGGTACTTGGGAAGATTTAGATAATTCTGGCGCACTTACAGGAAGTGAATTTGACACTTTTGCCATTGGTGTAGGAACATATCGATTTAGACTTATTGATGATGTTACTAATTGCACTACGGGACGTGAAGTAATTGTGGAATTAAATGATGATTGCGAGGTATTACCATGTCGTTTAGAAGATATTGAAATATCAGAAGTTGTTACGCCAAATGGTGATGGTATTAACGAGTTTTTTGTAATCGATGGAGTAGAAGGATGTGGATTCATTACGCAGGTGAAAGTTTTTAATCGATTAGGACAATTAGTTTTCGAATCAAATGACTATCAAAACGATTGGTCAGGTATAGAAAGAGGAGGAGATCAACTACCTTCAGGAACTTATTTTTACATTGTGAGACTTGTAAATAGTGGCTTTGGTGATATTCAAGGCTTTATTTTCTTGGGCTCTGGGGCTTAAATCAAGACTATGAAAAAAATATATGTATCACTGCTTTTTGTGGTGACTACAACGGTTAGTTGCTTCGCACAGCAAAATGAGCAATTCACCCAATACATGTATAACACTATTGCTATCAATCCTGCCTACGCCGGATCAAGAGAAGCGCTAAGTATTATTGCATTAAATCGTAACCAGTGGTTGGGAATTGAAGGAGCGCCGGTAACCCAAACTATTTCTATAAATGCTCCGCTAAGAAATGATCGTGTTGGGGTCGGAGTTTCATTTATTAATGATCAACTTGGTTTTGAAAAATCAACTAAACTCTATGGAGATTTCTCATATACGATCCCTGTATCTCAATCAATAAAGGCCTCTTTTGGTTTAAAAGCAGGTGCTAATTTTTTTAACCTTACAGGCTTTACATCAGCTGCTGCTCTAGAAGATCCTTATATAGCCGGTATTAACAAACGATGGACCTTTAATTTTGGATTGGGAGGCTATCTTCATAGCGAGAAATTTTATGTAGGCCTATCTGCTCCTAAACTACTAACCAATGACAGGAACAGAAATACGGATTTTGAGACGCTAGAGCAGAATGATGTTTATGTAATTGCTGGTTATGTGTTTGATATCAATGATACTATTAAATTCAGACCTACTTCTTTATTACAAATAACTCAGGCCGTACCAATTTCTTATAATTTTACCGGGAGCTTTCTGTTTTATGATAAGCTTTGGTTGGGTGCTTCCTATCGCGTGGGTGGTGATCTTGGTGGAGCGGTTGGTGCTTTAGCTGATTTTAAAATATCAGATCAGCTTAGAGTTGGTTATGCCTATGAATCTCCATTAACTTCCCTCAAGGCATTTACCCAATCGACTCATGAAATCTTACTTATCTATGAGTTTAGTTTTGTGAAAAACAAAATGAAATCTCCTCGTTATTTTTAATTAAATCTTTTGATGAGAAACCATACATTAATTACGGGATTATTACTAATTACTTCGGTAAGTTTAATTAATGCGCAGTACGGTAGGCAACGCCGAGCAGATGCTATGTTCAATAGTTTTGCTTATGCAAAAGCGATCACTTCATATCAAGATATGATCGATAATAACTATAACACTGATTATGCGAAGAGAAAAATCGCAGATGCTTATACTTTACTTCGCGATCCGGAAAATGCAGTTAAATACTATGCCGATGTTGTACAACAAAAAGATATTGATCCAACATATTACTTAAGATATGCACAAGCTTTAAGAGGAATCAAAAAATATAAGGAGTCACGCAACTGGTTAAAAAAATATCGAGAAACGGCAAAAGGAAAGGTTGGTAATGTCGAACGAATGATTAAAAATGATAAGTTCGTTGATGAGATTTACCAGGCAAAACAACGTTATGAAATTACTGAAAGCCCTTATAATAGCGCCTTCAGCGATTTCGGTGCATATACTCATGACAGTGTTACTTATATTGCATCTACTCGCGATGATAGCGGACTTATAAAACGTCTTTACGGCTGGAACTTACAACCCTTTTTAGATATCTATAAAACCGAAATTGACACTTCGGGTACGGCCATCTTAACTAAAATTTCCGGAGACGTTAATACGAAGGTTCATGAAGGATCTATGACGATTTCCGCAGATGGTAATACGATGTATTTCACTCGTACTAACTATTTAAATAAAAAAGGTAAAGATGAAAATGGAATAAGTAACTTAAAGATATATCGTGCGACTAAGGTGGATGGTAAATGGGACAATATCATTGAACTCCCTTTCAATAGTGACGATTTTTCAACTGGACACCCAACGCTTTCTAAAGACGGTAAAACACTATATTTTGCTTCTGACAGTAAAGAAGGTTTTGGCGGTAGTGATTTATATAAGGTTTCTATTTTAGAAAATGGGTCATATTCGACCCCAGAAAATTTAGGAGATACTATAAATACACCACTAAACGAGTTATTTCCGTTTATTCATGAGAATGGAACATTGTTTTTTTCTTCTGATGGCCATCAAGGTTTAGGGCAACTCGATATTTTTGCTACGATTCAAGATGATATGGGCAAGGTGGTGGATATTTTGAATCTAGGTCTTCCTGTAAATAGTAATAAAGATGATTTTTCATATTATTTGGCACCAGACGGAATTAATGGTTTTATTTCCAGTAATAGAATAGGTGGTACCGGTGATGACGACATATACTCATTCGTAAGAATACCGCAGATTACATTAAATGGTACGGTAACTGATATTGTGAATCAGGAACCCATAGCGAATGCCATGGTTAAAATAATGGATGAAAGCAATGAGGTATTTGCCACTGTACAAACCGATAAAAATGGCTATTATGAGTATGATGTCGATATGGATACTCAATATAACATAGAAGCATCAGCTCCCAAATATATCTCGCAAACCAAGACGTTATTTACAAAAAAGCCTGAGTCTGGATATAGCTTGACCTTAGATTTTGAACTGGAGCCAATTAAAAAATTAGAAGTATTGGCTGATATCGATATCAATAAGATTTATTTTGATTTTGATCGCTATAATATTCGAAGGGATGCCGGTAAAGAATTGGATAAGGTTGTTGATTTAATGATCAATAAGTATCCTGAAATGATTATTGCTATCGGCTCGCATACCGACAGTCGCGGTGCTGACGCATATAACCTTCGTTTATCTCAAAATAGGGCATTAGCGACTTATCGCTACCTTACTAAAAAGGGAGTTCCTAAAAACCGAATAGAAAATTATCAAGGCTTTGGTGAAATGGAGTTGATTACACCCTGTGATGATGGGCAAAAGTGCTCTGAAGAAGAGCACGAGCTTAATAGAAGATCTGAGTTTGCTGTTGTGCAAATGGAAGCCAATTAAAAACATTAATACCCAAAAACCTGGCCCTAGCACGAAAGTGCTGGGGTTTTTCTTTTCATCGAACTTTTGCAATTAAAATAAGACCAGAACATTGTATTTTAGCTACAAATTGAAATGCATGCTATCAATCGATGCCTACAGAGCGGTATTTGTAGAATATCTTGAAGAAAAAACATATAACAACAAACCGACCAGTCTTTACCAACCCATAAATTATATCTTAAAACTGGGCGGAAAGCGGTTAAGACCTCTTTTAACTCTGATGACTACTGATATTTTTGCAGGTGATCATAAACACGCTTTAGATGCAGCATTGGCGATTGAAGTATTTCATAATTTCTCTCTAATACATGATGATATTATGGACGATGCGCCGCTCCGACGAGGTCAAGCAACAGTGCATGAAAAATGGGATCTTAATACAGGCATTTTATCAGGGGATGCAATGTTGATTTTATCATATCAATTATTCGAATCATATGAGCATCCAATTTTTAAAGATCTCATAACCTTGTTTAGTAAAACTGCTCTTGAAGTTTGTGAAGGACAGCAGTATGATATTGATTTTGAAACTCGCGATGATGTCACTATTACTGAATATCTTAAAATGATAGAGTACAAAACATCCGTTTTGGTGGCAGCCGCAATGAAAATGGGCGCTATTATTGCAAAAGCTGAAATTGAAGACCAAAATGGTATTTATGAATTTGGCAGGAATCTTGGCATCGCCTTTCAGCTTCAAGATGATTTTCTCGATGCATTTGGTGACCCTAAAACATTTGGCAAACAGGTAGGCGGTGACATTATTGAAAATAAAAAGACTTATTTGTATTTAAAAGCTCTTAAAGGTTCAAACAAAAAACAGGCTACTCAGCTTACTGATCTTTTTTCAATTCAACCCGCATCAAGTGAAGAGAAAGTTACCATAGTAAAACAGCTTTTTGAAACTACTGGAGCGGCCAATGCAACTAAACGGGCAATTAAAACCTATACTGAAAAGGCATTTTCTGTTTTAGATACCCTAGCGATTGATGAAAGCAAAAAAATGATGCTCCAGAAGTTTGGTGAAAGTTTGATGAATCGCACTGTCTAAAATAATCGCTTAAAAAAGGCTTCTAAAAAGGGCCATGAAGTTAGGCTAGACATAATGCGAAGCTCTTGAATGAAATGAGTTTGCTCGTCTAAAAACTTCAATATATTTTTAGGATCATTTCGCTTAAACATTTTAGTAAAAATGACTCCTCCTTTGTGATTATATTTGGTTAAAACATCTAAAAACCAAAGATCATAATACCAAAAGCGTGTTTTTTTATTCAATTTTCGAAAATCAATGTCTGTATCAACTAAGAGTACTAAATCCCTAGTCTTTCTTGATATCATATTAAAAGTAAAACCAGTACTGGCTTTGGTCCAACCACCTGCTGTTCCTATATCTAAAATATTTTTGGTTGTA
Organism: Spongiivirga sp. MCCC 1A20706; assembly: GCF_046524175.1. Taxonomy (NCBI): domain Bacteria; kingdom Pseudomonadati; phylum Bacteroidota; class Flavobacteriia; order Flavobacteriales; family Flavobacteriaceae; genus Spongiivirga; species Spongiivirga sp. MCCC 1A20706. The sequence goes on from NZ_JBEFZF010000004.1 coordinate 492,691, forward strand.
TTAATTCCAAAAGGTGCTACCGTCATCGGTATAGAGCCATGTTCCGTTTCTTTGATAGTATAATTGCTAACTCCTAGCTGTTCTAAATACTCTTTTATCGCATTTTCATATGCTAACGGCTCTAACAGATCTTTAGAAAACAAGGTGTATTCTAGTAAGGCTTCGTTGCTAGACCTTGGTAACACATACATAAAGCGTGTATTGCCATTTTGTGGTAGGTCAAAATCCATAAAAGTAGCTGTAGTAGCATCAAAAATAGCTTCTTCGGTTTCAACTACCCATCCTATAAAGTGTTGCTGTAAAACAGGGTATTTATTTTGATTATTGATAATTTTCCAATCAAAAATACTATTGAACACTTTTTGCCCAAAGTATTCATTTTGATTGGTTCTAACCACCACATGTGCTATTTCATCTTTAAGTGATGACAGCGATTCTTGTCTGATTTCAATATTATTTTGTGAACTTAAAACACCTAGTATTTTCTTATAAAAATCAATACCCCTTATCATCTTGTATGAAAACGGATCTAGCTTAAAACTATTACTATAATTATTCCCTTTAAAAAGGCAATTATCCCACTTAATGGTTACAATATCATCCCATTCGCCAATTCCTTCTTCCCAAAAACACCAGGTACGATCATTTGTATTCTTCAAGTCTTTATCTAACAGAAGAAAATTTTTATCAGCAAACTTTCCTGACATCACCATTCGGTAAGCCAACATCAAACCAGCTGCTCCTGTTCCTGTAAAAATATAGTCAAAAGACGTGGAGTCTTGCATAGGTTAGTTAGAGTAGGTAATGACAGGTATACGAATCGTTTCTTCTTTAAAACCAATATTTTCAACAACAGCTATAATCTCAATAGCCAAGTGAATACCGTACAAATTATCCGGATTGTTTAAGGCTAAGAATACCTCATTTCTGGACTTCTTTTTTACGGTTACAATACCAGATTTATAATTCTCACGTGAGCCGCTTAGATCATAAGTGAAATCTTCTTTGTCTTTAAAAAGTAGCGCATTCGATTCGTCGACAACATAAATATCACAAATATTTGCTCCTGGTGGCGCATTCAAACTATTAACTGATTGTTGCAGAGACGATTTCTGTTCTATAAAGTTGGTAAGTTCACCAGCCAGATTAAAGGTTTTAAGTGTATTTGTGATTTCTTCTTCATTTCGTGATGCCGAAAAAACGTAATACCATTCTTTAGTATTATTAGGAAGATTTACTGGTAGTAAAACCCTGTTTTTTCCTCCTTTAATCAATGCATTACTTCGGCTATTTAAATAGAATTTATCTTTTTGAATTGATTGTGTTTGCAAACCTACTACTTGCTTCATCACAGTAGTTTGATACGCATAAGTGGTGTCTATTTTTTGTTTTTTCTGAGCAGATAGTGGAATTATTCCGATAATTGACGAAAAAACCATTACTAATATCACTTTCATAGAACACTAGATTTTCTCAAAAATAGGAAAATGAAAAATTCTATTGTAAATACTACTACAATTAAAACGATTTAGATTACTCATCTAACACTTTTAAAAGTTTTTTGGGCGATAGGTATTCGAAATATCTTGCTGTTATTTCAAACTTTTCGTTTAAAACAATTAGTGCAGGAAGCGTAAATGGACGATTTTTACGTGAGGCTAATAGTAGTGGAATTTCGTGAGTTGGATTTCTCTTGGTTCCAAGCTGTTTATTCACAAATATCCCACCTCCAAACGAAATAGTATCAGTACTCTCGGCATTCATCTTCACAGCATAGTAACTGGTATTTAATTTTGAAATAACTTTAAGATCTCGAAAACCAACCTTTTCCATCTTCTTGCAATATACACACCAGTCTGCATAAAAATTGATAAGTACTTTTTTAGGTTTTACTTTTAGTGAGTCTTCTAACTGCTCAAAAGTGAGCCAATCTATTGTAGTTGTTTGTTGTGCTGAAATAGTTTGGCATAGTAAAGCAAAAAGCAAGTATGTGCTAACTCTTATAAGCATCAGTTTTTATTATTTATCTCCGGCTATATTGTTTTTAAGATGTATGATCTGCTAATGAAATTTGCCAAATTTTATGCCAACAAAGAGCGTTCGAGGTAGGTTGGGTCCATAAATATAATCAGAATCCCTTGTCGGTCCTATGTCAAAATCATCTTGGTAGCTGTTAAATAGGTTTTTCACACCTGCTGAAAATGTTACCATGAAGTCGTCATTAAAATCGATATGACTTTCCACTTTGATATTTAGGTCAAAAAAAGGATTGACCTCATTCAATTGTAAAAAGCCCGTATCGCTAATAACCAAAGGAACAGTCATCTCACCTGTATAAGTCCCTGTCAGGTCTACATTAAATTTTTTGTTCGGTAGCCATGAAGCATTGAGGTAACCATACAGATTAGGAACTCTCACGAACTCTTCAATTGCGATATCATTTTCACCAGGAGTTCCGTCGCTTTCAAATAAAAGCTGCTCTTCTTCGAATTTTGTACGTTGTATGGTACCACCAAGTTGGAATCGCCATTTGGGATTGGGGGATACCCCAAATTCAAAATTAGAACCAAACACTTTGGCGTTCTCTCCATTTCTGACCTCTTCTAGTATCGAGCCATTTTCTAAAACAGCACCCGTACTTACCAAGGTAAAAGGATCTTTAAGTTGAGTAATGAAACCTTCTATTAAAAAATCTAATTGCCAAAGATTTACGGTTTTCGAATAATTTAATGAACCAGTAAATGCGTTCGAGAATTCTGATTCTAAATCGTCAGACAGGATCACAAATTGTGGTTCGCCACCCACGCTTGAGATATGTAAATCTTCATTAAACGCCTGCGGAGTTCTAAATCCACGAGCGTACCCGCCACGAAAACGCAATTCTTCAGTAAGCAAGTACGATAGCGTTAATCTTGGTGAAAATGCTGTTTGACTGATATTTACATTGCGGGATATACCACCGATAGTGTAATCTCCGTCAACTATTACATTATCTAATCGCCCCCCTAGTAAAGCAGTAAATTTTTTTGAGGGTTTCCATTCATATTGTGCATACACACCTATCGAGTTTACGCTTTGGTCAATCAGTCGATTATATCCAGGTATAATATCTTCTGTGTTGGTAATATTGTATTCGACACCAGAAGTGATGACATCGTCATTTTTGAAGTTTTTAGTGTATTGCAATCCGTTTACCCAAGCAAGATCTTTCGTAGAACCAAAAGCATTATTTGCGGTTATACTGTCCTGTCTCGTACGGGCACCTCCCAATCCTCCATAATAACTATCTCTATCTGTATATGATGTTGATGTGTATAGTTGAAACTTGTTGGTGTTATCCTCACTATTTATTTCATAGTCGGCGCCACCTATAAATGTATCATGATCTAATTCTTCGGTAATATCGGTAAACTGAGGGGCTAGATTTAAACGGTCTCCACCACGACGATATTCACGAATAGCATTTAAATTAACCGAAACACGACTACGATCGTTAGGCTTTACAAAAGCTTTACCTCCAATGGTAGTATTACGAAGTTCTGTTATTTCCGTAAATCCATCATCGTTTGCGTCATATTCATCTCTGTTTCTATAAGTACCATATAGCGTTATTCCGCTATTTAAGTCATCTGCAACGGTAGATACGTTGAACGTTACATTGCGATCAAGAGCATCACTATCTATTATGGCGAGGTTACTGCCTATTTCCCAGGTATTTAATACCGGATCTTTGGTAATCACATTTACCGTTCCTGCAATGGCATTGGAGCCAAATAAGGCAGATCCGCCACTTCTCACCACTTCAACTCGGTTGATGATATTAGTTGGTATTTGCTCAAGGCCGTATACTCCAAGTAACGATGTAAATACCGGGCGACTATTCAGTAGAATTTGGGTATAAGCTCCATCCAGTCCATTAAGTCTTACCTGAGTAAATCCACAGTTTTGGCAATTAGTTTCTACTCGCACTCCGGGAGCAAAGTTTAAGCCATCTGCAAGGGTAATTGATTGTGTTGCTTTAAGTAATCTTGGTTTTATTGAAGAAACGACCACAGGAGTTGTTTTTCGTTCTACACGATTTCGTGTAGCGCTTAATACTACTTCTTCAAGACCTAGAACGTCTTCAGTAAGTGCAAAATTAAGAGTGAGGTTTTCATCCTTGGCTACGTTTATGTACTTTTTAATCGTGCGATAACCTTGAGATTGTACAACCAAAGTATAATCTCCTGCTGTTAATGTTAGTTTGTAATAACCATCAACATTAGCGGTGGTGCCCTCTGATCCATTTTGAACATAAATACTTGCATAAGGTACAGGTTGATTGTTATGTGTAATGGCACCGCTAACAACGGCTATATCTTGGGCACTACAAATTGCCAAAAAAAATAGACAGATGGCGATTAATAATTGTTTCATAGCTCAATTTGAAGCGCAAAAATAATACAATTTTTAGATTAAACTAAAAAATGAATTACCATTGCTTAAAAAATAATATATTTGTTAAAATTTTTGACATCATGTTTACGCATTCAGAAGAAAATTATTTAAAAGCCATTTATCATTTAAGCCAGCAACAAGAGGGAGGTGTTAGCACTAATGCTATTGCTGACAAAATGGAAACTAAAGCGTCATCGGTGACTGATATGATCAAGAAACTAGCGGACAAAGCGCTGGTTGATTATGTAAAATATCAAGGCGTTACCTTGACCAAAAAAGGCGAAAAAGTTGCCATTAAAATCGTAAGAAAGCATCGCTTATGGGAAGTTTTTTTAGTAGAGAAATTAAATTTCACTTGGGATGAAGTGCATGATGTTGCGGAGCAGTTGGAACATATTAAATCGGAAAAATTAACCGCCGAGCTGGATGCATTTTTGGAATACCCTACAGAAGATCCTCACGGAGACCCAATACCAGACAAAGATGGTCAAATTAAGAAATCGAAACGTGTTACTTTGTCTGAAATTGAAGTGGGAGAAAGATGCTTGTGTGTTGGTGTACACGATTCTTCTTCAGACTTTCTTCAGTATTTAGACAATCATAATATTAAACTAGGAAAAAAAATGAAAGTACTATCAAAAGAAACATTTGATGGGACTATGGTTGTTCGACTTAAGAAGAAGGAACTCCCTTTATCTAGCAGAATAACTAATAATTTATACGTAAAGAAGATTTAGAATGTTTGATCAGGTAGTTACATATTTAGAGGGCATTGATCCTATTTTGGCTGCACTTTATGCTTCTTTATTTACATGGATTTTGACCGCAACGGGAGCAAGTTTGGTGTTTCTTTTTAAAGGAATGAACAGGGCATTATTAGATGGAATGCTTGGTTTTACTGGAGGAGTAATGGTTGCTGCAAGTTTTTGGAGTTTGTTGGCTCCTGGGATTGAGATGAGTGAAGGCGAAGGTTTTGTTAAGGTGATGCCGGCGGCCATAGGTTTTGCCCTTGGAGCTTTATTTATATATGGCTTGGACAAAGTTTTACCCCATTTGCATATAAATTTTAGACAAGAAGAGGCAGAAGGAATAAAAACTCCTTGGCATCGTACTACATTATTGGTACTTGCAATTACATTACATAACATTCCTGAAGGATTAGCAGTAGGCGTACTTTTTGGGGGTGTTGCCGCTGGATTGCCGGAGGCTTCAATTGCAGGCGCGGTAGTATTAGCATTGGGGATAGGTATCCAGAATTTTCCGGAAGGTCTTGCTGTTTCTATGCCAATGCGTCGGCAGGGAGCATCAAAATTCAAAAGTTTTTGGTACGGTCAGCTATCAGCCATTGTAGAACCAGTTGCCGCTGTAGTCGGAGCATTAGCGGTCTCTTTTTTTACTCCCATATTACCCTACGCTTTAGCATTTGCTGCGGGCGCAATGATATTTGTTGTTATTGAAGAAGTGATACCAGAAACCCAACGCGATAAATATACTGATATCGCGACTTTAGGCTTTATTGGAGGATTCATCGTAATGATGAGTTTAGATGTTGCTCTAGGTTGATTAGGAAGACTAAAAAGTAAAATCCCGAGTATTGGCTCGGGATTTTTTTTGTTTTAGGTTTTTTTCTCTTTCATAGATGGCGAAAGCCATTTACTTTATAATTCAAGAAAAGATAATTAAGGTTCCTACTGAGATAAGCAAGATGAATAGTAATACTTTTTTCATTTAGTGATGTATTTATATTTTATTTAATTCTGACTTTAATTGTTAATTGCCATATCAACTATAGTTTAGAAAAGATGGTAGTGTAGTAATACTTTCCGTTGTTATCTTTTTTAGCGGAGATTCCGATATGCGAGAAATCATCTTCCAATACTTCTCTGTGGCTATCACTATTAATCCATGCATTTACTACACCCTGGG